>NZ_JAGKJL010000005.1:0-239660 GCF_020329495.1 Bradyrhizobium australafricanum | reverse complement strand
GCAACGCCCGCCACTGGCAGCCGGTCGAAACGATATAGAGGATCGCTTCGATCACACGACGCAGCTCCGTCTTACGCGGCCGGCCGCGCCGGTTCGCTCGCGGCAACAGGCGTCTGATCAGCGCCCACTCCGCATCGGTCATATCGCTTGCATAACGCAGATCGTCCCGCCGATATTGCTCCCGAGTGATCTTGGTCCAGGGCATCGTGCTCTCCCTCGAATCTTTGCAAATCCGATGGAATCACACCCCACTGAGATCACTCACCCATTTTTCAGTCAGGCTCTCAGGATGACGGGTTTGGTAGAGCTGCTGCGGATTAGCGCAGCGTGATCCGCCGGCGGCGCGTGGTTCATCGGCCGACTACGCCTTCGGCTAATCCGCCCATGTAGCTGACGCGTCGTCCCGGCCTCATGTTGAGTTGGGCGTGAAGCCAACCCCGGCGTCGTCCTGGCGAAGGCCAGGACCTATAACCACAAATCTCGCTTGTTTGGCTCGCTGCAACGACGGGTCCCGTTCACAACACCGGCCGCGGCGTATGGGTCCTGGCTTTCGCCAGGACGACAGCGGAGCGTGTGTCCAAAGCCGAGCGCATGTCTAATACACGTCCTTCGCGTCGGCCTCTTCGCTGGTCTGCACCAGCTCGAGGCTGTTCTCGACCTTGCCGAGCAGGCGGCCGAGGTCGCGGCGCTCCTGTGCGGAGAGGCAGGACAGGATCTCCTGCTCCTTGCGCAGCAGGCGCGGGATCAGTTCCTCGTAGAGCGCCTGGCCGTTTTTGGTCAGTCGCAGGCGGAATTCGCGGCGGTCGTCGGCGTTCTCGACGCGCTCGACGATCTCGCGCTCCATCAGCGCCGACACCGCGCGGCTGATGGTGGATTTGTGGGTGCGCGTGCAGTGCGCGATATACTGCGCGCTGCAGGGATCGCTGCGGAAGCCGAGCGTTGCGAGCACGCGCCACTCCGGAATGTCGAGGCCGTAGCGCGCCTGATATTCGCTCGACAGCGCCGAGGACACCTCGGCCGCCAGCCGGTTCAGGCGGAACGGCATGAAATGGAAGAGATCGAGGCGCTTCTTGGTCGGCGCGATGGTGTCGCGCACCTCCGCTTCCACGGCACTGCGCGGCCGGGCTGGAGGCTGGCTTGCAGAGGTCCGTGCCAAAAATCCCTCCAATTTGAGTTGACGGCAGCCCCGACTGGGGGTTTAAGATGGTTGCAAGTGAGACTAATTTAGCAAGGTCGCGGCCGGCTCGCAAGGTCCCGGTCGCACGCCGGTCACACAGAACCGTAGCCAGAGGCCGCGGCGCAAGGGAAACATCCAGGGTCACGCAATGGCACACGCCAACACGGCACAGGCCAAAACCCAGTTCGGCTATCGCCGTCACCCCGACCAGGAGCGCTCGGGCGCCAATGTCGCGGAGCATCCCGTCGTCGTGGTCGGCGCCGGACCGGTGGGATTGTCGCTCGCGATCGATCTCGCGCAGCGCGGCCAGCGCGTGGTGCTGCTCGACGATGCCGATCGGATCGGCGAAGGCTCGCGGGCGATCTGCTTCTCGAAGCGCTCGCTGGAGTTCTGGGATCGCCTAGGCGTCGGCGACCGCATGGTCGAGAAAGGCGTGGTGTGGAGCGTCGGCAAGATCTTCCACGGCGCCTCGCAGCTCTACCAGTTCAATCTGCTTCCGGAGGAAGGCCACAAGCGGCCCGCCTTCATCAACCTGCAGCAGTTCTACGCCGAGGCCTATCTGGTCGACCGGGTCGGGCAACTGCCTGAAATCGACCTGCGCTGGCGCAACAAGGTGATCGCGCTGGAGAGCCGCAACGATGGCGTTGCGCTGACCATCGCAACTCCCGACGGCTCCTACCAGGTGCACGCGACCTTCGTGGTCGCCTGCGATGGCGCCCGTTCGTCGCTACGGCAGATGGTCGGCGCGGAATTCGCAGGCCAGGTGTTCGAGGACCAGTTCCTGATCGCCGACGTCAAGATGACGGCGGCGTTCCCGACCGAGCGCTGGTTCTGGTTCGATCCGCCGTTCCATGCCGGACGCTCGGCGCTGCTGCACAAGCAGCCGGACGACATCTGGCGGATCGATCTGCAGCTCAACCCGGATGCCGATCCGGTGGCCGAGAAGCAGCCCGAGAATGTCCGGCCGCGGATCGAGCGCATGCTCGGCCACGACAAGTTCGAGTTCGAATGGATCTCGCTCTACAAGTTCCAGTGCCGCCGGATGGCAAAATTCATCCACGGCCGGGTGATCTTTGCCGGTGATTCCGCCCACCAGGTCTCGCCGTTCGGCGCGCGCGGCGCCAATTCCGGGCTCGAGGACGCCGAGAATTTGGCGTGGAAGCTCGACCGCGTGCTGCGCCGGCTGTCGCCGGAGGGCTTGCTGGAGAGCTATCACATCGAGCGCAGCGCGGCGGCGGACGAGAACATCCGCGAGTCCACTCGCTCGACCGACTTCATGGCGCCGGTGACGAAACAGGAAGCGCGGCTGCGCCAGGCCGTGCTGTCGCTCGCCAAGGACACCGAGTTCGGCAAGCGCATGGTCAATGGCGGGCGGCTCTCGGTGCCGTCGGTCTACGACACGCCGCTGTCGAGCGGCGATCGCGACGATTGGCGCGGCGGCCCGCGGCCGGGCGCTTCGATGCCGGATGCGCCGGTGATGGAGCAGGGCGGTGGTTCCACCTATTTGACCGATGTTTTCATCAGACAGGGAACGCGCTTCACGCTGCTGGAGTTTGGCAATGGCGCTGCGGTCGATGTCCCGGACGGCGTCGGCAGCATCCGGATCGGCGGCGAGGATGGGCTGGTCGACGCGCAGGGTCTTGCCGGCAAGCGCTACGATGCCGAGCCCGGCACCGCCTATCTGCTGCGGCCGGACGGCTATGTCGCGGCACGCTTCCGCAACGCGGCGCGGCCGGCACTTGATGCGGCGCTGGCGCGCGCAGCCGGCCTGAACTGAGGAGCAGTCATGGCGCTGTCGACCGGTTCGAATTTCGCAAAGCCCGACGACGCCTTCCGCGCCATCGTCGAGGCCCATCGCGGCCTCACCGAGGCGCAGAGCGCCGATCTCGATGCTGCGCTGGTTCTGGTGCTCGCCAACCATATCGGCGATCTCGACGTGCTGCGCGAGGCGATCGCGCTGGCGAAGCGGCGGATGCTTGATGCAAGCCAGCAGCAACAGCAGCAACAACAATAGTTACGAGCTGAACCAGGATGGATCTTTATCAAGTCGCGCAGCAGCCTCCGCCTCACCTCGCCCCGCTTGCGGGGAGAGGTCGGAACGCATCGTCAGATGCGTTCCGGGTGAGGGGGAGCTTCCGCAGACACATCTGTCACCGTGAATGCGGAGACAGCCCCTCACCCCAACCCTCTCCCCGTAAGGACGGGGAGAGGGGGAAAGCGCTTGAACGGACAGGATTGAACTGATGGCCAAAGGTTTCGCATCGACCACGGATATTTCGGAGAAGAAGGTTACCTTCTCCGAGATCGGCACCGATCTCTATGCCTTCACCGCCGAGGGCGATCCCAACACCGCCGTGATCGTCGGCGACGACGGCTGCCTGGTGTTCGACGCGCAGGCGACGCCGGCGATGGCCAACAAGGTGATCGAGCGGGTCAAGACCGTCACCGACAAGCCGATCAAATATGTCGTGCTGTCGCACTATCATGCGGTGCGTGTACTCGGTGCCTCCGCCTATCACGCGCAAGGCATCGTCGCCTCGCAGGAAACCTATCGCCTGATCGAGGAGCGCGGCCAGCAGGATTGGGATTCCGAATATGGCCGCTTCCCGCGGCTGTTCCAGGATGCCGCGAGCATCCCCGGCCTGACCTGGCCGACGCTGACCTTCGAAGGCGAGATGTCGATCTATCTCGGCAAGCGCGAGGTGCGGCTGATGCAGCTCGGCGCCGGCCATACCTCGGGCGACATCGTCGCCTGGGTGCCGGATGCCGAGGTGATGTTCTCCGGCGATCTGATCGAATATCACTCGGCGTGCTATTGCGGCGATGCGCATTTGCGCGAATGGCCGACGACCTTGAACGAGATTCGCGCCTTCAATCCGAAGGCGATCGCGCCGGGCCGTGGCGATGCGCTGAAGGGCCTCGCCACCGGGCGCGATGCGATCGCGATGACCCGCGATTTCGTCACCACGCTCTACGGTGCCGCCGAATCATCCGTCGCCAAGGGCCGCAGCCTGAAGGAATCGATGGCGGCAACGCGCGAGGTGATGGATCCGAAGTTCTCGAGCTTTGCGATCTACGAGCACTGCCTGCCGTTCAACGTTTCGCGCGCCTATGACGAGGCGTCGGGGATCGACGATCCCGTGATCTGGACCGACAAGCGCGACCAGGAAATGTGGGCCGCCCTGCAAGGAGGATAGCGATGAACATCAATACCTCGCCTGATCAGATCGTGCGCAGCTCAGGGCAGGTCACCCCGGGCTACATGTCCGGCTTCGGCAACAGTTTTGAGACCGAGGCCTTGCCCGGCGCGCTGCCGATGGGGCGCAATTCGCCGCAGCGCTGCGCCTACGGGCTCTATGCCGAGCAATTGTCCGGCTCGCCGTTCACGGCGCCGCGCGGCACCAATGAGCGCTCCTGGCTCTATCGCATCCGCCCGTCGGTGCGGCACTCCGGCCGCTTCGCCAAGGCAGATAGCGGGCTGTGGCGCACCGCGCCGTGCCACGAATACGACATGCCGATCGCACAGCTGCGCTGGGACCCCGCGCCGATCCCGAAGGAGGACATGACCTTCCTGCAGGGCGTGCAGACCATGACCACGGCGGGTGATGCCAACACCCAGGCCGGCATGGCGGCACACATCTACCTCATCACCAAATCGATGGTCGATCAGCATTTCTACAATGCCGATGGCGAGATGATGTTCGTGCTGCAGCAGGGCAATCTGCGTTTCGTCACCGAGTTCGGCCGGATCGACGCCGAGCCGGGCGAGATCGTGGTGATCCCGCGCGGCGTCAAATTCCGCGTCGAAATTCCCGGCGGCCCGGCGCGCGGCTATCTCTGCGAGAATTACGGCGGCGCGTTCACGCTGCCGGAGCGTGGCCCGATCGGCGCCAATTGCCTCGCCAATTCACGCGACTTCCTGACGCCGGTCGCGAGCTACGAGGACAAGGACACGCCGACCGAGCTCTACGTGAAATGGGGCGGCTCGCTGTTCAAGACCACGCTGCCGCATTCGCCGATCGACGTGGTCGCCTGGCACGGCAATTACGCGCCCTACAAATACGATCTGCGTACCTTCTCGCCGGTCGGCGCGATCGCCTTCGATCATCCCGATCCCTCGATCTTCACGGTGCTGACCTCGCCGTCGGAGACCGCGGGCACCGCGAATATCGACTTCGTGATCTTCCCGGAGCGCTGGATGGTGGCCGATAACACCTTCCGTCCGCCGTGGTACCACATGAACATCATGTCCGAGTTCATGGGCCTGATCTACGGCGTCTACGATGCCAAGCCGCAGGGTTTCGTGCCCGGCGGCATCAGCCTGCACAATTGCATGTTGCCGCACGGTCCCGACCGCGAAGCCTTCGAGCACGCCAGCAACAGCGAGCTGAAGCCGGTCAAGCTGACCGGCACGATGGCCTTCATGTTCGAGACCCGCTTCCCGCAGCGCGTGACCGAACATGCGGCGAAATCGTCGACGCTGCAGGACGATTACTCGGATTGCTGGAAGGGCTTGGGGAAGAAGTTCGACCCGAACAAGCCGTGAGTTTGTGTCCCTCGTCATCGCCGGGCTTGACCCGGCGATCCATCGCGCTTTCTGAAGATGGATGCCCGGGTCAAGCCCGGGCATGACAGCTTCTTGATTGGAGGAATCAGTGACCCACCCCAACGACCCAAAGCTCCGCTCCTTCATCGACGTCGCCCCGACCTCCGACTTCCCGATCCAGAACCTGCCCTATGGTGTGTTCTCGTCGAAGGATGGCCTTGCGCCGCGCGTCGGTGTTGCGATCGGCGATTATGTGCTCGACCTCTGGGAGCTCGAGCAGGACTCGCGGCTCGATGTCGGGCCGCTCGGCGTGTTCTCGCAGCCGTCGCTCAACGCCTTCATGGCGCTCGGGCCGAAAGTGTGGTCGGCGACGCGGGCGCGGATCAGCGAGCTGCTCCGCTCGGATCATCCGGAGCTGCGCGACAACAGGGAATTGCGGGCGCGGGCGCTGGTGCCGATGGCCGACGTCAGGCTGCACATGCCGTTTGCGGTCTCGGGCTACACCGATTTCTATTCGTCGAAGGAGCACGCCACCAATGTCGGCGTCATGTTCCGCGGCAAGGACAATGCGCTGCAGCCGAACTGGCTGCATATGCCGATCGGCTATAACGGCCGCGCCTCGACTGTGGTCGTGTCGGGTACCAAAGTGCGCCGCCCCCGCGGCCAGCTGAAGCCGCCGACCGCTGAGGTGCCGAGCTTCGGCGCGTGCAAGCGGCTCGATTTCGAGCTCGAGATGGGCGTGGTGGTTGGCCAGGCCTCGCCGATCGGCGAGATGCTGACAGAGAAGCAGGCCGAGGAGATGATCTTCGGCTTCGTCATCCTCAACGACTGGAGCGCGCGCGACATCCAGCAGTGGGAGTACGTGCCGCTCGGCCCGTTCCAGGCCAAGGCGTTCGCGACCTCGATCAGCCCGTGGGTGGTGACGCGCGAGGCGCTCGAGCCGTTCCGAATGCAGGGCCCGGCGCAGCAGCCGGAGCCGCTGGCGTACCTCAAGCAGACCCAGCCGAACAATTACGACATGCAGCTCGACGTTGCGCTGCGCGCCGGTGCGATGAACGAGGCGAAGACGATCTGCAGCACCAACTTCAAATACATGTACTGGTCGTCGGTGCAGCAACTCGTGCACCACGCTTCCAGCGGCTGCGCGATGAATGTCGGCGATCTCCTGGGCAGCGGCACGATCTCCGGCCCCGAAAAGCATCAGCGCGGCAGCCTCCTGGAAATCAGCTGGAACGGGACCGAGCCGGTCGAACTCGCCAGCGGCGTCACGCGCTCGTTCCTGGAGGACGGCGATTCGCTCGTCATGCGCGGCTGGTGCCAGGGCGACGGCTATCGCGTCGGCTTCGGCGAGGTCGAAGGCACGATCGTGGCGGCGGAGTAGCTCGCGTTGCTTCACCTCCCCTTGAAAAGGGGAGGTCGGTTTGCGCAGCAAACCGGGTGGGGAATCCGGTCTCTCCGTAGACGCCAGCGCTCGCGGCTGGCCCTCATCCCACCTTCCCGCTTTCAGGGGAGCCCGACAGCGGGGCCGTCATTGCGAGGAGGGAAGCGACGAAGCAATCGATCCGGCCCCGGCATGGAGAGAATGGATTGCTTCGCTGCGCTCGCAATGACGAGTGAGTCTCACCGTTCCTCGGGCCTGACATCCCTCAAGCGCGCCGTATTCGCCGCGACGTCCTCGAGGCTGTACTTCAAATGCACCCGCTTGTCCGACGGCGGCTGGTTGACCGTGCAGACACCTGGCCGCCACGGCTTGGCCGGGCGGATCGGCCGCGGCGCGAAACCGCCGCCGCAGTTCGGGCAGACATTGCCGAGCCTGGTCTCGGCGCAGTCCGCACAGAACGTGCATTCATAGGAGCAGATCCGCGCGTCGGTGGCGCTGGGTGGCAGGTCCTTGTCGCAGTATTCGCAGTTCGGTCGCAGCTGCAGCGCCATGGTTCGTCTCTCTTGCCGTTGTCGGAATGATCGCAAGCCAAGCCGCAAAAGCGAATGGCGGATTTCCCTCGATTCGAGCCATCACGCCTGAAGCGACTTCAGCGGCAGCCTGGTGCTCTCCTTCAGGCGGTCGAGCACGATCGAGGAGCGCACATGGGCCACGCTCTGGTGCGGCATCAGCACATTGTTGACGATGTCGGACAGACTCTTGAGATCGCGCAGCATCACCTTGAGCACGTAGTCGGCATCCCCGGTCAGCGCGTAGGCCTCCTGGATGTCGTCGACGCGGTTGACCAGCTCGCGAAACCGCTTGGCGTTGTCGGGCGAGTGGGTCGCAAGCGTGATGTGGATGAAGGCGATCAGGCCGAAGCCGAGCGCCTCGCCGGCGAGATCGGCGTGGTAGCCGGCGATGACCTTCTCTTCCTCCAGCCGCATCCGCCGCCGCGAGCATTGCGAGGCGGAGAGCCCGACGAGGTCGGCCAGCTGCTGGTTGGTCAGCCGGCCATCGTCCTGCAGCGCGGCGAGCATTTTCAGGTCGAAGGCATCGACTTCAGGCATGCGAAGAATGTCCATTTCATGCATGGATCGTGCGCGACAATAGCAAAAAGGGACTTATTTTGCATGCACGTTGCACAGCAAGTGACGGAAACTGATCTCCAGACAAATCAGGGAGTTGCCGCCATGGGTCCGTTTCCGCACGATGCGCCGCCGGCCGAAATCAGCACTGAGAACCCGATGGGTACCGACGGCTTCGAGTTCGTCGAATATGCCCATCCGAATCCGGCGGAGCTGCACGCCCTGTTCAAGCTGATGGGTTTCGTCGCGGTCGCCCGCCACCGGACCAAGCAGATCACGGTCTATCGCCAGGGCGACATCAACTACCTCGTCAATGAGGAGCCGGGCAGCCACGGCTTCAACTTCGTCGCCGCGCACGGTCCCTGCGCGCCGTCGATGGCATTCCGCGTCGTCGACGCCAAGCAAGCCTATGAACGCGCGCTCGCGCTCGGCGCGGAGCCGGCGGATGTCGCGCCCGCAGCGAAGACGCTCGATGTGCCCGCGATCAAGGGCATCGGCGGCAGCCTGCTTTATTTCGTCGACCGCTACGGCGCCAAGGGCTCGGCCTATGATGCCGAGTTCGAATGGCTCGGCGCGGCCAACCCGCGCCCCGCAGGCTCGGGCCTGTATTACGTCGATCACCTCACCCATAACGTCCATCGCGGCCGGATGGATGTCTGGACCAGCTTCTATGCAAAACTGTTCAACTTCCGTCAGATCCGTTTCTTCGACATCGAGGGCCGCGCATCCGGCCTGTTCTCCCGTGCGCTGACCAGTCCAGACGGCAAGATCCGGATTCCGATCAACGAGGACGCCGGCGATTCCGGTCAGATCGAGGAATATCTCAACGTCTACCGCGGCGAGGGCATCCAGCACATCGCCTGCGGCGCGCGCGATATCCACGCGACGGTCGAGAGGTTGCGCGCCGACGGCCTGCCGTTCATGCCGTCGCCGCCCGACACCTATTTCGAGCGGATCGACGCCCGGCTGCCCAAGCATGGCGAGGACGTCGCGCGGCTCAGGACCAACGGCATCCTGATCGACGGCGAGGGCGTGGTCGACGGTGGCCAGACCAAGGTGCTGCTGCAGATCTTCTCGGCGAACGCGATCGGGCCGATCTTCTTCGAGTTCATCCAGCGCAAGGGCGACGACGGCTTCGGCGAAGGCAACTTCAAGGCGCTGTTCGAATCGATCGAGGAAGACCAGATCCGCCGCGGCGTGCTGAAGGTCGATCACGCGGCGTAGGCCTTGGAGGGGAGCGCGTTCGCTCAAAACTCTCAGTCGTCGTCCCGGCGAAGGCCGGGACCCATAACCACCGAGTCTAGTTGTAGAAGGGATCGCGGCCCCAACGTCGCACAATAGCCGGCATTTGGGGTAATGGGTCCCGGCCTTCGCCGGGACGACGGTGAATTACTTCCCCGCCTTCCACGCGCTGGTCACGTCGCCAATATTCGCCAGTTCCGGCTCGCGGATCGCCGACGGCGTGCGCGAGAAGCGCGGCGCGGGGGCGGGCTGGGTGACGCCGTGGCGTTCGACGAACGCTTGGCGGGTCGCCATGTGCGGATGCTTCGGCGCTTCCTCCATGGTCAGGATCGGCGCGAAGCAGATGTCGGTGCCTTCCATGATCTGGCACCAGTCCGCGCGCGACTTGCTCTTGAACACCCGGGTCAGCTTCTCCTTCAGCGCCGGCCAGGCCTTGCGGTCCATCTGCGCGTCGAAGTCGGCGTCGGTCAGGTCGGCATGCTTGCGCAGCAGCGCGTAGAACTGCGGCTCGATCGAGCCGATCGAGATGAAGTTGCCGCAGGAGCATTCGTAGACGCCGTAGAAATGCGCGCCGCCGTCCAGGAAATTCTGGTCGCGGCCGCCGCTCCAGCGGCCCTGCGCGGCCATGTCGTAGAACATCGACATCAGCGAGGCCGCGCCGTCGCACATCGCGGTATCGACGACCTGGCCCTTGCCGGACTTCTGCGCTTCCAGAAGCGCTGCGAGCACGCCGACCACGAGGTAGAGCGCGCCGCCGCCGAAATCGCCGACCAGGTTGAGCGGCGGCACCGGCTTCTCCTTGGTTCCGATCGCGGCCAGCGCGCCTGTGATCGAGATGTAGTTGATGTCATGGCCGGCGGCATTGGCCAGCGGGCCTTCCTGGCCCCAGCCGGTCATGCGGCCATAGACCAGTTTTGGATTGCGCGCGAGCACGACATCGGGGCCGAGGCCGAGGCGCTCCATCACGCCGGGACGAAAGCCCTCGATCAGCGCGTCGGCGTGGCCGAGCAGGTCGAGCACTTCAGCAATCGCCGCCTTGTTCTTGAGGTCGAGCTCGATGACCTTGCGGCCGCGGGTTGCGACCGCCTTCAGATTCTTGCCGGCGCCGACCCGATCGAGCGTGATGACCTCGGCGCCCATGTCGGCGAGCAGCATGCAGGCGAACGGGCCGGGACCGATGCCGGCGAATTCGACGATGCGGAAGCCGGCGAGCGGGCCCGAGGTGCGGGCGGCGGTCTGGGAGGCAGGTTTATCGAGCACGTTGTTCTTCCGTTGGTTGCGGGGCGCTAGGCGGCTGAGATGTCACGGCTGGCTTGGTGCCGAACTTCATGCGTTCTCCCAGCCGTCCGTGGGACGGTATTTTAATTAGCTGATTAGCTAAATTGTCTCGCCTAAAGCCGGATGTGGCAAGCACCTTTTGTCCTGTGCCGCCGGTAAAAACGCGAACGGCGCGCATCGCTGCGCGCCGTTGCAGACTTGTGTTTAGGCGCTAAAGCGCGATGAGGTTCGTCATCACGCTTTAGCCCTTTGTTTGAGCATGATCTCCGCGCAAACGCTTCGCGTTTGTCGCGAGGAAAACCGCTTCGCACTTTTCCGGATCATGCTTGATCAACCGGCCGCGGTCACCGCCCGCTGTCCCATCACCTTCACGAGGTTGGCGCGGTAATCCGCCGAGCCGTGGATGTCGGCGAGCAGGCCGCTCGCCGGGATCGTCACGCTGTCGAGCGCCGAGGCCGCCCAGTTCGCCTTCAGCACCTGCTCGATCGGCGCGACCCGCATGACGCCGCTTTGCGACGCACCGGTCGCGGCGACGCGGACGTCACCCGACTTGGTCTTGGCGACGAACACGCCGGTTAGCGCGAAGCGCGAGGCCGGGTTCGGAAACTTCGCGTAGCCCGCCTTGGCCGGGACCGGAAACGACACCGCGGTGATGATCTCGCCATCCTCGAGCGCCGTCGTGAACAGGCCCTTGAAGAAATCATCCGCCGCGATCGACCGCTTGTTGGTCTTGACCGTTGCGCCGAGCGCCAGCACCGCCGCCGGATAATCCGCCGCCGGGTCGTTGTTGGCGAGCGAGCCGCCGATCGTGCCGCGATAGCGCACGGCGGGATCGCCGATCATCGACGCGAGATTGGCGAGCGCCGGGATCGCCTTCTGCACCGCGTCGCTTTGCGCCACATCGTAATGCGGCGTCGCGGCCTTGATGGTGACCGTGTCGCCCGACACCTCGATGCCGATCATCTCCTGCACCTTGGAGAGGTCGATCACGTCGGAAGGCGCGGCAAGACGCTGCTTCATCACCGGAAGCAGGGTTTGTCCGCCGGCGAGGAATTTTGATTCCGCGCCTTTGGCGAAGGTTGCGGCGGCGTCAGCGACCGAGGAAGCGCGGTGATAATTTGTTTCGTACATGGCTCTTCCTCCCTCAACCGTGAATGGCGTGCCAGACGCGATCGGGCGTCGCCGGCATTTCCAGCTTGTTGTTGCCGATCGCGTCCGTGATCGCGTTGATCACGGCAGCCGAGGCGCCGATCGCGCCGGCTTCGCCGCAGCCCTTGACGCCGAGCGGGTTGCCCGGACACAGCGTCGTGGTGTGGGAGAGCTGGAACGAGGGCAGGTCGTCCGCGCGCGGCATGGTGTAGTCCATGAAGGACGCAGTCATGAGCTGACCGGTGCCGTCATAGACGACGCCTTCGAGCAGTGCCTGGCCGATGCCCTGCGCAAGACCGCCATGGACCTGGCCCTCGACGATCATCGGGTTGATCAGCCGTCCGAAATCGTCGGCCGCGACGAAGTTGACGAAGGAGGTCTTGCCGGTGCCCGGATCGACCTCGAGCTCGCAGATATAGGCGCCGGCCGGGAAGGTGAAGTTGGTCGGATCGTAGAACGCCGTCTCCTTCAGGCCGGGTTCCATGCCATCAGGCAGGTTATGCGCGGTGTAGGCGGCGAGCGCGACCATCGGCAGCGCGATCGACTTGTCGGTGCCGGTGACCTTGAACTCGCCGTTCTCGATCACGATGTCGCTCTCGGACGCCTCGAGCGCATGCGCCGCGATCTTCTTGGCCTTGGCCTCGACCTTCTCCATCGCCTTCACGATCGCCGTGCCGCCGACCGCGAGCGAGCGCGAGCCGTAGGTCCCCATGCCGAACTGCACCTTGTCGGTGTCGCCATGGACGATCGAGACCTGGCTGATCGGCACGCCGAGCCGCTCCGCGATGATCTGGCAGAACGTCGTTTCGTGGCCCTGGCCGTGGCTGTGCGAACCGGTGAGCACCTCGATGGTGCCGACCGGGTTGACGCGGATCTCAGCCGACTCCCACAGGCCGACGCCGGCGCCGAGACTGCCGACCGCCTTCGACGGCGCGATGCCGCAGGCCTCGATGTAGCAGGAGATGCCGATGCCGCGCAGCTTGCCGTCGGCTTTCGCCTTGGCCTTGCGGGCCGGGAAGCCGGCATAGTCGATCGCCTTCATCGCGGCGTCGATCGAGGCGTGGAAGTCGCCGATATCATATGCCATGATCACAGGCGTCTGATACGGGAACTGGGTGATGAAGTTCTTCTTGCGCAGCTCGGTCGGATCGACCTTCAACTGCCGCGCCGCCGTCTCCATCATGCGCTCGATCAGATAGCTCGCCTCGGGGCGGCCGGCGCCGCGGTAGGCGTCGACCGGCGTGGTGTTGGTGTAGACGCCGATCACCTCGGCATAGATCGCCGGGATCACGTACTGGCCCGACAGCAGCGTCGCGTAGAGATAGGTCGGCACCGCCGAGGAGAACAGCGACATATAGGCGCCGAAATTGGCGTGGGTCTTGACCCGGAGGCCAAGGATCTTGTTGTCCTTGTCGAACGCCATCTCCGCCTTCGAGACATGGTCGCGGCCATGCGCGTCGGTGAGGAAGGCTTCCGAGCGGTCACCGGTCCACTTCACCGGACGGTTGACCTTCTTCGAGGCCCACAGCGCCACCATCTCTTCCGGATAGATGTAGATCTTGGAGCCGAAGCCGCCGCCGACGTCAGGCGCGATCACGCGCAGCTTGTGCTCGGGCGCGATGTTGTAGAACGCGGACAGCACGAGGCGGGCGACGTGCGGATTCTGCGACGTCGTGTAGAGCGTGTAGTGCTCTTCGGCCTGGTCGTAATGCGCGATCGCCGCACGCGGCTCCATCGCGTTCGGCACCAGGCGGTTATTGGTGAGGTCGAGCGTCACCACATTGGCCGCCTTGCTGAAGGCATCCTTGACCGCGGCTTCGTCGCCGAGATGCCAGTCATACACGATGTTGCCGGGAGCTTCGGGATGAAGCTGCGGCGCGCCCGGCTTGATCGCGGCCTTGATGTCGGCCGCTGCGGGAAGCTCTTCGTAATCGACGACGACCGCTTCGGCGGCGTCCCTGGCCTGGTTCTTGGTCTCGGCGATCACGACCGCGACCGCCTGCCCGACAAAGCGCACGGTCTCCGGCGCCATAGCCGGCCACGCGCCCATTTTCATCGGTGAGCCGTCCTTCGAGGTGATGGCCCAGCCGCAGATCAAATTGCCGACCTTGTCGTCGACGATCTGCTGTCCGGTCAGCACCGCGATCACGCCGGGCATCTTCATGGCCTCGGCGGAATCGATGCCCTTGACCTTGGCATGGGCATGCGGGCTGCGGATGAAGTGAGCGTAGCTCATGCCGACCATTTTGACGTCGTCGACGTAACGTCCTTGTCCGGTGATGAACCGGCGATCTTCCTTGCGCACGACACGTGCGCCAATTCCTTCAACACCCATTGTCTAGTCCTCCCGACCGGAGATTCGATTTGCCGCCGTTTCCATCGAGACCGGCGGTGGTGAGCTTGATCGTGTGCGGTGCGTGGCGCGCTATTCGGCGGCCTGCGCAACCTTCATGCGGCCGGCTGCGTCGAGCACCGCCTTGACGATGTTGTGGTAGCCGGTGCAGCGGCAGATATTGCCCTCGAGCTCGTGGCGAACCGTTTCCTCATCGAGCTTGCCACCATGGCGGTGCACGATGTCGACAGCGGACATGATCATGCCGGGGGTGCAATAGCCGCACTGCAGGCCGTGATTGTCGCGGAACGCCGCCTGCATCGGGTGCAACTCGTCGCCCTTGGCGAGGCCTTCGATCGTGGTGACGTTGCAGCCCGCGGCCTGGCCGGCCAGCATGGTGCAGGATTTGACCGCCCGTCCATCGACATGGACGACGCAGGCGCCGCACTGGCTGGTATCGCAGCCGACATGGGTGCCGGTGAGGTTCAGGTTTTCGCGCAAGAGGTGCACGAGGAGGGTTCGGTCCTCAACGTCGACCGAGACCGCCTTGCCGTTTACCGTCAGTTTGACTGTAGACACGCGTTTCTCCCAATAGCTTCGTTATGGGCCCAGTAGACCACGCTTCATGTGGGTCGTAACCGCGATCAAAGTCGTAGTCGCGGCCCTGTCATGAAGGCGCCGGGCAGTGCCTGCGATCCTAGCAGGCGGCCGTTCAATGGGCAATTTGCAAGCAGCCGGCGGCGTGCTCCGGCGCGACGAAATTGCCCGGCAGCGCAAGCGGTTTTCGGCAAACTGACGGTGCTCGCCGCACGCCAAAATCGTCGCCGCGATCGCTACTACCTTCCGCCTATAACGACGCAAAAGCGTTGCTGTCATTTTCATCGCCGACGCAGCGACGGAAGATCGCTGGTTCACGAAATTGGGTCGAGAGACGCGCGCGCGATGCACCCATCGCGGCAACGAAACCATATTGGAGGAAGCCAATGAAGCTGAGGAGCGGGATTTTCTTTGCCGGCGTGTCGCTGGTCGCCATGGTGCTGGCAGGCATTGGTGCGTCGAAAGCTAATGATTCCGTCGTGAAGGCGGCGTCCGATCCCAACGGATGGGCAATCGCCGGCCACGATTACGGCAATACGCGCTTCAGCCCGTTGAAGCAGATCAACTCCGAGAATGCCGGCAAGCTGCAGCTGGTCTATTCGCTGTCGCTGGCTTCGCTCCGCTCCAACGAGTCGTCGCCGGTTGTGATCGGCAAGAACCTGTATGTGTCGACCTCGTGGGGCCCGAAATACGTCTATGCGATCGATGCCGCGACCGGCGCGCGCAAATGGACCTGGCAGCCCGATATTCCGGATGACGTGCTTCAATACGCCTGCTGCGACGTCAACAATCGCGGCGTGTCCTATGCCGACGGCAAGATCTTCGTCGGCCGGCTCGACGGCAAGCTGACCGCGCTCGACGCCGAGACCGGCAAGGAGCTCTGGACCTCGACGGTCGTCGACTACAAGCAGGGCTCGGTTATCACCTCGCCGCCGCTCGTCGTCCGCGACAAGGTCATCACCGGTTTCGGCGGCGGCGAATACGGCGTCCGCGGCGCGTTGCAGGCGTTCTCGCTCAAGGACGGCAAGCTGCTCTGGCAGACCTACACGGTGCCGGCGCCGGGCGAACCCGGCAGCGACACCTGGAAGGGCGACACCGGGCTGCACGGCGGCGGCGCCGCCTGGCTGGTCGGCTCCTACGATGCCAAGTCCGACACGGTCTACTGGGGTACCAGCAATCCGGGGCCGTGGAATACCGCGGTGCGCTCCACCGGCGACGGCAATTTCGGCAAGCTGACCAACCTCTACACGGCCTCGACGCTGGCGATCGATCCCAACACCGGCAAGATCAAGTGGCACATCCAGGGCACGCCGGCCGACGCCTGGGACTATGACGGTGTCAACGAGCTGCTGCTCGCCGACCTCAAGATCAAGGGCACCGAGACGCCCGTGCTGATGAAGGCGGACCGCAACGGCTTCTTCTTCGTGGCCAACCGCGAGACCGGCAAGGTGATCTCCGCGGAGAAATACGTCTTCGCCAACTGGGCCAAGAAGTGGGACGTCAACACGATGCGGGCGGAAGAGGATCCGGACAAGCGTCCGGGCCCGGGCCATCCCGCCAAGGATATCTGCCCGAACCTGATCGGCGGCAAGAACTGGCAGCCGATGTCGTTCAACCCGCAGACCGGCCTCGTCTACATCCCGAGCAACAATGTCTGCATGGACTGGTCGGTCTCTGACGTGAACTACAAGCGCGGCGTGTTCTATCTCGGCGCCGAATTCCCGACCAAGCCGGGCCCCGGCGGCTTCCTCGGCGAGCTCGTGGCCTGGGATCCGATCGCCAACAAGAAGGTGTGGAGCATCAAGGAAGATCTGCCCTTCAACGGCGGCACGCTGACGACCGGCGGCAATTTGGTGTTCTCCGGCAACCTGCATGGCGACTTCCGCGCCATCGATGCCAAGAACGGCAAGGTGCTGTGGAGCAAGAACCTCGGCAGCGGCATCGGTGCAGGTCCAGTGACCTATTCGGTCGACGGCAAGCAGTATGTCGCGATCGTGGTCGGACGCACCGCGGCGCTGCCGGCCTTCCTCGGTGACATCGGCAAGAAGATGGTCGCCGCGGCGCCCGAAGGCGGCTCGCTGTTCGTGTTCGCCCTGCAGTAACGATCGTCAAGGAGGCAGCATTGCCCGTGTCTTGCATCGCCCGAAACGAACTGCGCACCCCCTCGCGCAACACGCGGTTGGAACATGCAATCCGGACCGTGCTGCTCTCCGCCCTGCTCATGGTGCCGGCCCTGGCGGCCGGCGCCGACGAGACAAAGCCGCCGCTGCGGCTCTGCGCCGATCCGAGCAACCTGCCTTTCTCGAGCGACGACCCGGGCAAGCCCGGCCTCTATCTCGAGATCGGCCAGGCGGTGGCGCAGAAGATCGGCCGCACGGTGAGCACCTACTGGTACAAGTCCTATTTCGGCAAGCGCACGGTGCGGGAGACGTTGCTCAGCAAACAGTGCGACGCCATGGTCGGCCTGCCGCTGATCGACGATTTCATGGGCCCGGCGGTGATCTTCTCGAAGCCGATCGCCCATGAGGGCTATGCGCTGGTCGGCAGCAAGGATCGCAAGCTTGCCGGCATCGACGACCTCAGGGGATTGCGGGTTGCGGTGCAGTATCAATCGACGCCGCAGAACCTGCTCGCGCTGCGCGACGACATCCGGAAGGTCACCGTGCTCAGCCCGGAGGAGGGCATGGCGGCGCTCGAACAGGGCAAGGTCGACATCGCCTTCATCTGGGCGCCGGTGGCGGGTTGGCTCAACAAGACCAGCTACGGCGACAAATATCAGATCGTGTCGACCGAGGGCGACGGCCTGCTCTGGGCGACCGCGATCGGTTTCGCCAAGGCGTCCGGCGCGCTGCGCGATGAAGTCGACGGCGTGCTGCCGGGGCTGCAGGGGGAGATTGCCGCCCTGTTTGCCAAATATGGCGTGCCGAACAGCGCACCGGTGAAGTTCGGCGAGGCCGACCGCGCGACGACGTCGTCCGTCGGCGCCAGCGAGCCCGTCACGGTCGGGCAGGCGGCCGCGGCGGCCGAGAAACCGGTTCAGACCGCCGCGACCGCCGGCGACGCCAAGGGGGATGCCACCGCCGGGCGGGAGGTCTTCAACGGAACCTGCGCGCATTGCCACGGCCCGGACGCGGTGCAAGCCGAGCGAAAGATCGATCTCAGGCTGCTCAAGAAGCGCTATGCTGACGACATGGAATCGACATTCTGGAAGACGGTCCATGACGGGCGGCCGGCCAAGGGCATGCCGGCCTGGAAGGACGTCTTCAGCGACGACGAGCTCAGAAACGTATATGTCTATCTGCAGAGCGTGCAGGATACCGGCGGATCGAACTAGAAGCTGCGGTTCGCAAGAGGAGCGTTTTCGAGCGAAGTGGATACCGGTTCGCGTGAAGAAAACGCGTCAGAACATGAATCGAGAGCCTCGTTCCGATCCAATCGGAACGGAGGCTTGAGCAGTGCGAGGGTCCTCATGATGGGGTTCCTGATCATCGACGATCACCCCCTGTTCGGGGAGGCGCTTGGCAACGCCATCCGCATCTCGCATCCCGATGCCCGGATCTATGAGGCCACCTCGATCAAGGGGGCCCTTGGCATCCTCGCCAGCGAGCCGAATATCGACTTGGCGCTGCTCGATCTGCTGCTGCCCGACGTGGTCGGCTTCTCCGGCTTCCAGAAGATCAGGGATCGCTATCCGCGGCTGCCGATCGCCATCGTCTCGAGCGAAGAGGACAAGCATACCATCCGCGAGGCGCTCGAAATGGGCGCGGTCGGCTATCTGCCGAAGTCGACCTCGCTCGGCGAGCTCTCGCAGGCGATCGCGCGCGTGCTGAGCGGGTCGGTCTCGGCGCCGCGGGATTTCGTCGCGGTCGGTGCGCTGGAACAGTCCGAGACGGCGCGGACGCTGCGCGAACGCATTCAGAAGCTGACGCCGCAGCAGATCCGCGTACTCCATCTGATCATCCGCGGCCTGCAGAACCGCGAGATCGCTGCCGAGCTCAAGCTCGCGGAATCCACCGTGAAGGCGCATGTCACCGAGATCCTGCGCAAGCTGAAGCTGTTCAGCCGCAACAAGGCTATCATCGAGCTCGGCAAGATTCCGCTTCCGGTCCCGGAGGTCTGTTCGGGCGCAAAGGCGGAGAAGGCGCCCTAGTGTGCTGAATGCGAAGTTCGTGCGATTTCGCGGCAGCCACTTTCACGAACTTCGCATTCATAAAGCACACTAGAATCATAAGTTTGCTAGTGTCCTTATCGAATCCGAAGTTCGCTCCGAAGGTGCGGCAAATGATGCGAACTTCGGATTCGGGACACTAGCCGTGCTGCACTGCGAGGCGGACGCATTCGAAATCCTGCCTATAGGCTGCCACCCGGCTTTGAGATAACGTCGTGCGCACAATGGCTGTCATGAGCATCCGAGGGAGGACGGCGCAGCATTGACCACGACCGCGCCCCTGGCGGACGAGCCGCCGCTCGGCAAGGCGGGTGCGCCTCGACTGCTGATCGTCGAGGATCACCCGCTGTTCCGTGCCGCCCTGATCGGCGTGATCGGGGCCGAGTTTCCCGATGCCGAGGTGCTGCAGGCGACGTCGATCGACGGTGCGCTGGATGTGATCGCGGCGCGCGACGGCCTCGATTTGATCCTGCTCGATCTGTCGATGCCCGGGACCACGGGCCTGCTCGGCGCCTACCGGGTGCGTGCCGCCGCGCCGCGCAGCGCGCTTGTGATCGTGTCGGCGCATGACGATCCCCGGATCGTCGGCGGCGCGATCTCGCTCGGGATTTCCGGCTACATCCCGAAGTCGACGCCGAAGCTTGAGCTGGCGCGGCTGTTGCGCGGCATTCTCGAAGGCGCGGTGTGCCTGCCGCCGCGCTTTCGCGATACCGCCGCCGCGCGGAAGGCCCAGGCCGAGGCGCGCGAGCTGGTGCAGCAGCTCGGCCAGTTCACCGCGCAGCAGCTTCGCGTGCTCGACATGATCTGCCGCGGCCTGCAGAACAAGCACATCGCCTATGAGCTCGATATCTCGGTCACCACCGTGAAGGTGCATGTCTCGGAGATCCTGCGCAAGCTCGGCGTGCGCAGCCGGACCGAGGCCATCATCGCGCTGTCGAAGCTGGACTTCGGCAAGCACGACCACGCGCCGGTGACGGCCTCGCCGTCGTCGCATGGCGCCTAGAGCCTTTCCTGTTTCGATGGAATCGCAACGGGAAGGCTCCAGGTTTCTGTCTTGACGCGTTTTCTTCACGCGAACCCGTATCCACTTCGCTCGAAAACGCTCTGCTCATAACCGCGCACCCGACTGCTCCGCCGCCAGCAGGAACGACAGCAGCGAGCGCATCTCGGCGGGCTTGATCGGCTTCTTCAACAGCTCATGGCCGAAGGCCGATACGTCGGAGGCGGCCTTGGCCGAGTAGTCGGCGGTCACGATGATCGCCGGAACCTTGGCGTTGATCTCGCCGCGGATGACATCGACGGCCTGAATGCCGGTCTCGCCATTGTCGAGATGCAGATCGGCGATGATGGCGTCGGGAATGCCGTCGAGCGCATGGATGCGCTCGAGCGCCTCGGTCTTGGAGATCGTCACCGCGACGTCGCAGCCCCATTTCTCCAGCAAATGGGCGAGCCCCTCGGCGCTCGAGAGGTCGTTCTCGATCAGCAGGATCTTGGCGCCCTCCATGCCGCCATAGCGATAGTCGACGCTGGCCTGTTCGCGCACCGGGATCGCAACCGGATCCTGGCTGCGGGGCACGGTGACCGAGAACACCGAGCCCTTGCCGGCGCGCGAGCTCAGCCTGATGTCATGTCCGAGCAAGTCGGCAAACCGCCGCACGATCGAAAGACCAAGCCCGATGCCGGCCTTGTCGCCGGCGCTGGTTTCGCCGCGCTGAAACTCGACGAAGATGGCTTCGCGCTGCGCTTCCGGAATGCCCGGCCCGGTGTCGTGCACCTCGATGCAGATGTCATCGCCCCTGGCACGGCATCCCATCAGCACGCTGCCGCGCTGGGTGTAGCGCAGCGCATTGGCGACGAGGTTTTGCAGAATCCGTCGCAGCATCAGCGGATCGGAGCGAACGACCGCGGACGACGGCATGATCCGGAAACCGAGATTGCGCTTGGCGGCGGTCGCGACAAATTCCTGCTCCAGCGGCTCGAACAGCGAGGCGATCGCGACCGGTCCGAATTCGGGCCTGAGCACGCCCGCATCGAGCTTGGAGATGTCGAGCAGCGTCCGCAGCATGTCCTCGAGCGTCGCCAGCGAACGGTCGATCTGATCGGTCAGCGCGACGCTCTTGGACTCGGTTGCCATCTCGGTCAGCGCGGACAGCGTCAGCCGCGCCGCATTCAGCGGCTGCAACAGATCGTGCGTGACCGAGACCAGCACGGATGATTTCAAAGAGCTCGCCGCTTCGGCCTGCTGCTTGGCCTGCAGCAGGCGACCATTGGTTTTCTCCAGCGATTGCAGCGCCTGCTTGAGCTGCTGGGTGCGGTCGCGCACCTGCTGATCCAGCGCGATCGCGGTCTCGAACAGCGAGAAGGCGTTGAGCTGCTGATCGGTCGAGCGCTCGACGCGCGACATCAGCGCCGCGTTGATCTTGCGCAGCTTCTCTGCCTCGCGTTCGAGCGCCGCAATTCGCGTGGTCTTGGTATCCGTCATTGCGGCGCGAGTGCCCGCTTGCCGATGGCGATGCCGGTCAGCGTCTGGTTGACATGCATGGAGCGATACTGCTCGCCATAGGTCTGAAAGCCAATCACTTTGTTGCGGCGATAGAGCTCCGACATCTCCCGCGACAGCTGGCGCTGCTCGACGTCGAGCCGGCGCAGCACGCATTCGAAGCCGATGAACATCGAGACCTCGCCGAGATCCTCGGTCAGCTCCTTGAGCAGGCGGCTCGTCACGTCGATCGGGTCGCGCTCGCGCGCCACCGTCAGCACCATGCCCTCGTCGATGGCGCAGAAGAATTGCAGCGATCCGTCCGGGTTGGTGCGCTGAATCGACCGCGCGTAATAGGCGCCGCCGACGCGAACCAGCACGGGATGCGCGGCGAACGAGAACAATTCGAGCTTGCTGTCGCTGAGGCCGACGGCGCGGGAATATTCCAGCGCGGCCGGCTCGGCATTCAATTCCTTGACGATGCGGTGCTCGATGTCGGCCTCGGTCACCACCATCTTGGTCGAGGTCGGTTCGAAGTGGTCGCACTTGAACAGGCGGAACGGCAGCCGGGTCCGGATCAGGATCAGGACGGCGGCATCGGTAAAGGCCTCGCCGCCATGGAAGACCCACGATTTCTCGAAGCGCAGGCCGTCGCCGGCGGAGCCGCCGACCACCGGGATGTCGCCGAGCGACGCATAGATCGCCGACATGATGGTCTCCTCACGCTGGCACATGCCGTCGATGAAGAGCAGCCCGAAGGAATCATGGGTATGATCGCAATGCTCGGTGCGTTGCGCGAATTCGTTCTGCAACTCGGTGCAGATCGAGCGGCCGTGATCGACCCGAAATGTCGAAAGGTCGAACAGCGGCCGGGCCGCGATGACGAAATCGGCCGCGTTGAAGCCCATCGCGACGACGCTGTCCTCGTCCCAACCGCCGGGCGACAATTCGCCGGCCGTGGTGCAGCCGAAGATCGGTACGTCGGGCATGCGGCTGGACAGTTCGGCAATGAATGTCTGCGGCTCGTAGACCGGCGACACGAACACCACGAGCATCGCGAGATCAGCCGCCGCCAATTGGCGCGCGATCTCGTCGGCTGCTTCCCGCGGCCCGTCGGTCTTTGCCTGCACCACGACAATACTGTCGGCGGCGCTACCGTTCTGCTTCGCCAAAGGCGCTCTCCCTAACCAGAATTTTTGCTTTTCTTGGCGCGGCCGATTGAACCCGCGCGGGTCGTGAGGGCATCCGGACCATGCCGCGATGGCTGGCGTTCCGGCTTGCCCGTGGCTTTCAGGTCGTGAGGGGAAATGCCATTGGCCGGGCGACTGCGCCGGCAGCTACGCTCGCCGCAAGCGCCAATAGCGCCGGTCGACGCGATGACATGGGACACCTCCCGATGTGTGTTCTCCTGGCCCGGGCAGGGTCAGGTTTGATCGGTTCTAAACTATCGGGCCGGACCCGCGCGTCAATCGCCTTACCCACCCGGCTAGCCCGACCAAGGTAGTATCGCGCCGGACCGGGCGGCCGCTGCCCATTTACCGGGCCTTATCGATTTTGCCTTAGTTTTGCGCTCCGGGGTCTGGGGCGGGTTGCTGCCGGACCCCGCGTGGTTTTCAGAATGAAGACGGGGGTTGGAATGCCGGGGCTGAAGCGATCGTTGTCGATCAGGATCCCAACCCTCAGATTTCGCGCCAAGATCATGCTCGGCTTTGCCGTCACGCTGGCGCTTTCGGCAGCCACCATGGGCTTTGCCTATATGGGCTTCGAGCGGGTCTCCGCCGGCGTCGGCTCCTATCGCCAGAGCGTCGCGGAAGCCGATCTGGCCCGCAACATCGATCGCGAATTGATCTCCTACCGTTCGCTGGCGCGCTACTTCGTTGCGACCGGCAAGGAGGACGACGCCAAGGCCGCGCTCGCCGCCGAGGGCAGCCTGAAGGATGCCATCATGGCGTCGATGAAGGGCACCACCAACCCGGCCCGGCTCGAGCAGATCACCAAGCTGGAGCGCGAGTTCCGCGCCTTCACCAAGATCTTCGCCGAGATCGTCCGCATCAAGAACGAGAGCGCACAGACCGCGCAGAACAAGCTGACCCGCAGCGCGACCTCGATGCGCTACAAGCTCGACGATCTCCCGAGCAACGCCGATGATTCCGAGCTGCAGTCGATCCAGTTCGGCGCCAAGAAGGTGGCCGACCAGCTCCAGTCGATCACCGGGGCCGTCAATACCTTCGTCGTCAACGGCGACAAGACGGTCGCTTCCAGCGCGCTCGCCCGGCTGAAATTCGCCGACAATCTGGTGAAGGCGATCACCTCGAATAACGAGCGGATTACCCAGAGCGTGAAGGACATCACCGCGCTGCTCGAAGAGTACCGCGAGGCGCTCGCCAAGCTGATCGCGAACGCGAAGTCGATCGACGAACTGACCGTCGAGATGACGGAGTCCGCGGCCGCCATCAGCCAGGGCGCGGCGGCGATGAAGTCCGATCTGCTCGCCGACCAGAAGCGGCTTGAAAACGAATCGCACACCATGATCGGCGAGACCGAGCAGCTGATCCTGATGCTCGCCGCCGGCAGCTTCGTGCTCGGGCTGGTCTGGGCGTTCCTGCTGGGCAAGGGTATTTCGCGACCGATCGCGGCGATGTGTGCGGCGATGCGCGAGCTCGCGGCGGGCAATTTCGACGTCGTGCTGCCGGGCCTCGGCCGCCGCGACGAACTCGGCGAGATGGCCGGCGCCGTAGAGGAGTTCAAGGTCCAGGCGATCGCCAAGGCCGAACGCGATGCCGCGACCCAGGAAGCGCAGAACAAGGCGAGTGCGACCGCGCGGCGCAACGAGCTGATTCGCTTTGCCGACGAATTCGAATCCGCGGTCGGCTCGATCGTCTCCAACGTGTCGGCCTCCGCCGTGCAGCTCGAATCCGCGGCCGGTACGCTGACCCGGACGGCGGAGACCACGCAGAACTTGTCGAGCCAGGTCGCCGGCGCCTCGGAGGAAGCCTCCAGCAACATGCAATCGGTCGCCTCCGCAACCGAGGAGCTGTCGGCGTCCGTCGACGAGATCGGCCGTCGCGCCAAGGAGTCGAGCCAGATCGCCGATTCCGCCGTGCGTCAGGCCGAGCAGACGGATGCCCGGATCGGCAAGCTCTCGCGCGCAGCGCAGGAGATCGGCGACGTCGTCAAGCTGATCACGGCGATCGCCGAGCAGACCAATCTGCTGGCGCTGAACGCCACCATCGAGGCCGCGCGCGCCGGCGACGCCGGCCGCGGCTTCGCGGTGGTTGCGGCCGAGGTGAAGTCGCTGGCGAGCCAGACCGCCAGGGCCACTGACGAGATCTCCACCCATATCTCGGGCATGCAGGCGGCGACGCAGGAATCGGTCGCAGCGATCAAGGAGATCGGCGGCACCATCGGCCAGATCTCCGGGATCGCGACCAACATCGCAAGCTCGGTCGAGCAGCAGAGCGCGGCAACGCAGGAGATCGCGCGCAGCGTGCAGAACGTCGCGCAGGGCACACAGGAAGCGGCGTCCAGCGTCACCCAGGTGAATCGCGGCGCCACCGAGACCGGAGCTGCGTCCGAGGAGGTGTTGAACTCGGCCCGTTCGCTGTCGGTCGAGAGCTCGCGGCTGCGCGAGGAGCTCGACCGCTTCATGGCCAATATCCGCGCGGCGTAAGACGCGCGCGGATCTATCCGTCGTCGTCCTGGCGAAAGCCAGGACCCATTACCACCACTCACTATTATTTTAAGCACAACTCGCCGCGTGCCCTTTTGTTGGGCCGCGGCGTATGGGTCCTGGCTTTCGCCAGGACGACGAATTAATTGCCTGCGCCGGGACAACGCTGTTGGTTGGTGAGATGATGCGACTAATCCCGTCCGAACTGATGCTTCAACTCGACCTTGGCGCGCTCCAGCCGCGACCGCTCGATCTTCGGCAGCGTCTTGCCGGCGCGGTTGATATAGAAGGTCAGCATCGAGAGCGCGGAACGATAGGCGCCGCTCTTGCGGCGCGCGCTGTGCTCGGCGGATTGCTTCAGCGATGATGCGATCTTCTTCGCGCAGGTCTGCTTGAACACGCCGCGCTTGAGGTCGAGCGCGTCGCTCTCCTTTGTCACCCGCTGCGACCAGCGCTTCGCCGTCCTCTTGCTTGTGCCACGCCTGCGACGCGTCGTGCTCGTCGACCGTGCCGGTGATGTCCTCGCCGTCTTGCGCGTTGCTTTCTTGTGTGCGGCCATCGATGCCTCCGTGTCTTTTGAGCCGAGAACAGTTCGCCGCGATCGCGGTTCCTATGCCGCATTGCGGGAACCCTTGCCGGCCTGCGGCGTTGACACCGCGTGGCGGGCACTCCGTTTGCCGCAATTCCGGGTGAGTGAGCCTTGGAACAGATCGTTCCGGGGTTTTTCTCATTGGTCGATTCTGATGACAGTGCAGCCGACACAATTGAGTTCCGCGACGACGCAACAGGCCGTGGCTCCGGTCACGCCGGACGATGACCGCATCATCGAGACCTCGATTCCGGTCCGGCTCGACAATCTCGGCTGGAGCCGCTTTCACACCCGCGTCGTGCTGGCGCTCGGCATCACCTGGATCCTCGACGGGCTGGAAGTGACGCTCGCGGGTGCATTGTCGGGTGCGCTGAAGGACAGCCCGACGATGAGCTTCTCCAATGCCGATGTCGGTCTTGCCAGCAGCGCGTATCTCGCCGGCGCCGTGCTCGGCGCGCTGGGTTTCGGCTGGCTTACCGACCGGATCGGGCGCAAGAAGCTGTTCTTCATCACGCTCGCACTTTATCTGTCGGCGACCGCCGCGACCGCGCTGTCGTGGAATGTCGCGAGCTACGCGCTGTTTCGCTTTCTCACCGGTGCCGGCATCGGCGGTGAGTACACCGCGATCAACTCGACCATCCAGGAACTGGTGCCGGCCCGCTATCGCGGCTGGACCGATCTCGTCATCAATGGCAGCTTCTGGATCGGGGCGGCGATCGGCGCGCTGAGCGCCATCATCCTGCTCGATCCCGCGTTCCTTGCGCCGGACCACGGCTGGCGGATCGCCTATTTCACCGGCGCGGTGCTCGGCCTCGTCGTGCTGTTGATGCGGATGTGGATCCCGGAAAGCCCGCGCTGGCTGATGATCCATGGCTACCCCGACCGGGCCCACAAGATCGTCGCCGATATCGAGACCTCCGTGCTCGGCCACGAGCAGTCGAGCGCAGACTTCGAGAAGATCAGGCTGCGGATGCGCGATCACACGCCGCTCCGCGAGGTCGCGGTGACGCTGTTCTCCACCTACCGGCAGCGCTCGCTGGTCGGGCTCACGCTGATGGCCGCGCAGGCGTTCTTCTACAACGCGATCTTCTTCACCTTCGCGCTGATCCTGACCGACTTCTTCGGTGTCGCCGCCAGCAATGTCGGCTGGTACATCCTCCCCTTCGCCGCCGGCAACTTCCTCGGGCCGCTGCTGCTCGGCCGTCTGTTCGATACGCTCGGCCGCCGCACCATGATCGCGCTGACCTATGGCATCTCGGGCGTGCTGCTGGCGCTGTCCGGCTATCTGTTCTCGATCGGCGTGCTCAGCGCGCAGACCCAGACCATCGCCTGGATGGTGATCTTCTTCTTTGCCTCGCCGGCCGCGAGCGCCGCCTATCTCACCGTCAGCGAGACGTTTCCGCTTGAGGTCCGTGCGCTCGCGATCGCCGCCTTCTATGCGATCGGCACCGGCATCGGCGGCGTGATTGGACCGGCGCTGTTCGGCGTGCTGATCGACACCGGATCGCGCAACAGCGTCTTTGCCGGCTACCTGCTGGGGTCGGCACTCATGATGGTCGCCGCAGCGGTCGCATGGCGCTATGCCGTCGCGGCCGAGCGGAAATCGCTCGAATCTGTCGCGCGACCGCTGGCATGTGTGGAGTAGACTATGACGAAGCATGACGTGGCCGAAATGCCCATGGATGATGACATCGCCCCTGACGCCAGGACGGACAGCGTGCCGACGCCGGCGTCGCTGATTCCGCCGCTCCGCCAGGCCGCGGTGCTGCTTGACATCGACGGCACCCTGCTCGATTTCGCGCCGACGCCGCGCGAGGTCTGGGTGCCGCCGGAACTGTCGACCACGCTGAAGCAGCTGCATGAGCGCACCCACGGTGCGCTGGCGCTGGTCAGCGGGCGCTCCCTCAATGACATCGACCTGATCTTCGCGCCGGAAGTGTTTCCTGCGATCGGCGGCCACGGCGCCGAGATGCGGCTGCAGCCGGACAGCGAGGCGGTTGCCGCACACGCGCCGCCGCTCGACAAGGAATTGAAGCGCCGTCTTGCCGCGATCGCAAAGCTCAGCCCGGGCATTCTGCTCGAGGACAAGGGCTATTCGCTGGCGCTGCACTATCGGCTGGCGCCGCAGGCGGAGAAGGCGATCTATGAAGCGGTGTCGCTGATCCGCGCCGAGTTGCCGAATGCGCCGATCGAGGTGCTGCCGGGCAAGAGCGTCTGCGAGATCAAGCATTCCGGCTTCACCAAGGCGACCGGCGTGCTCGAGTTGATGACGCATGAGCCGTTCAAGGGACGGCGCCCGTTCTTCATCGGTGACGACGTCACCGACGAGACCGTGTTCGCGATCATGCCCGATTTCGACGGTCTCGCGTTCTCCGTCGGCCGTCGCGCAACCGGCGTCGCCGGACATTTCGACGGACCGAGCGATGTGCGCGAATTCCTCGCGCATCTGCTCGACGTTGATAGGGACGTCAGCCTGTCCTAACCGAAACGCATTCATCGCAGCCGAATCGAATACGGTGCTTTTGCGTCGCGGCGTCAACCTCGCGCGTAATTTTCTTTTCGCGAGTTCCCGCGAGTTCCGTGCGTGTTCGCCAGAATTTGGTTTCAATTGGGAGATTCCTTGGTCAGGAACCATCTTGATGAATGGTTGTTAATACGCGAGTTGACCAACAGGAGGGGACCTGGTGAACCTCGTCGTCGTATCGAACCGCGTCTCGCGCGGAAAACCCAATGAACCCATGACGGGGGGGCTGGCTGCGGCATTGTTGCCGGTGGTGGAAAAGACAGGGGCAATATGGGTTGGTTCCAGCGGACGCGTCCGCGACGGGAACCTGAAGGAACCTTTCGCAGAGGTCGAAGCGCTCGGGGCGGGCGCGCTGGCGATGCTCGATCTGCCCGCCGCGCACTATGGCGGCTATTACGAAGGCTTTGCCAATTCGGCGCTGTGGCCCGCGATGCATTCGCGCGCCGATCTGATTCGTGCGTCTCGCGAGGACTACGCGAGCTATCGCGAAGTCAACGCGTTCATGGCGCGCGCGTTGCTGCGCTTCCGCAAGCCGGATTCCGTATTCTGGGTCCAGGACTATCATTTCCTCGCACTCGGCGCCGAGCTGCGCGATCTCGGCGTCACGCAGCCGATCGGCTTCTTCCTGCATACGCCATGGCCGGCGCGCGCGGTGATCGCGGGCGTGCCCAATCATCGCGAGCTGATCGAGGCGATGCTGTCCTATGACCTGATCGGCTTCCAGACCGATGAGGACTGCGAGAACTTCCTGAGCTATGTGCAGCACGATCTCGACTTCGAGGTGCGCGACGGCGTGATCAATTCGTCGTTCGGCCGCACCCGCGCCGCGGTGTTTCCGATCGGCATCGATCCCGGCAGGTTCGCGCAGCAGGCGACCAAGGCGATGACGCATCCCGACGTGACGCGGCTGCGGCGCAGCCTCAACGGCGAGAAGCTCGCGATCGGCGTCGACCGGCTCGACTACTCCAAGGGCCTCGTCAACCGCATCAAGGCGTTCGACAAGATGTGGACGCTGCATCCGAACCTGAAACGTTCGGTGTCGCTGCTGCAGATCGCAACGCCCTCGCGCGGCGCGATCGAAGCCTACGGCAATCTGCAGAGCGAGGTGGCGAAGCTCGTCACCGACGTCAACGGCGTGCATGGCGAGGTCGACTGGACGCCGATCCGCTACCTCAACAAGGGCTTTGGCCAGGGCGTGCTCGCAGGCCTTTACCGCACCGCGCAGGTCGGCGTCGTGACGCCGCTGCAGGACGGCATGAACCTCGTCGCGAAGGAATATGTCGCCGCGCAAAACCCGGCGGACCCCGGCGTGCTGGTGCTGTCGAAATTCGCCGGAGCGGCGAACGAGCTCGACGCCGCGCTGCTGGTCAATCCGCACGATATCGACGGCATGGCGCGCACCCTGGCGACGGCCCTCGCGATGCCGCTGACCGAGCGGCGGATGCGCTGGGAAGCCATGATGGAGAAGCTCAACAGCGGCACCATCCAGCAATGGTTCGCCGATTTCATCGAGGCGCTGCAGGATACGCACAATGCGGGAAACGCGGCGCTGCCGGAGCCACCGACCCTGTGGCCGCGCCGCACGGCGGATTTTGCCGCGCGCTATCACTGAGCGAGCATGACGATGCAGGATGGGTGCGTTAGTTCGCCCATCCGCGGTTCTGTCGTCCCTGCCTAGTGCGCAATTGGGCACTAGGCAGGGACCCATACGCCGCGGTGGATGTTGTGAACGGGGCTCGTCGTAGCAGCATCGCGCAATAATCGGCATTTGTGGTTATGGGTCCCTCTTTCGCTGGGACGGCACTGAGTGTGTTGCTCGGTCAGTGGTCATAACTTCGCGTTCTCGCGACGGGGCTCCCGAAGGCGAGAACCCGGCATCCATTCTTCCACGAGTGACGCGGCCCAATAGATTCCAGGCTCTCGCCTGCGGCGAGCCCCCGGAATGACGAAACGGCGCGTCGATCGGATGAACTCATTGATTTGCGCCGTCCCTGACCGACCGCCGGCCAAAATCGCGCGCGGCCGCGCGCAAGGCCGCGGCACGCGGCCGCCATCGTTATCAATTTACCCAATGTTTTCAATCTGTTGTGGAAATTTCGCGCTCCCGGCCTGCGCTCCCTTGCAAAATCCGCCTCAGCCCTTCAAGAGAGGGCCTCCCGGAGAGATGGCCGAGTGGCTTAAGGCGCACGCTTGGAAAGCGTGTGTGCGGGAAACCGTACCGTGGGTTCGAATCCCACTCTCTCCGCCATCGACATCGGACAGCGCAGAAGTCCTTCAAAATCAAGCGTTTCAAGACCCGCCGGAAATAGCGGTGTAGCACCGCGGTGTAGCACGTCATGTGACACCGCGCTCGCCCACGTTGCCATCATTGAGGCGGCGACGGAAGACGACTCCTTCGTAACGATTTCGCGTCGTGGGGAATGAAGATGGCTACTGCCGTCGGCGCACAGGCCGCTGTGGCGCCCGCCTTGGCCCCGGACTACGATCTGCCGACCGAATATGGGAAATCCGTCCTGAACGACGCTCGTGCCGACGCCGGGTCGAAGCCAACCGGATCGTCAATATGCGCGCCCGGCTACGCGAAATTGCCCGAGATCTCCTGAGGGTTGGTTGCCGTCGCTGTTGCAAGGTCTGGAACGAGAAGGTGTGGGCGGATGACGAGCCCAGAGACCCCTCTCCAGCCGTCGATCAATGTTCGCGCTGCGGGCCGCGGCTCGACAGCGATCTCGCGATGCTGCAAAGAGTGGCGACCATTTGCCCACGATTGACGCACTTGGAGGTTGCAAACCCGCTTCCTAGCTGGAAGGATATCCCGAGGGTTGGAGGTCGGAGCGTGCCAGCAACAGTCCTTGATCCCGGTGACGAATACGTCCTGAACCACTGCACGAAGCATATCAACCGCAGTGGCTTCGATGAGGCGTCGTCGGCCACGATATCGGAGGCGTGGCGATTTCCCATTGTGGGCCCGATGCGCGAGGATAATCCCGCGCCGTTCGATGGTAATCTCGTGACATTTGTCTACCGGCTCAAGCCGGGCGACGAGCGGCCGGTACGGATTCTTGGGACGTTTGCGACGCTGTACGAGCCGATCCCTCTCAAGCGCGTGTTGTTCCAGGGCGATGATACGGGTTACAGGGCAGTTTCGTTCGTAGTCCCGCAAAGCCAGGTCCACACCTACAAATTTTACATCGACGGAAAATTCATATTGGACCCTATAAATCCGCAGCGCGTGCAACTCGCGAACGGCCGACTGTGGTCCCGCTTTTTCACCGATGGCTATCTTCAGCCCTTGGTCTTGGAGCTTTGGGAGCTCCGTACGCTATACAGACTGATCGAACAGATCCTGCCCTTCCGCAGCGCCGAGTCCGAAAATTTTCTTAAGCGCTACTATTTCGGTCTTAATCGCGACCAACGCAAGAACGACATGGCCAAGGCATATCGGTTGGACACTTCGGTCGGCGAGGTCAACGCTATCGACAAGCTATTGGCTCGGGAGGAAGCTCACAGGCTAACGGACTATCGCCTTTGTCTGAGGCAGATCGACCGGGCTCTTCGGAAGCAAAATCCTTTCATCGATCCGTATGAGATGCCGGCTGAGAATTACGTGCAGCTCTATGAAGCGATGGCTGCCAGCAAGCCCGGCGACAATTCGATACCCGGTTGGGATTACGGGGAATACGACAATCCGGCCTACTTTCTTTATCTTTTGCGGCGGCACGCGGTTACGGCTGCCTTTTCCCATCCAAAGTATGCGGGGAATGTCGGTGCAGCCGGCTGGGGATATCTTTCTGAGCGTTATGTTTCCCAACAAACGGGGGCCACGTTGTTCGATTGGAGGCCCGCTTTGGAGCCGCCCTTGGGGACTAGTCGATATTATCGTTAAGTCGGAAAGTGCGAACACCCATGCAACACGCTTTCGATGTGGTCGTCGTCGGCAGCGGAGCCGGAGGGGCTCCGATAGCGAATATTCTGGTTCGAGCGGGCAAGTCGGTGCTGGTGATCGAGAAGGGGCCGCTGTTTCGCCCGTACGATCAGGTGCCCGGACGACGTAGCGACTTCCGTAGGGATGAAATCTATTCCTCGAGTCCGGAAAAAATACTCGCCATTCCGGGCCTCGCGAACTCTGGCGTATCCTACTACAGCAGCCATGTCGAACCCGACATCAACGACGAACCACACATCTACCGCGGCGAAGCCAATCAAGACTACGCGACCATCGAGGGCTATACCGCCCAGGTAGTCGGTGGTGGGACACAGCTTTACGGCGGAGTTTCGCTGCGGTTCACTCCGACCGATATGCAGTTGCGGACGTTCAACAGCGGCAGAAGGACGCCGCTCAAGGGCGACCCGACCGGGACGGTACAGAAGGAAGCGAGAGATTGGCCCGTCGACTATGCCACCTTCGAAAAATATTATGCCGTTGCCGAAGAAGCGGTCGGAATTAACGGGTGCATCCAGAATCAGAAAAAGCCCTTCGTAAGCGGCAATAAGTATCAGAAGCCTCTCAATCCAAACCCCATCAGCGAGTTTGCCCGAGATGGCATGGTTGAACTCGGAAAGCGGCTCGGATCCAACATAGAACCCTACCGCACGCCGCTTGCCGTCATCACCGAGGATCACACGCCGAGCGGACGGACGATCCCGCGTGACGCCAACGGCAAGCTCGATGCCGAGGCCGCGAAGACCAGCTACGTGAACCGGTACGGCGATCCTTTGGGCCTGAAGTCCAATACTTGGGTTTCGCTGCTCAGTCCCGTCGCTAAGGAGCCTAACTTCGCGATCTGGCCCAATTGCGTCGTCACGCATCTTTCCTCGGACGGCAACCGCGTCAACGCGATACACGTATTGGATCCCGGCGGAACCCCGCGTATCGTGACCGCCAAGATGGTGGTTGTCGCATGTTCGGCGATCGAAACCGTACGCCTCTTGAAGCTGTCTGCCGCGCTCGATCGGAATTTCGACGAGCGCATCAATCAAAACCCGCTGCTTGGGCGATATTTTCTGACCCATTGCTTCGGCGGCGCGAGAGCGCTCATGCCCGGTCGTTACGACAAGTCAAAAGCCCTCGACGCGGATTGGGCGACCGATTGTTGTGCCGTCGACGAATTCCTCGAGGCGCAGGGTCTCTGGGCCGGCGCCGCGATCTACAACAACACTTCCGATCAGGCTCTACCGCTATCACTGTTTCGAACCTACGGAAGTACCGATCTCGACACGCTATGGAGCGGATTCATGGGGAATACCACCATGCGTGGTGATGGGTTCATCAAGTTCATGGACGATGAGTTCGGCCGGGGTTTGTCGATCAGTTTCATGGGAAATCAAGTTCCCCAATTCGACAACCGCATCGAACTCCACCCGACGGTCAAGGACAAATGGGGCCGGCCGGTCGCATACGTAATCAAGAACTGGCACCAGCACGACCGATATCTCATGGATGTCATGGCGGAGCAGTGTGGCAACATCCTCAAGTATGGAGGCGATCCTGTCGGGCGAAACTATCCCATCCAGGGCGAGGGATCTGTCTATATGGCTCAAAACGCGTTGGGCCGGATGGCGAACCACATCCTGGGCGGTGCCCGGTTCGGCTCGGACCCTGCCGACTCGGTGCTCGATCAAGAGTGTCGGGCTTGGAATTTCGACAATCTTTATGTGACCGATGGTAGCTTCATGCCCACCTCGGGCGGCGCGAACCCGACGCTTACCATCGAAGCCAATTCCTTCCGCGTGGCCGATCATTTGCTCACGAGAGTTTAATCATGGATCCGAGGTTCAAGGCCATCGATCAAGATACCGTCATTCCGGCGCCGGCCGGGCCGGCGGGGTTCAACGCGAATGTGACGGCGCCGTGGAATCAGATTTTCAAAATCGTCTTCTTCCCGGACCGCATCTACCATGCGCAATATCTCAATGCGACGCGGAGCCCGCGCTATCAATACAATGTCATGGAAGTTCGCGGGCGCGCCGACTTCACCGTCTTGAAGACGGAAGTCTATCTCGATAGCAAATTCCTGTGTAACGCCCTGCGCATCGAATACCGGGCGGGGCGTCTCGCGGAGCAGGTCCGGGAGCGGGGGCGGCTGCTCCGGAACGAAGTGATGGCCTGGGTGGAGCTCACGCACAAGAACCCGGCGCTCGGCGAAAATCTCAAACGGTACGTCAAGATGTTCTACGACCGTTACGTCAATGCCTATCAGGTCGAGATATGGGAGACATTGGAGCCGCCGGAAACGGAGTCGCACTCCTTCAAGGTCCTTGACCAGATGGGACTGCACAAGCCTATCACGGCGATCCCGGGATTTCGTTCGGCCCTGAAGGACATCCATGGCATTACCGGAGTCGACGTTTCTTTTCGCGAAACGGATTTGGACCGGCCGTTCAATTACCGGATCAACAACACCGGCTGGGACAACGACTACGCCCGTTCGCACCAAGAACCGAAACAACCTTCGCCGAACTCTCCGGACAACACCGTCCTCGACCAGAACTATCGTGTCGATTTCCAACGCGGCTGGGTCAAGGACGTTAACGAGGTGCCGCCCGTTTTCTATCAGAACGCCATGATGGAGCCGAGCAGCGCGGATTATTTCCGCGGTCCGCTTCCTAACCCTGGCGTCTTCGACGGCACGAAGAACGTCATGGGTATGCGGTGGATCATCCAGAGAGAGTTGGGTGGCACGATAGTCTATTTTCACCAAGTTGAGCTGCCGCCCGGCGCGGTCGAAGGTACACACCAACATATCGGCTCGGAGGAATTGTACTACTTCATCGAAGGCGAGGGCATCGCCTATATCGGAGACGGCGATGATCCGCACGTCGACGCAACCTATCCGCTCGTGAATCCGATGCCCGACATCTACGGACTCGGACCGAAGCCCTGCCGGCAGATCCCGGTCAAGCCAGGCATCACCCTCTTCACCAAAAGCGGCGGCATCCATGGCGTCCGCAATCCCTCCGGCAACCCAGGACCGCTCAAGTTCGTCGCGTTCGGCTATCACTCGTCGTGACGCAGAAGGGGTGACAGAATGCCGTCTATCGTCCGCTCCGACACCGTCCTCAAGATCGCACCGGGGCAGGCTCCCGACTACAATAGCCGTAACCCTCTGAGCAAGTTGCTGTCGGTCGCTGAGACGCAGCGCCTGGCCGCCGAGCGGCATTTCTACCTGACCGATGAACTACACTCCCTGTTTCCGTTCGGCCATCTGGATTTTGCCGGACCACAGGGAGCGGACTCGAACATCCTCGATCCCGTTGCTCAGGACAACAAGACCGATTTTCAGAAGCAGAACGTGCGGGATTTCCAGGTGACCGATACGTACCTGCTTCGCGGCTGGGTCACCCCGAAGGCGTGGAAGGACCTCGACGCCATGGAGCCTCTTCCGGAGAAGACGGTACCGTTTCTCAAACTATCCTATCGTGCAGGGCCAGATTCCAAACTCGCGGAGGCTATCGGCGGAGTGCCGGGGCCCGCGATCCGGTTGTTCCTCAAGGTAAACGCACAAGATGCTGGTGCACTCATCACTGTCCCCTATAACGAGGCGACGGATCGCTACGAGATTGAGCTCTGGGGCGATTCGGGCGTGGATCTGCGTGCCGTGTTTCAAGCCGACGGCAACGGACGGGCGTTGGCCTCGCTCGAAAGGGGCGAGCTCGTCGTTCGTCCCGACCTCATACGAGGCGCAAAGAGCGACTTCGACCGGGAAGGCAAGGACGACGTCGATATCCGATCAGTGTCTCCCGACTGCGCGATGCACCCGATCCTTCCGCTCCGTATCGAGGTCGCATGGGCCGACGAAACGGCGCAGCATTGGGATTCGAAGGACGGCGCGAACTATCACTATGAATTCGGGATGGTCATCCGGGGATGGAATTCCTATCTGAAGGCCGGCATCAGCGCCAACCCCCATGGCGGCCTCGGCACCCTGCACTATCGAAATCTCCTGTCGAACTATTTCGCGTTCGCCGACAGCGGTGAACTCGGGAGGCTCGTGGAGCCTTGGCAGTTCGACGCCACGGGCCGCAAGGCCGGTGGGGAGCGTTCGGAAAAGTTTCTGAGCGTCGACTACGTGGATCTGCACATCCTCAAGAATAATTGCGGCATCGGTTTGCACAGGCATCGGGACAATCAGGAGATCTTCTTTCTGCTCGAAGGACAAGCCGTGATGGTGACCGGAGATTGGTATCAGTTCGCACGACGCGAACGCTGTTTCGAACTCCGGACATTGCGTGCAGGCGAATTCTCCTTGCTCAAGCCGGGAGGCTTGCACGGAATGATGAACGCGACGGATTCCGATATTCTTCTGCTGATGTTCGGCGGTTACGACTAGAACAGGATCGGCGATGCCCGCTGACCAAACCCGGGTGGGTCCAGATACGCCGATGGGCGCGACGACCGTCGCCGGCGGCTGCACGTTCCGCGCCTGGGCTCCCCGTGCCACGGCGGTGCACGTATCGGGGCCGTTCAACGCCTGGCGGACCGAGGAGGACGCTTTCGCGCTGGTGAAGGACGCGAACGGATATTGGTCCGGCTTTCTTCCGGGATTGAAGGCAGGTAACCAATACAAGTTCTTCGTGTCCCATGGCGCCTTGAAAGGCTTCAAGCGCGATCCGAACGCGCGCGAAGTCGTCGCCCCGGATTGGAATTGCGTCGTTGTGGATCCCGCGTTGTATCCTTGGCACGATGCTGAATTTCGCGCGCCCGCATTCGAAGATCTCATCATCTATCAACTCCACGTCGGCACCTACTACGCGGTCGACCAATTTGGGAAAGACCGGCGGGCCGGGCGCGTCGCAAAATTCCTCGACGTTCTCGGTCGCGTCGAATATTTGGCCGCGCTTGGTGTGACCGCTGTTCAAATGCTGCCGATCGCCGAGTTCCAGACCAAATTCAGTCTCGGCTACAATGGTGTCGACTTTTTCTCTCCGGAGTTCGACTATGCTGTCTCGCCCCTTGAGATCGGCCCCTATTTGACCCAAGCCAACGCTCTTCTTGCTGCTAAGGGACGGACTCTGTTGAAGCAGGAAGATATCCAAGGCGCGGCAAATCAGCTCAAGGTTCTGGTTGACGTTATGCACGTTTACGGGTTGGCGGTGATCTTCGACGTCGTCTACAACCATGCGGGAGGCGATTTCGGCGACGAGAGTATGTATTTCTTCGACCGGCTTCCGCCCGGCGACAACAACGACAGTCTCTATTTCACGGATCAGGGTTGGGCGGGCGGCTTGGTCTTCGCCTATTGGAACGCGGGCGTCAGGCAATTTCTGATCGATAACGCAGTATTCCTCAGTGCCGAATACCACGCCGACGGGATCAGATATGACGAAGTGAGCGTGATCGACCGGTTCGGAGGCTGGCATTTCTGTCAGGACCTCACTTCGACCGTGCGTCATTTCAACCCTGCCGTCGCTCAGATTGCGGAGTTCTGGAACGAGCGGCAGGATCTGGTCGTCGCGCCCACGGACGCAGGAGGCGCTGGCTTCGATCAGGTTTGGCACGCAGGGATACGAGACGCCGTGAGAGCCGCCATCGAACAGTCGACGGGCGGAAAGGACGCGACGGTGAACCTTGCGCCCGTCCGCGATGCTCTTTCGACCCCGGGCGGCTTCGATGGAGCCTGGCGGGCCGTACAGATGCTGGAGAACCATGATCTGCTATTAAGTTCGCACTCGCCGCAAGACCGTCGTCCTCGCATCGCCTCCGCCTGCGACCCCTCGAATTCGCGCTCATGGTACGCCAGAAGTAGAGCGCGGGTTGCCAACGCAATCCTCCTGACCGGCGCCGGGGTACCCCTGATCTTTATGGGCCAGGAGATTCTTGAGGACAAGCATTGGAGCGATTCCGTGGACGATCCAGACCACCGGATCTGGTGGGATGGACTACACCAGGATCGTGCGATGGGCGACCACCTACGTTTCACGCGCGAGTTGATCGCTTTGAGGCGACGGTTGATATCTCTTCGCCGCGGACGGACCAACGTATTTCATGCCCACGACCCGACGCGGGTCCTTGCCTTTCACAGATGGATCGAGGGACACGGAGAAGATGTCGTCGTTGCGGCGACCTTGAGCGAGTCCACACACTACGGGTACGCGTTGGGCTTTCCGAAACCTGGCAGGTGGGTGGAAGCCTTCAACAGCGATGTCTATGACCGCTGGGTCAATCCGCAGGTCGCGGGAAATGGAGGTCAGGTTTTCGCTGGCGGTCCGGCCATGCATGGCTTGCCGAGTTCGGCGAGCATCGTGCTGCCGGCCAATGGAGTTGTCGTATTCGCACTGGCCGTCGACACTTGAACGAGGTTAATCATGGTTCTCCGAGCCAACGGCGCGGGCGACCCACAACGGCTGTGGTCGCAAGCGAGCGGTCGTCAGGACGATCCTGACGTCGCGGTCTGCTTCCTCGCCGAGGGAAGGAGTATGCTGCAATCGGTATCAGCGACGGTGACGACGTGCTGCCAGCACCGTGATGACGATATCTCTGCGCGAACCTGCAAACTAATCAACTTTCCGTCTTCTCGAGCCGAACGTCAACTTGGGAGTGAGTCGCGGATTTATAGTTTCAATAGGCGCTCGCGATTGTCCTTCTCCAATCTCGGAAGGAAATCCGTCCGAGCCCGAAGGGATCTAGCGTTACGGCTGCCTACTGCCGACAGATTTCCGCTAATGAATCGCGAATAACGTCAGAAGCGAAATCGTCACCACGATTTGGGTTTTTCTTTAGGTATTCCTGGAAAATTCTAGGGTGGCGAAGATCATCTAAATTCAAATAATGCCCTGCCATACAGCGGTTCGTCGGATCGGCGCCTCCCTGCCTTATTAGCGCGTCGCCCACGCCCTCGAAATAGGTAACGCACACAACGGAACGATAGGACAATGGAGCTACACCTTTATCAAGCTCTTCGATAAGTGTTGCGCAGTAACCACTCAAGTTTCGCGCTGAATTCCAAGCGGAGGCAGGTCCGCAAGGGGTGCTGATTCCAAGCAATGCAAGAATTGCGACAAGCGGCGGGCCTTTGGCCAAATGCATGGTTCGCGGAAAAATCATCTTACGGTGCCTGTTCGCGTCAGTTGAGGCCGGGCGACCTTTGATTTACGGGTTTGTCGGGAGGGCCAAATTTAGATTGGGTGCCATGAGCCTCAGAGCTTCGTTGATGCCCGATTGAATGCCTGTTTCTCGGCCCTGATGCGCTGCCAGAAAGGCGGGGTAAAGAGGTGCTTTTGCAATATTAAGCTTGTCGCGCGCGGGCAAGAGATAGCGCGGTGCATCACTGTCTCCTTCGGGCTCGAGGGCAAGCCGATAGCCTACGTCAGAAACGATGAAGCGAACAAATTCTTCAGCGAGCGCTTTCTTTAGTCCATGAACGGTTGTGTCGATTCCTAATCCATCAACCCATCCTACGCCATTGCCTTTGCGCGGTTCAAAGAACGCGGGAAGGCGGCGAATGCCGATGGTATCCTTTGTTAAGCAGTGTCCGAGACAATTCTCAATTGCGTCTTGGAGACCATAGGAGATGGTTTCAGAATAGCCCACGTAGACGTGAGCCTCCTTGCGCACAAATGCGCGGGCATAGTAGCCAGTGCGGCTGTGTAAATCGTCACTTCGACAAAAACCGTTCGCACAGACGGAGATCAACTCGCTGAGCGCATTTACGACGCGCGGGTCCGGCTGGGAAGTTGCTTTAATGTCGATTTGAGCTTGAGACAGACCAACGATATCAGAGTAGGCCGTTAGGTACCATTCGCCGAGGGTGCTGCGGCCATACAGATCGACGAGGAGCTTCTTGTCGAGAGCCTTCAGGCCGGAAACTAGGGCCGACCAGTTGGTTGCCTTTTCCACTACGGCGACAACGCTGGCGTCGCTGTTGTCATAGAAAAGGAAATTGCCGCACATCCAGTGCGGCACAGCGTAAACTTTTCCGTTCCGCCTGACGGCGTCCACGGCTGTCGTGGCAAAGTCATTGAAAGGTAGTTCAATGGGTTGGATTTTGCCGCTGTCGGCTAGGTCTGTCAGAAGGATGGTGTCAATCTCGTAGACATCGGCTTTGACCTTGGCGAGACCACCCGAATAGTAGTTATCGGCTAATGATTTCGTCTGACCGCCATCCTCATAAGTCTCTACGAGCTCGATGTTGACGCCCGGATACATCCGCTCGAATTGCTGCTCAAGTTGCGTGAAGAGCGCTCGTCTTTGCGGTACGGCCGGATAGAGTGCCACGCGGAGCGTCAGCCACTCAACGCTGCCTTGGGCGAAGGCAACTTTGGCATCGATGCAGAGAAAGAACGTAATGGCGATTATCGCCAGAGCGCGCATGATGGCTTGGCTGACGTGCCACCTATTGCAAATAACTCGTTGAGCCGGAATTACCGGGTCATGCAGGGGCACATTCTTGCGAATCCGCCTCTCCATTACTGCTATCCGCCTCCACCAGAAGATGGCACCGAGCGCATCTTACAACGCTACGGAGAGTGGTCAATCCCTAACGGGCGACGCGATAGGTTGCCATGGAAAATGGGCATTGCGGTGGTCCGCATTCGGCGCCGCGGCCGCTTCGCCAATCAGCTACACCACAACCAATCGCGGTACGCGTGAGCGGACGTTGCCAGCGCAGCGTTGCGACGCCGAAGCGCCGTCGAAAAGCTCGATGCGGCCGCCGATGAAAGGTTCGACCAGTTGAACGTTAAGCGTGTTCGTCGATTTAGGAGCGACGCCCCGGGAGGATCGCCAGCCAATTTTCGAAAGCTCATCGCTCAATGCGTCTCAAGCCGCTTATGCTGCCTCGCCTTCTTGTGCAGAATCCGAAATTACTGCCTTCCACCTACCCAAAAGCCACACCCTTTGTAGACTCCGGACACTTGTCCGTAGAGCACTCGAAACATTGAAAGTGGTACCGTCTCGTATCGGTCAGCGTAATCCAAGTGGGGTATCTGCACGCTGTTCCCGGCCAGCAGCGCCTCCAGCAAATCACCTGCTTTGACACTATAGTCAAAACGCTTTCCATCAACGATAACATAGCTTCCGCTGCCATAGCTCGTTGTCAGAAGGCGACCAAAACTGGCGTCGGTATCCTCCGATGCGTAAAACTGCAGAACAAGCAAGTTCTCCAGCTTAGGAGACGAAGATATGCTCATGCCGGTTTCGCGTATGGCGACATGCCAACTGTCACCGGCGCTCCACTTTACTGAACTATATGCGCTTGTTAGGCACTGAGACGAAAGCGACTTCAGTGAAGCGAGAACATCAGCACCACAACTAGCTTTAGTAGCGCTGCCTTGGGGGCCCTGGCACCGGACAGCGCGAATCTGCGCGAGACAGCCTCTCAGGCTTATTTTACCCTGACATTGGCGGTAGCCATCGGCGACCTCTTTGATATCAGGCGTTACGACAGTTTCCTCTTGAGGGATTGGCGCTTTGGGAGCGGGAGTACTAATCTCCAATGAGCTACTGTTAAAGCAAGTCATCAGTGAGACAACGAGTGGCTTCACATCACCCGGACATTCGTACTCCCGATCAAGTCCTTTACAAGCAAAACCGAGCGCATTCTGGCCGGATCGCGCCGTCTCCTGCTTGAGTTGACAACTCGACGGAACACATACTTTCACCATCTCGTTCAGGAAGGACGTTTGGCGCGCTTCATCAGCAGATGCGATGGCTCGGCCGATGATCAAACGATTTGCTTGTGAATAGAAGCCAGACCAAATGCACTTGCGCGAACCATCCTGCTCAAGTCGGCACGCTGGACTCAGTACGTACTTTGGAAAATCTTTTTCGCGGCTGTCGAAATCTGCGGGGACGCCTTCCATATCCCGATGCAGTTGGCAAAGTTGTGCCTGAATCTTCTCTTTTGTCGCTTCACTCGCCTTTTGAACAGCCTGTTCGAACTCCGACTTCGATATAGCCTCGAAGGCCACGTCGAAGGAGACCGGAAAGTCGCGCATTTCCAGGACGGACTCTCTTTTCTTGATTTGCTCCCAGGCTGCTCGCGCCGCGGCGATTCTCTCCGGCCGCTTAGTCGCCAACGACTGAACAAGGCTGTCCAGCTTTTTTGCGCAGGCACGTTCAGTTATCGTCTTCAGATTGCTGATCGGGGCGACTTGAAAACTCGAGCCGAACGAGTCGCCCAGTGGGTCATCTCCGCTGGTTCTGTTGATACTTATGCCTTCTATCAGCGTGAGACGACGCATGACGTCCTCATACGCAAGCATTTCAAGCGCGGCTTTGCCGCAGAACGGACCGTCCTCGTCCTGGGGCCAACAGCTTCCCTTGTTTAGACATTCCGCTATCGGCGCATAGAATTTCTCGAGTGCCCTCACATCAGAATAGAACACGCCTGACAGTTGCTTCCACTGGTCCTTTTCATTTGACTGCAAAACGCGCCGCGGAATGTCATTCACCAGGCTGTCATGACCAATCAGAAACGCTCGGCCATTAGCTTGCACCGTTGCCACATAGGTGTGTACGAATGCTTCATTGTCGTGCCTTCGAAAAAACGTAAAGCCAGCCGTGACTGCGGCCAAGACAACGATGGCCGGAATGGCCACGCCCAACGCATGCCTGCGATTTAATCGAGAAAGCATCATCAGAACGAGACCATTATTTCGTTATGGCGAAAGAGAGACTCGTGGGAAAGATCCATATTCGAACAGAATATCGTGAGAGCGGAGGTCGCATTTTTAGATTCTCCGGGCTTGTTACCGCGAGCAACCTTCAGACCAGGATTGTCCAATGCGCGGTACGATCTTGATGACGTCATCAACTTGTCCGTCGGCTGATGTCAGCGTCAACAGACCGTCATTGACGCTGACGGAGCGGCATGTCGTCAAGCCGTCGAAGTCCACGAAGCAAAGGTGCCCACTTGGGTCAACTCGCCAAAGCATAAACTGGTGCCCCTGAGCATTTGCGAGAAGGCCAGTGCAGTCCTTGCAAAGCACCCGAACTCTGCTTGGATCGCGCGTCGAGCACCATGTCACGTCTCCGCCCAGCTTTCTGAGAGTCGCTGCATCGATGCTCCCGGGGCGGCTCTTTAGTTGTTCAAGCGATGCCGTGACGCCGTCAGTTCCGTCGTTGCCCTTTGCTCCGCGCTCGAGTGCTTCAGCTCGTTTCTCCAGATTATCGATGACACACCCGATGAAGGCTTTCTTCTTCTCAAGCCAAATCGCCTGGTTAGTCCGGTCGGTTGTCTCAAGGAGCCGGCAGGCCTTGTATGAGGCGTCTTCGACTCCGGTCATCTGTTTCGAATCGACCTCGGTGAAGCAGCTACGTCCCAACCGATAGCATCTGTCATAGTCATATTGACGGAGCCGATTAGCCGCTTCCCGAAGGTCCTCTGCCTGTGCCAACAATTCCCCAATAGGGACCGTCACCTTCGGTTTGGTGGGACATGCGTCGACGTCGAGTTTGATCCCTGCCGCGAAGGTCAGGGACGCTAGGGGCATTAGCCACGCAGCGAACAGCGCAAGGTGTGCCAGCCTGTTGCACAACTTGGCGACACGAGAGCGATTGACGTTTTGAATATTCAATGCAAAGCGAGCCATGTGACCCTTTCGACGGCCTCAATTGACCGTCCTGAGATCCTTAATTGGACTATGTGCGATGTTCGGATCAAGCTTTTGAAGCAAATCTAAATCCGCGTCGCCACGTAAACGAATTTCCCGGTAATTCGAGACGACCTGGACGCAAGCCGAAAGTTGTCTTTCTGCGTCCACGCGCATCGCTGTACGCAAAGCCGAGTACAACTCATCGACCTCAGTCGGAGTGAGCGAGTCCACGCGTCCGACTAAGTCGGCCGCGTGCAGGAAGGCATCCACCGCCGGCGCCGGCAAAAATCGTTTGGCGAGCAGGACATGATCCAAGGGCAGGAATACGAACTCCGGTGCGGAGCCGACGATTGCGGCGACACATTTGTCCAACCTATCGGCCGTTGCCGGAACAGTGGATAATTGCTGAAGGAAGCGCTCCGATGCGTTCATCTCCGCGTCACCCGTGAGTCTTACTCCCTTGGAGTCGACCGGATGGAAGCGGTTCAAGAGCTTGTTCTGCAGGTTCATGTCTCCAAGACCCGCCAAAGCGACTCCGGCCGCCTGCAGACGCCAAAGGGCCTTCACGGCATCCAAGCCGCCGGTGAGACGGCTGAGCGCTGTCTCGTAGTCCTTAGCAATGGACTTGGCCCTTGTGACCGGAGCAGGTTCAGTGGCCAGCGACGCCGTCCCGGTAAGGAGGACTGCCAACATGACCATTGTAAATGGCGGTGGCGTTCGCATAAGCTTTCCATCTGGGGTAGGGCATCACCTTACCAGATTAAATTGATTGTGCGACTGCAGATTTTTCGACGGAGCAGCCTGGTGATAAAACTAATTGCCCCGGGCCACGCAGCCTTAGCTGCTGTTGTCCTATCGACGGCGGCCATGGCAGCCGAGCCGGCATGCCCGCGGACTGGCGCGTCGGCATATTGCTGCGCACAGCAGGAGCCTCCCTTTACGGACGATCCTGCCAACTACCAATGGCGTGCGGACAGCAAGATGTGCGAGGGGCTGATTTCCGTGCCTTTCGGGGCGCCCGACGTGAGCTTGGTCGGCTTGATGAGCGAGCCGGTGCCCTCCGACGCTGACCTAAAGTCGTTGAAGTCGGCCGACCGGGTGACGATCTCCATCCCTGATTTACCGACCACAGTGGGGCAACCACTTCGCATGAAGGGAGCGTCCTTGTCCGGCGGACGCTATTTCATGGCTGCGGATCTCTCGGATGGCAAGCCAAGGACATGGGACGTAAAGCACTTTCGCGACCACGCGGCGCTTCTGAGCTTTGATTTCGTGGCCTTCCGTCCTGCTGATCAGCAAAAGGGGGCTGACGTCGTTTACGTGCCCGTCCGTTTGACGCTTCCATCTAAGCCGACGGGGAAAGGCCTACGGATACGCCTTCTGACTGCGCGGCCGTTCGAAGGTGCGCGCGCCACCTATTTGCCCTTGGGAGCGGATTTGAAGCCGGAGCTCGACAAACCGGAAACGGTGTTACCCTCCCAGACTGCCTCGCTCCGCCAACTTGTCGTAAGTGTGCCGGGCGAGACCCCATCGGCGTTCCGGCTGCTCGTAAGGACCTGTCTTCGAAAGGGGGACAATTGCGACCTGGAGAAGTCGACCGCCGCAACCTTCGATATCGTGACGTCACGATGATGAAGTCATGAAAGCAACAAAATGAATCCGCCCGCAAAGCCGCCTGTGGCAGGCAAACCGAATGAAACAACGGCCGGCGGAGATGCTGCCCCAGCTAAGAACTGCTGTTATCTTTGGGTCTCGAACTTATGCAAGAGGCCAGCGAAGTCCGCGGATGCAGTTGAGACCGACGCGGCAGCCGCGGTCCTTGCAGGAACGAAGAAGCGCTATCTTGATGCCTTCCTTTCTAATACCACCCCGACCCCGACGGCTCAGGATATCTTGGCGCTTCAAGCCATCGCCGGCGATGGCCGTGGTCTGGTCGGAGCGGGGCGCGTTGTTGCAGCGGTCTGCATTGTTATTGTGACGATCGTTGTACTTGCTATTGGACTACGTAAAGCGCCAATCACTCGTATCGAACTACGTGCGGTGGCCGATCACGTGGCAGTTCGATTGTCTAAGACAATGGACAGTGCCGGCTTTGAGGTTTCGTCAGCGACTCCCATTGAAAAACTCGTCTACTCGGGCACGGGTACGGCGGACGTGACCCTGAGTTCTGGTACCGCGCCCGGCAAACCGTGCTATGCGATTGATATCAAGGGGAGGACAATTGGTTTGCAGCGTCCCGAGGGGGTGAAGTTCACCTATTCGCCGGATGCGTTGCTCGTCTTCTCCGCCTACAAGAAAATAGGTGTGAACCGAATTGACGAACTCCTGATCGATGCCCGCGGCACCCTTACCCTTAAGGCAAGCTTGCCCTCGTCCGAAAAACCGTTTGACCAGTGTGACCAGTTCAAAAGTGACATCTGGCACGGTCCCGCCAGCGTAACTTTTCGTCCTCCTGCAGATGTTTCGGACACGTCCGTCAACATTAGGGTGAATGCTGCGGACAAGGATGCGCTGCCGGTGACCGCCGTTCTCCCGCCGCTCCGGCTGGATGCATCTCAAGTGACGTTCGACGATGTCGGGCTCGATAATCAGCAATGGGGCGCTGCTCCGTCAAGATGCTCGATCCAAAGCGGCAGCGTGGATTTCCTGCAGCGTGTGCCTCTGGTTGGAATTGAGTCTGCCGGGCATGCCGATCTACGAGGCCGCCAGTGTCCGATCACAAAATTGAAAGCACCCGATAAAGTCATATGGAAGGTCAGGCTTGGGCCATCCGAAGGTGGGCTCTTCGAGGTCACACAAAGCACGAGAGACGCTGGCGGGCTGGGGAGCTTGTACGTCGATGGCGCCTGGCCCGGTCGCGAGCTAGGTAAGAGCTATCTGGAGATCGTGAAAGAGGATCCGGGGCTAACCCTTATCATCGGTGTCGTTACGCTTATATTCTCGAACCTGTGGAGTTTTGCCCAATTGCTGAAGAGATGGCTGGCATGAGGCTCAAAGGCATTTTTGCGACGGCCTTTGCCTGGTTCGTATCTACCGGCGCATTGGCTATGTCGCTCAGCGATATCCAGGACAGCGTTGCTTCGCGAGTTGTTCAGATCGTGCCCGCTAGGGGAGGGGAGCTTGGGGCGGGCTTTCTTATTGGCGCGGCAAACGGTCAGATCCTGATCGCAACGGCCCATCATGTCGTCGCGGCGCCGAACGATGGAGAAGCGGAGACGAACTTTGAGATCCGATGGACCTCGCGTCCAGACGGTTGTAGCGACCGGCCGATCCCAAAGTCAGTGCACCATCTCGTTGGGCTGAACGGTGGCCCAGCTGCCGACGTCGCCCTCGTCGTCGCAGACCTCAGTTGCGCAATTAACGTGCGCCAAGTGCCCTCAGCCTGGGCCGGGGGAACGCCATCGCCAGGATCCCGCTTCTCCGCCATCGTTCCCGCGGGCGATCCGCCGACCACCAAATTCGTGCGCTTCTACTTCGACGACGACTGCCTGAAAAAAAACCGATGCGTTCGCATGGAAAGGCTCGAGTTGACGGTCGGAGGACAGGTGAATGAGCCTGGCATGTCGGGAAGTCCGGTGGTTTCCAAAGCGGGTTTGGTCGGTCTCGTTCGTGGCAGTAACAGTGTAATCTCCGAACCTGTCCTGGGCCTCATCAAGGCGCTGTGTGGCGAGAAGGAAGGCCACATGACCATTCCGGGATTCGATTCCGCGAAGGTTAAGTGCATGTCTTCGCCATCAGGCGCGGTGATTCCATCGGTTTTCGCCGACGCCGGGAAGTCCGCTGGATGTGATCCCAAGATCGGGCAGCGACTGCACGACATGAACGAGATTGGGATCGCTTACCGCTGTCGTCTCGATCTGCTTGAGAAGAATTGGACCGTTCGGAAATCTGCGCTCGATTGCCGGCGGTGGGAACTTTGTCGAGACGATTGGTTTGCAACAGTCTCCGATGCAGGGTTTGTTCTAGGCTTGCATCCTCCGGACGAATGGGAAGACCTCCTGAGTTTACTCGGACTTCGTAGCTACCCTGTCGACTTCGTTCTTAGCAATCCCGACCGCGTGGCGGACTTCCGCAAGGAATTTCAGGCTCACGGCTTTGATTGATCTTGAAACCCGAAGCACAGGCAGTTGATACGACCACTTAGGCTGTTAGCAATATCCTAAGGCGGCCTCGGAAAGAATTCGGATTTAGCTTTGGCATTTGAAAACAAAATTCTCGAGACCGACGGCGTCGAAGCGAATAGGCATCGATTTGCAAAACGTATCGGAGCGCCGCTAGGCGAACTGTAAGGGACGGCGCCATATAATTGTGTGTCGTCCCCGATCACTAGGGCGGTGCTTCTATGGTGATCCTGCTGCAGCTTTCAGGATCTATTCGACGTTCGTGAATTCGTGTGGCTCCGCTATTCAGGTGTGGTTCTGGCACCCGTGTTGCTCATGCCAGGAGTGGTGATAATCCGTTTCGGATCTGTTGATCCTTGGCTTTGCGATGGATCTCAAAATCTAGTTCAAGTAGGCCACCGATTTAAGGTTGCGATGCTGGAAATTACATGCCATCATCCAAATCTCTCAATGTTAACGACCTTTGGCTCGCTCTTTTTTAGTTGTGCTATTGAAGGAGGATTGCCCATGGCTGCAAATTTCACGACGCATGAGAAAGTGCTCGACATCCCAGGCTCTCAGAACCAAGTAAAGGTTCAAGTTGAGCTTGTTCCGGTCAAGTCCGCGCCAAGCACCCTCGCCGACCAGGCGAACGTTTCGAAAGTCTCGGTTGGAGGCGAGGAGTTCTTTGCCCTGATCGGCAAAACAGCGACCATCTAAAGCTAAGGCAAAGCGCCCGTCACGATGGACTGCTGGGCACGACGTTTGGCGTGCCTAGGCTTTCTGCGGGCCGGTGCTTGCAAGATCTGGCAGAACCGGCTGTGGTCTGGCGCTTGCGTGACGGGGTCTTCTGGCAAAAGTCGGGCTCCGGAATATTGGTAACGGATGGCGATTGCATTGTTCGGTTGGACGAACCGGGCGCGGTCGCTTTTATCAACCTGCTGAGCGACAATACTGTCGACCCGAATAGAGGAAGTGTCGGGTATGTTCGCGACGAGTTGCGGGCCGTTGGCTTTATAGAAGAGACGGACCTTTGGCGCGACCTCTCTACGCACGAACTCGCCCACCTAAAAGCGCCGTCGTAGGATCGTCATCTCTCTACGGTTACGACAATGAGCGAGAGCCTTGAGTTGAGCAGCCCGAAAAGTGAGGTCCCGCGCGATGCGTGGCGCTATCCGCGGCTCGATGTGCGCCGAGAGAGGAACGCCATAGCTCTGGTGAATGTGCCTTATGGCGCCGACACGACAGGGAGCTTCAAGCCGCTGGGTCTGGCTTCTCTGGGGAGCTATCTTACAGCGCACGGTATCTCCGTCGTTGGCTTCGATGTTTCCGATAGCCAAAAGACGATTGAGACGATCGTACGGGATTTCAAGCTGGCAGAATTTCCCGTCGTTGGTCTTTCCTTCTATAACTCAAACGCCCACACAGCCTTCGAGATGGCCCGTGCCATCAAACACGTCAATTCAAGCGTGATCATAATCGCTGGCGGACCTCACGCTTCGGCGAGCCATTCGACGATGAGTCTAGATCATCCTGAGATCGACATCATCGTGCGAAATGAAGGAGAGGAGGTTTTACGCGATGTGATGGAGTGTCTTTTGCACGGCATCTCCCTTGATGACGTTAAAGGTATCTCCGGTCACCAGTCAGGTAATTTGAGGATCAATTCGGAAAGAGAACGGCTCAATGACCTCGATGCCTTGCCCCCGCCCACTTTTCACTTCGAGCGTGAGAATCCTGAATCCGAAGCATTGTTCTTTGATCGAAGCGCTCGCCGATTTAGGCAGGCGACGGCTCTGGTAACGAGTCGAAGCTGTCCATTTCGATGCTCGTTTTGCGCCATCATTCTAATAGGCCGCAAGTGGAGAAAAATGAGTGCGGCGAAGGTGGTCGCCGATTTTCGTGCGCTAGAACGAGACGGTCAGACGAAATACGAACACATCTACTTCTTGGACGCCAATTTCTTCGTGGACTATCGTAGATCATTGGAAATCGCCCGTGCGCTGAACGGATATCGCGCCGACATTACGTTTAGCTTTTCAACACGCGTTAACCAACTAATTCATGGTCAATCGGCTCTCGCTGAACTCAAACGCTTAGGACTACGAGCGGTCGAGCTTGGAATCGAAAGTGGGAGTGACGCGGCGCTTCGAAGATTCGCTAAGGATGTTACAGTTGCCGAGAATGATAGGGCCATCGTGCTACTGAAGGAACACGATATTCAACTATTTCTCGATTTCATTATGTTTGATGCGGAGACGACGTTAGACGACCTTTCGCTCAATCTCAGTTTTTTGGAACGCAATGGACTCGATAGCTACGTGCCATGGGACCACCTGTTTTCGTACATGACCCCTTATCTGGGCACTGAGATACGTCGACACTATCAGGATAAGCTTCAGATTGAATTATCAAACGACGACCTGCCGGTACCCCGCAACTGCGTCACCCCCGGTGCCGTAAGGCAAATATTCGATGAGCTGTGGTCTCTCAGGCCGTGGATGTCAGGGTTGGCTGGAGCGCTTCAACAGCTCGAACGTAGACGGCGGACCGTTGGCTGCAGGGAATCTGCGAGGACAGCATTGAACGCGGCGACGATTCGTCGCCTACCATTCCTGGTGCTGAGAAATCTCGTCTCGTCCGCGAAGGCTGGTCAAATTCCCAGTTTGAGAAGCGCCATTCCTTTTCTTTACCGGGACGGCGGGACAGCTTGCACGCTAGAGGAGTTTTTGAACGATGCATTTCTCTAGCATTCCCACGCTCGGGGTGGGCCTGGCAGCAGACGTCTCCGGAGTTCTTCCGAACTACCGTAATTTTCTCCCGCCCAACTCTGACACGATCGACTATCTCAGCTTTGGGGCTCACTACCTGCAGCTTGCTCGGGTGAAGCATTATATTGACGATTTGATCAGCCTTGGGCTTCCTATCGTCTTTCATCCAATCAATTTCAATATCGCCCTGGAGGAGTCCGAAGATCCAGAAGTAGTCTCAAGGACTGCGGCTATCGCCAGCCACTGTAATGCGGTTTGGACCGGCCAGGACGTCGGAATCTGGACGTGTCGCGGCCAATATCTTGGATCCTTCTTGGTGCCCGCGATTTTTGATGAAAGGTCTGCTCTAGAGGTAGCTAAGAAGGTGCGCTACCTGAACGAAAATTTCCCGTGTCCATTTCTGATTGAGAACCCGCCTGTGACGTTCTCTCTCGAGACGATGCACATGCTGGATTTTATCTCGGTCGTTGCGGAAAACGCTGACGCCGGCATCGTATTGGATATTGGACATCTCATCGGATATCAACAAGCCACCGGACGGCAGGTGAACGATATGCCGTTAGGAAGATTTCCGTTCCACCGGGTTGTGGAGGTTCATCTTGCGGGCCTTCAATTTAGCCGGATTGGGAACGACACCAACATCATTGATCAGCACGCTTACCCGGTACACGATCTGTGCTGGCAGTTCCTAGAACGGAACATTGACCGTATGCATAACTTGAAAGGGTTGACGCTGGAGCAGGAGTTTTGTGAGGACGAACTCGTATTAACGCATCTTCGCAAAGCCAGAGTCCTGACACGGCATACGGGCTTATTCTCATGAGGGCAGCCTACGAGATTGTGCAGCGGCTGATGTGGGATTTCTCCTTTCGAGCGGAATTTCATCAGGATCGAAAGGAAGCGATTGCCAAACATTTCCCCGAAGCGCGAGGTGAAGCGATCCTGTTTGGGGAGACGGCAAAACTCTATGGTCTTGAGGAAGAGGCTTATCGCCGCGCCGCCGCACTGCAGCGAACCTCTAAAGCCATCTTCGAGCATTCGCACCCTCTTATTTTATCGTTTTTCGGCACGCAGTTCTTCTATCGATTGCTGGCGAACTTCTTCGCACGGGTCGCTGAGGATGCCAGCCCGTCTATTCGGATCTTGGAGCCATTTGACGGATATGTCGTTGGTCCGCACATTATCGAACAAGCAAAGGAGCTTGCTTCGCGTTCCAATAGCTGGGTTCTGGAGGTAATGTCGTACGATTGGGCAATTTGGCACGCTGGACGCGTTGTTCAGGGCTGGCCGCCGCTGGCCAAGACCCCGCCATTAACCGAGGGCGGCGCGCTCTTGGCGTTCGACTTCGATGTCAAGAGTATGCTGCGCGAGATCAAGCGCCTTAACTCCTGTAGCGTGGCCAGCGATTTTTACAAAGAGAGAATTGTACCGGGGACGGGCTCCGAATACCTCGCGATCTACCCCTCTGACGGATCAGTCGCGGTAGCAACTTTAGATAAGTCTCATTACGATGAATTGAGTAGAGCGATTCAAGATCACAATTCTCCGGCACGCCTAGAAGTGTGCAGTGTGCTAGAGCGCATTGGGCTTGTCGCTAACGCATCATTTCTTTGCTGTTCGCGCGAAGCTTCTGATGAAGCAAGATTGAGCGGTGAGCTGCCTCGCGTGGTTGAACCGCAGCCGCACTGATGGTTGATCGATTGGCGCGATGTCCGCCACTCTTTCATGGACTACTCGTCAAGCCAGTATTCGACGGGATTGTTCCGATATACACGATCGAGGAGGCGAACGAATATCTTACTGCTTTTTGGATAGATGACTACGTCCTCCTTTCGCCGTTCGCCGATCACGACGTAAATGCACGGAACGTCTGCCTCGTTTACTAGACAGTGAGGCTCTTCGACGCCGGAGAGAAAGGAAAAGTAGTCTCCTTCCCGCACAAGGCGCCGCTCCTCCCCGATCTTTAGCGTAGCTTGCCCTCGCAATATCCAGATGTGCTCTTCCTCCGACAGATGATAATGGGCCGGGGAAGACTGGCGGCCGGGCGGCAACTCTTCAAGAATGACCCCGATGCGTTGACCGCCCCCGGCATCGGAGATTCGTTTTGATTTCCCGCCGAACTTGTCCCCGTGGTTCCATTCGTTCCATTCCAAGTCTTGAACGTTGATTGGATCACGCATGACGACGCTTCCTTAATTCGCAGATGTGCTTCATTGGTTCAGAGCCTTTATGCGCCCCCTGTATGCCGCTCTCCAGTGCCTTCGGCAGGATAAGTCAGACCACGGCAGATGCACGGATGCAAGGGACGCTGCGCCGGCGAATTTCTACCGGGGTGGTCGCAACTTCAGGGACAATCGACGCGCAGCAGTCAATGCACAAAGTCGACGATGTCGATTTGCACATTACGAATGCGGGCCTCGTCTTACTGGTCAATAGACACGTCGAAGTACGCAGTAAGATGGATGCGAAGCCCACTCTCTCCGCCACCGCATCGCGACGACGCAGAATCCCTACAAAACAAGGCACTTCCCGAACCGCCGGAAATCGGCGGTGAAGCACCGCGGTGGAGCACTTGGTGGAGCAGCCGCGAGCCGGTCTCACGTTGCCATCATTGAAGCGCTGGTGCGAGTCCGAATCCTTGGAAGTTGGGGTACTTTGCCGGGCCAAGATCGCGTTTTTTGCCTGTCGTTGTACCCCCGCCGAGAGCCTTGCGGCTTGCTGCCGTAGGAACGATCGTCCGGCCATGAAAATCTTCGTCGCTTCCGACCTTCACGGCGAAATGTGGCCGCACGACTACGACGTCCCGGAGGGGCTGGACTTCGACGTCGCGGTGTTCGCCGGCGACGTCCACCACGCCTATCGGGCGGTGAGCTGGCTGACCAACCAGCGCGGGCTGCGGGGCAAGCCGGTGCTTTTCGTCGCCGGCAACCACGAATTTTACGGAAGCGTGCTGCAGGACGCCGCAGCCAAGATCCGCGACGCCGCCCGCGGCACCAACGTCACGTTCCTAGACGCCGACGCGGTGCCGGTGATCGACGGCGTGCGCTTCCTGGGCTGCACGATGTGGACGGACTATCGCTTCGATGCGGAGAGCCAGGCGCACGGACTGGGCGCCGGCAGGTTCATGAACGATCACAAGTTCATCAGGACCTCCGGCGGGGCGGAATTCCCGGCGCCGTTCACGCCGATCGAGGCCTATAAAAGGCACCTGGCTGAGCGCCGCTGGCTGACCGATCGCCTGAATGAGGATCACGACGGACCTTCCGTGGTGATCACCCACCATGGCCCTCACCCCGGATCGCTGCACGAGCGATACGACGGCGACGGCGCGATGAACGCCTCGTTTCTCTCCGACCTCAGCGACATCATCGAGGAGCACCGGCCGTCGCTGTGGGTCCACGGTCACGTGCACGACCACCACGACTATATGGTCGGCGAGACGACGCGCATCGTCTGCAATCCTCTAGGCTACAGCCACGAGAATTCGGGATTCATCCGCGACCTCGTCGTCGAGCTCCCGGACTGGACCCCGCGTCCGCGCTTCCGCTAGTCCTTGCGCTTCGGCAGCCTCCGCCCCCGCCGCGGAGCTCCTGCTCGAGCGCGCTGTTCATCACGATCAGCGCCCGCACCGCGTCGACCGGATCGCCGCCGCACGCCTCGATCGCCTGGCGCACCGCGGCCTCCAGCTCGGCGGCTTCGTCGACGGGTTGCTGCTCGGCTGGGTCGGACATTGAAAGGATCCTGGGGGTAAGAAATCCAAGACAAGGTGGGGGGCCTGTCTTGGATTTCTTACCGGTGGGAACGACGGGGGGTAAGGAAGTCGGGAAAGGAATCGATTTTCGCCCTGACTTTCTTATTTGGGGTAACAACGACGGGGCCCGACCGCGTTCTTGCCCCGTCCGCCGAGGGGCTCGGCCGACTGACGCTTGGCATCGGTGATCACGGTGAAGAAGTCCTTTTCGAAGTGCGCAGTGGTCTGCATCAGGATGTCTCCACGCCTTAGCAACCAACCGGACCGTCGTTTCCGGATATCCCGGCGCTGTGCCACTCACCTTCGATCATATTCCAGACGATGCCGGTCTGCTGATCGATCCAATAGTCGCCATCACACGCGGCGATCGACGCCAGTTCTAGCGATCCCGACAAAACGACCTCAGTGATCGCGCTCGCCGGCATGGCTGCGATGGCCGCGGTGGCGGCTGCTCCGGCGAGGATCTGGCGGCGGGTGAGGGCGGGCATCAGGCGATCTCCGCCGCGCGCTGCGTGTATTCATTGTCGAACCAGCGCTCGTTGCCCTTGCCGGCGATCTGCACGACGCCCATGGCTTCGTCGAGGATCACGACGCAGGGGCTCGGCTTGAACTTCTTGGGGCACTCGTCGGAGTGATTGCAGATGAAGTTGGATTCGACAATCGTGGTCGGACGGTCGCCGGCGACGCGATAGCCGACCGAAACGCCGGCCTCCGCTCCGCATCCCGGGCACATCGCTTTCTGTCCAGACATTGCTTGCCTCCGTAACTGCGAGGGTTCCGACTTCTCCGTCACCTACAACCTGTCCCCGCCGTCCGCCCGGCAGAAGCCTATTGGGTGGATCATCTCGTCGGTCTGACCTTGCGCCTCGCCGACAATACCTCACCGTTCGCATGGGATCGTGCGAGGAATCATCCGATGCAGGTCTGCATCTCCCAAGCGAAAAATGAATCCTTCGACGAAAAACCTTTATCGAGTTACCGATCAGGAAATTTTTCGACGTCAGCAGCGCATCGCGAGCCTAAAGTTACCGATCGGGAAATCAGCGCCGGGGTAAAAGACGTATCGTCGGGGTAAACGACGTAATTCGCCGCCCCTGCAGGGCAAAAAAGATCACGCATTCTATGTGAAGTGAAGGCGAGTTAGCTGCCCTCCGCCAATGTCGATCTCGTCAGACTTCGGCTGACGGCTGGCCCAGCGTGTAGATCCTGTTGTGCGTTCGGATGAACCCCATCTTGCGATCGAACCAGGCGATCGCGCTGACGCTGATCCACTCGCCGTCGCGATATTCATGATGCCCACGGACCGCACCGCTGACGACCAGCACGAATTCCTTGCCCCTCCGGCGAACTTTGGCCTCCCACTCTTCCAGCCTAGGGGCGCGCAGCATCACGATAGGCGACGGCACCTCGCCGCAGGTATAGGACTCGATGTCCTTGAGCAGTTCGCGCCTGGCCGCTCCGTCTTCCGCCATCAGTGCCTCATCGCATGCTGGTCGCGCGCCTCGAGGGTCGCGCCGACTATCTTCTGCAGGGCCCGCATACTGAACCTGGCCCGCTGCCAAGCCTTGCCGATGACGGCGAGTTCGTCATCCGCCAGCGGCCAGTCGCCGGCGCGGGCTTCGTCGTCGGCGGCCAGATCGCGCATCACGCTGGCGGCGAGCGCGGGCATGTGCTGCAGCGTCGGCACCGGGACGCGGATGATCCTGTACCTGTCGCGCAGCGGCGCCGGCAACGGGTCGACGGAGTTCGCGGTCGCGAGGTGCGACACCCAAGACAAGTCTAGCTCGGCGTCCAGGCTGGCGTCGCGGAAGCGCGAAGCCGTCTCCCGATCTAAATGGGCCAAAAGAACCGAAAACAGGGCCCCGTTCCGCGGGTTGGCGCTGGCCTTGTCGATTTCGTCTACGGCCGCGATCACATTGCCAGATTTGTAGGCCAGCACGGCGCGCGCTGGCACGCAAGGCGTGCTCTCGGCCCAGCCGCGAGGCGTTCCGCCGTAGCCCACGCCGTCGCTGGAGCTTCCACCGTCGAATCTGAAGACGCCGATCCCGAGCAGGTCGCCTAGGCGCCTGATCATGCGACTCTTGGAATTGCCGGGTTGGCCGACCAGGAGAACAGGCTTCATGCGGACGGGCTCGCCCTCTCGCAAGTCGCGCAGCAGGAGATCGACGGCGGTCGTCGCATGAGGAAACTCGGCGTGCAGCGTGCGGCGGATTCCGGCGACGTCCTTCGCGACGACCAAAGGGAGTGCGACGTCGAGGATTGCTTTGTATGCGGAGTGGTCGCCTTTGAGCTTCGCCGCCTTGCTCTTCGGCATGACGACAAGCGTCGGCAAGCCCAAATCCGCGTACAACGACTGCGTCGTCGAGACCACACCGGCCTCGAAGTCGAGGATGGGACCGACTGGATCCTCGTCGTCCGCCCGGCTGGTCTCCACGTCGGCGATCCTGAAAATCGAGACTTCGCTTTGGTCCCACTCGCCCTCTGTGGCGCGCCACCAGATGCGGATGCGCGCACGCACCTCGGCGTCGTCGTCCGACGGCAGGTCGGCGGCGTCGAGGGCGAACTGCAGCTGAGGCAGGACGGGCCAGAACATGTGCGGCTGCCGCGGGTCAACCGTCAGCATGCTCCACGCCAGCGCCAGGGCGCCGACCGGAGGCGTGCCGTCGGCGTACAGTTCGTCGACAGTCGCGAGGATCTGCTTGCGCAGGCCCTTGCGGTCCCCGGCGGCGTCGAGCAGCGCCAGCGTCCGCTTCGGGCTCAGCAGCTTTTCGGAGACCGACCAGAGGTGGGCAAACGCGTCGTCCCACCGGCCGAACATCAGCGTCTGCAGGGCCGGATGGTCGAAACGCGGTCTCATCGGCGGCCCTCGCGCTGCTGGGGCGCGCTCTCAGCGCGGTCCTCCTCGATCAGGCGGAGCAGTTCGGCGATCGCGGCGGGGGTAGACGAATCCTTCGAATCCATATGTAGTCCCCCGCTGCACGCCGTGTCTCTGTCGCATGACATTGTGCATACGCCGTACATACGCGCAAGGTATCGCCGCGAACATGGTGAAGGAATCGAAAACGCGTCCCACGCTGCCGAGGCCCAAGCGGGACCGGAAGGCACCGACCCGGAAGAAGGGCGGCGTCAGCACCGAGGGGTTGCGAGACGGGCGGCTTGTGATGAGGGTTCAGCAAAGCCTGAACGACCTCGTCGACATCCGCGCGCGGGAGAGGGGAGAGAGCCGTTCCAGGTTCATCGAGCGCCTGCTGGTCGCCTTCCTGCAGGCCGACCCCAGGAATCCCGAGCTCGACGCTTGGGGGCGGGTGTTGACGGACGGACCGACCCTTTCGAAGGCCCACGACGCCGTCCGCTTCGGCGCAGCCTGGGCCAAGTTCGTCGCCCTCAACGAGAGCCTGCTCGGCTTCAAACCCCCGGACCGGTGGCTCGACGAGCCATCCGACTTCGTGGCCCGGCAGATGGGCGCCTACGTCGCGGACCCCGATGAGGACGACTGACAATTCGAGTCTCGTAACATCGCAATGTCGAATTGTGGTCGAGAAACCCAATAACGGCGGGGCTTGCCGGAATCCAATGATGGCAGTTCGGCACGATGCGACCGGATGCGGTCGCAATTCCTGACGCCTTAGCTTCACATAGCAGCCTCTTAACCGTCTGACTCTCCACCGGAATCTTGAATTCTTGGGTGCCGTTCGTCCTTGACCTTGGCTTCCGCCAGCTCAAGGATCGGGGTCCATCAGCATGGACCCCGATGCTCTACACGCCGCCCCCATCATTGAACGACGCCACCGCCGCCCCCCGCGCGGCGCTCGACGCGTTGCCGGCGGTTGCCCCGAACGCCAGGATTCGTGGCGGGGGCCTGCAGACCATCTTGCCTGGCGACATCCCCTGTCCCGACGACGGCAAGCCGGTCCCCTACGAGGCGCCGAAGCCGCGCAAGCTGTTCGCCCACAGGCCGGTCATCACCCGCCGGATCGGAGACAAGATCGAGGTGGTCACCGGCCCGGTGAAGCCGGTCGTCCCGCACACCGACGCGACCACCGCCGAGGGCTGGAAGCGCTACTTCGACGCCGAGGCCCGCGCGAAGGCCGCCACGATCGCGAAGGCCAAGCAGGTCGCCGAAGAGCGCAAGGCGTTCTTCAAGGCCCGCGAAGACGGCGCCGAGGCCAAGTACCAGGACCGCTGCAAGAAGGCGCTGGAGAAGGGCCGGCCGCTGCCGAAGCGCCCCGAGCCGAAGGATCCGCCGCCGAACTGGGAAAACTACATCAAGGACCCGGAACTGCTGCATCACATCCTCGGCGCCCGCAGCGCGAAGCAGCGCAAGGAGCGCATCCGCCGCGCGAAGCTCAGCGGCCGGTTCGCCGGCCGCAACTATGCGCCCGTGGTCGAGACGTTCCAGCACGAGGACGGCACGCCCGCGCCGGCAATCCGAGGCTGGCTCGGCCTGCTTTCCTTCCAGCTGTTCAATTCCGCGCTCGAAAAGGGCCGGGGCGTCACCTACGGCAACGACAAGACCGCCGAATTCAGCGGCATGGAACGCATCTGGGCGCTCGACGGCAGCTACGTGGTGAAAGACAAGTGTCGCTGCACTGGCTTCGTCGTCGATCTCGACGGCTGGACGGCAGGTATGGATGCTCTGCGCGCGAAGCTGCGAACGAAATTCCCGATCGAGTTCATGCCGAACATCATCACCCATCGCGGCCGCGAGGAGGATGGCGCCGGCGTCGACGGGGCGCACCTCGAGTGGCTGCTGCCGCCGGGCTCGCGCGTCCTGGGCTTCACGAAGAAGTCGCAGCGCGAGCTGCACAAGATGATCCAGAAGGCCATCGTCAACCTGCTGATCGACATCGGCGCCGATGGCGGACACACCAACATCAACAAGACTAAGAACTGCCTGTCGGTGGGCTGGTCGGCGGAGGTCTGCGACGACTACTTCCAGACGATGGAGGCATGGCGCGCGTTCCTGCCGACGCTCACCTGCGACCGCCGGGACATGATCCGCCGCACGAAGCTGCACAAGGCGGAGCAGCAGACCGGCGCTGACCCCAAGGAGTCGTTGGCGATCTGGAACGACGGCATCGCCGCCCGTCGCCTCTGCATCAAGACTGCCCAGGCGACCCAGGATCCGGCCTATCTGGCCGCCGTCCGCAAGTGCCGCCCCGGCAAAGTCGCGCCCTTCGTCGACTGGCTATATAGCTACGGCAACGGCGTTGTGACACAGCGCCTGGTCGAGCTCCACGGCGACACCAAGGCCGTGCGCGCGGTGATCGCCGCTCAGCGCGAGTATGTCCTCGAGCTGGGGCAGACCCCCGACGAGATCGGCGAGTTCTCAAACCGCGGCCGGGACGCTAAGGCAAACGACGACCTCGCGCCGCTTCCGCCCACGGCGACCGCCGAGGAGCGCAAGACCCGCCGTGACCTGATCAAGGGGCGGGCCGGCACCTCCACCCAGCAGCACAAGGAGCGCGTCCACCGCGGACTCATCGCCGAGGCAATCGAGCGCCGCCTGTCGGCCGGCGTTGCGGTCGTGAAATCCGAGATCGTCAAAGAGCTCATCAACGCCGGAATCTGCGCGCGTGCAACGGCTTACGACCATTTCGATGATGTTCTCCTGGTTGTCCGCCAGGCTGCAAGATATCAAGTCCGCCCTTCTGATCCCATTCCCTCGCAGCCCAGCCAGCCCGTCGAGTCTTCGCCCGTCACCCCGTCCGATGAGCCCGTCACCGTCGATCCTGTCACCGTTCCGCCCCAGGCCGTGCGAATTCCGGCCCAAACCACCAATCTTCCTGCCTGGGTCGTGGACAAGGATTCCCTGACGGAGTGGCAGGAGGCCTGCCTGCAGCGCGATGACTGGGCCGTCGCCGTGGCCGCCTGGCGCGCAGCGAAGGCCCGTCGCCGCCCGGCCATGGGGTCGACCTCGCCGACGACCCGGCCTTCCGGAGGCTGGTGCTCGACCGGTCCTCGTGGGTGGGTCACCGTCGACATTGAGCTGGCATCCGGAACCTCCGGCCCAACACCTCCGATCTTTCGCTGCCGGTGATCCGGTCGCGTACTGCAGGCCTTCCAGGCGCCAGCGTCCCGGCTTCCGGTTACGTCCTGCGGAGCCCCGCCCTCCGGCCACGTCCTCCGGCCATGTCCCTCAGATCCTTGCGCGTTGCGGACGGAGCCCGTATCTCGGAGCATTGTGAACACGCCGTGCACCGGAAGACGGGGATGAATTAGCATGAAGCCAGAGGGTATCGATCGGGTCGTCGAGCAGATCGACAGGACGCGCCGTGAGGAACACTTTCGGATCCCGGATCGCCCCGATGCGCAGGTCTTTAAGCCGAAGAAGATGGGCCGGCGCGTGCCGGTGGAAATCGTGCGGGCGCAGACGCGTCTCCGGAGCGCCGCTTGGCGAAACCGGATGGATAGCCGCGCAGCGCCGGACGCCCGCGAGATCGGCATGGCCCTGGTCCACGCCCTGATCACGTCTCGCCTGTCCGAGTTGACGTGGACGGATCGCGACCTCCTCGGCAGAGCGCTGATGGACCTGCACGCGCGCGGGTATTCTGTCGTCGAGGCAAAGCAGACCCTGCGCCGGATGCGGAATCGCTGCGTCGATCCCGGTGATCGCGAGGCGCCGGCGCTGAAGGTCGCCGTCGAGAGCCCGGAGTCCGAACTGCCATTCTGAAACATTCGTGAAAGGAGACATGCTTCTGACGACTTACTGCTCGTCAGGGTGGCGCCACTTTCGGCTCTTGGTGTCACAAAACTAACGGCCGTTAACCTTCCGCCCTAAACAATGTAGACCTCAAGAGGATTGAGACATACATCGTCTGCGACGAAAGATCTTGGCACCTAAAGGTCATTCGCGACTGAGGTTACCTTCTCGAGCTCCGCGTCCGCGCGGGTTGGCCGATTTTCTCCTGCTTCCGCGTTCGCGCGGGTTACCACGGACATGTGTCCGTGGCGCAAACTCAGGAGGTCTAGTGCAGGCCTTTATTTTCCACTCGAGAATCAACGACGGGAGGGCGCTGACACGACCGTTTCGGCGGGACTGTTCGGTCCGGCCAATGCGACCCGGTCTCGTTCGTAATGGCGTCCTGGTTACGGACATCATGACTGCCGCGGAAGCAGGCGCTCGCACCCTCGCGAGACGCTACTGCAAAACGGCAGAAGTGATATTCCGGCAGGATGGTTACCTTGCCAATGGCGGCGAGATCTATGTCGCGGAAATTTGGACCCGCGGCCGGACCCGCTTCCTCGCTGTCGAGAGCTTCGCGATCGCGACAGAGTAGAGATGCGCTCAGCGAACTATAAAGGTTCGCTGAGCGTCGTTCTTTGAGCCGGCTGATGGGGCCTCCGTGGTGCCCAAACCGGAAACGCAACGTCGGGACCAGCTTTCATTGGCTCGACGCGATGGTATGAAATCCGGTGAGGCGTACGACACCATCCGCAGGTATGAATAGGTGTGTCGAGAGCGTGCGATCCGCTGGGCTCATCAATTCGCGGAATGAGCAGTTATGGAAGCGAGGGCACGAGTTCTGACGCGGGCATCCGATCGACCCTCCTACGGGCGACGTGTCTCTGGAGCGTGACCGAGCCCAGCGAGGGCGGTCCTATTCTTGGACGTCGGAGGCGGATTTGACGGATAGGTCGAACGCAAGGGCCTTTGCGGCAGCGGCGGGCAAAGGTATCCGCTCCGCGGCCTTCTCCGTAAAGGACTCGTCGGTTCGATAGTCGGCGCCCATCAACACCTGAAACCAGCGCTCCCGGTCCATGACGACGCGAAATTGTTTTTCGTCTTGCGTGCCGCCGACATACGGAAGAAAGACCTCAATCGGCTTGGCAACGGTTTCGGCGATGGCGCCGATCCGATCGACCCGGCCGGTTCGTTGCTCCAAGGTGCTGGGGTTCCAGCTTAGATCGTGATGAATCACGTGACGGCAGCTTAGGTGAAGGTCCACGCCTTCGGCGAGAACGCTTGAGGCGACGAGAATCTCCGGAAAGAACGGGGTATTAAAAGCGAGCATCAATCGTTGGCGCGTTTCCTGCTTTACAAGTCCGTTCGCGAGCCGAATGTTTGGCATCACGATGGCGCCTTTCATCTGGCTCAAATCATCGTCCGTATCGCGTTGAGTCTCTCCGCGGATTCCTGGCTGCATTCGGGTCAAGGCGTCCAGGTAGTCGTGCCGCTCCCGAGGCGAGCATCGCCGGGCAATAAACTTCAAAAAGCCGTCGATCTTCTCGCCTAGCGCGACGCCCGACAGGTCGCGGGTGTCGAAGGCCGCCTGCAATGTTTCTTTGCCGGAGCGGGCGCGAATGTCGAAGTAGCGGGCGACGAACAAAGGCGTTCGCACAAAGCGGCGGACGACATCGTGAACCTTCTCCCGTTCGCCGTCGCTCAGTTCAGCATAAGGCGCAAGCCGTCCGATTAGTTCATCATCCAGAGGCTGGCGCATGCCGCCGTCCGTGTCGAAGCGCGCGCCAAAATCGATGACGGCTTTGCGAACATCTGCATATCCGAGCTCAAACCGTTGTGCGGCGTCGTTCCAAAGCTGCTCTTCCAATGCAGCGGAGAGGTGCCTGACGATGGCGCGACCGGTTTCGCGGTAATGGCAAAAGACCACCACCTTCTCGCGGTGCCGCCAGAGATCAAGGACGCGCGAAACCAGCGGAGCAATCTTCGGATGCTGCGCGTAAGCCGCTTCATTAGGAAGCGCGGCGGCCAGCTTCTCGACATAGAGGTTTACGAGCTTGTCGGAAGCAACTGACTTCGCTGCCTCCTCCTCGTCCTCGCCGAGCGGTGCGCCGCGTCGCGTCTCCAGAAATGCTTCGTAGCTTGACGCGAGGCCCTCGGCGAACGTGGCTCGCCCGGCTCGCATGCCTTCGCGAACGACGACGGCTTGTGCGCGCGCGGCGAGAAGGAACGGGAGCAAAGCGTCGTCGCCGACAGGCAATCCGCCGGAGCCGTCGGCCGACAGAGAGATCGCACGGCCGACCTGCCGCGAGCGTCGCGGTACGGTGGTGCCTGGGAGCAACGAGTCGCGGAGATGCCTGATCACCCACTTGCGCAAAGGTGCTTCGGCTTCCTTCATGGCGTCTTGCGCCTGCTGGAAGGCCCTCATGACGATCTGAATGCGTTCCGGCCGCGCTGCGGGATTGGACATCGTGTCCTGCCACCAATCCTCGACGGATAGCTCGCCACCGTTCGGACCGGCGACATCCTCTGGACGGAGAGAGGACCAGCGCTTGTCGAGTTCAGCGGCGCGGTGCTGAGCCCGGTCAAGAGTTGTGCCAAGCGACGCTAGTTCTGCTTCAAACTCCTCTTTCGTGCTTTGGGACAGCGTTTTCCAGGCAACACCTTGAAAGCGGCCAATGACGTTGAGCAACTCATGATGTCCGAGTTGAAACGGCGTGGCGGTCAAGAACATCATCCGCTCGAACGAGCCGTCCAGAGCACCCGTGATCGTGCCGGCGTCCTCCCGCGCGTCATCGGTTACAAAGAGGGACGCCAGACGGGTCGCCGGATTTTTCAGATGATGGGCTTCATCGAGAATCAGGAGCGGCGAGCGAAAGCTCGCCTTTGCCAGCGTCGACGGCCACATCGCGCGGAGCGCATCGTTGATCGCGCGGCGCGCGCGTTCCAGGCGTTCGTCGATGGAGACCGACTCCCGCGCCGGAAGGTCACGCAGGCACTCGCGCAATCCGGCGACGTCGATGTCGCTCGAATCGAGCACTTTTTGGATGGCCTCGGGAACGGGAGCTTCCGTGAGCTGCCGGTCCCTGTAGTGGTCGTTGATAACGTTTCGCCATTCCCGGTTCGGAACGCGCAGGAGCTTTGCGAAAAGTTCGGGATCGTTGTAGGAGGATTTAGTTCGCAGCAACCCCGCCGCAAACCGAGGCAGGGCGCTGCGTTTTTCGCCAAGATGCATGCCGCTGATCGCGCGCTTGATCAGCGCGAGGCGAACCCACTGATCGATGTTCTGGACATGGAAAGCCCCGTGTTTGAGAAAGATAATGTGAGGGCGGCTTTTCGCTTCGCTATCCATGAGTCGGAAAAAGTCCAAGGCAGAGGCAACGGGTTCGGCGCGAAGCGACGCGTCGCCAGGACGCTCGATCACGCGCTCCTTGAACACGGCAAAATCGCGCGGCCACTTTCCATGAAGGGATGACGGCACCATAATGACGACGGGCCGTTTCCCGCGGTCGGCAAGAGCGGCGATCATGGCGACGCCGAGCGCAACGAAAGTCTTGCCCATGCCCACCTCATCGGCGAGTACGATGCCCGGCTGATGACCGAGCCGCCGCAGTATCTCAGCGATGGTTCGCTGCTGGCGAAGCGCGTCCGAGTCGCTGACGCGATCATTTCGAAGATCGAGGCGTTCTCCGAGATCGGCGGTGTCGACGGGCCAGGTCACAAAAGAAGCTCCTCGAAAGAGGACGTGACGTAATTCCGAAGCCCAGGCGCCGCCGGCGCTTGGCGAGCGAACTCGTGCAGCGACTGCATGATCGTGGCAATCTCGAAGCGGATTGCCGCAGGCCGCAGCGACGCCAGCGGTCGCCATGCTACGCTGCGCAAGGTCGTGGCAACTTCGGCAATCATGAACGCAGCGCCTTCGGGGTCTTCGGCGGAGAGGCGTTTCGCCAAGGCAATGGGTCCAATCGGCCCACGCAAGCGCCAGCGGAGCGCTTCCAGCGAACTGACCGGCTGTTGCAAGCGCTCGCGCATGCCCTCAAGCGCCTGGGCAACGCGCCGCATACGGCGCAGGAGAAATTGGCTCGTGTCGACTTTCTTATGCGGATCGATTTCGATTGTCGCTCCGGACGTTTTCTGGCTGTCCCGGCGTTGAAGGAGGCGAACCACGATTTCATGCAACGGTCGAGCGGAGGTCAGGATCTCGATGAGCTCCGAGAGCGAGAGGCTGCCAAGCTCGTCGGGAGGCGGCAAGGCCGCCATGTCGGCAACATTGATGACCCATGGCGCGCTGTACTCACGCTTTTCGTCATCCTGCCAGCGGACATCCAGTGAGCTGGACAACCGCTTCGAGTCCCATGGGACAACGATCGTGCCGGGACTTCCGCTGCTGATCCAGCTCTGGCTGTCCAGGAGCGCCCCTTGCTCTTTGGACTCGACCGCGAAGACGGGCGGTGCATCGCCGCTAATCTCCAATTCGAGCCGTCCGCCGCGCTCGTCGAGGCAAAAGAGGGCCAGACCAAACGCGGCCGGCAACGGGGGCGTGTCCGAGCTGTCCGCCGAGTCGGGCAATCCGCCAAGAAATTGGACGTCGTCGATGTCGTCGAGTTCATTCTCTTCCGGCCATGACAGCGCGCAGAGCTTGCCAAAACGCGATCCGCGATCACGGATGTTGTAGGCGAGGTTCAGTTCGATGTTGTGGCGCGGATGCAGCCCGAGCCCCGCCGCGGTGAAGTTGCTCGATCCCAGCATGTACAGCGCGCGCTCGTCACGTTCCAGCCAGACGGATTTCGCATGAAGCGGCCGATCCTGCTCTTTGCCGTCGATCTCGGGGCGCTGCTCGACAAACGAGAACGCATGCCGGAGCGATGAATGCGATGGCGTCGTCAGCGTAGCCGGGGCGTCGATTTGCACGGTTCCGTCCGGCAGAGTTCTTCCCGGTGCGCCAAAATGCAGCCAGCGTTCGCCGCGCGTCGTGAGAAGCGTCGCGAATTCCGCCGCCGTCGATCCGGCGCGAGCGTCTTCGTCAAAGAACGGACTAACGACCCACCCTCGATCCGGCCGTGGTCCAACCCATCGGGCGGCGAGTTGCTGAACGACCGTATCGCCTCCCGGAACGAGACCAATGAGAGCGCACTCGGCTTCGTCGCGATCGGCCGGCGGAAGGAAGCGCGCGCGTCGTTCGACCTCCGTCAGAAATCCGGCCAATGCGGCCTGCGGACCGACGTCGGACCGGTCAAAGCCTGGCGCGAAGGCGCGCACCTGATTGAGGAACGCGACGCACTCGGTCAGCAGCTCCGGTCCTGGATTGCCCTCGGGGCCGAAATCGAGGGGAGCCATGATCTCCTGATTGCGCCGGTAGGCGGGTTCGGTGAGATTGGCGGAGGCGACCAAAATCCGGATGAAGTGCTCCCAAACCAGCAACGTCACCTTTGCATGCAACACCCCGCCGCCCGGCAGGGTGACGGGCAACATGTGCCAGCGCAGGCTGCGATCGCGAGCGGCGTGTGCGCTATCGACCAGTACACAGGCGAAAGATTGCGAGAGTTTCTCCTCGCGCTCGATGAGGTACGCTTTCGCCGTTTCGTTCGGATTGCTTTGAATCGACAGGAAGCGCGCGAGACATTGCTCCTCGAAGAGCTCAGCGTCGAACGTAAAGCTGGTTGTCACGCAGCCAATTGGACGGCCGAAAGCCTCTTCGCCGGCCCACCAATCGAGCAGGCGCGCGCGTGTTTGCTCCGAGGTCGACAGGCGCCGTGCCTTCATCGCAGCGCACCAAGATCGACGAGAAAGCGCGAGAAGGTGGGAACGCGATATTCGTGCACATAGCCGCCTTTGCCGGTTGGCGGTTCCCGCAGTGTGTAGCCCGCGCGGAGGACGACTCGTCCGCGCGGACTGCGTTCGAACCAGGCGCGCTTTCCATTCGGCGGCTTCTCGCGTTGGACCTGCTCGTGATGATGGAGGATCGCCTCGAAGAAATCGGCCGTTGTTTGAACGTCTTCGAACCGGTCGATGGCTTGCGCAATGCCCTTTTCGTCTCGCTCCCATTCGAGCAGCGCCGGGTGGGCGCGGACGCGGGCAAGGCCTGTCTTGAGGAGCGCCAGGGACGAGCCGACCGTCTTCGATGCCGAGAAGCTCTTGGCGTCGACCGGCGCGCCGCCCTGGCCTGATGCGCAATAGCGCAGAGCGTCAAAAGCATCGGTGATCGCGCGCCCGAACGTTTCATAGGCATCAATTGCGGTGAGCAATTGTTCAAGCTCGGCGGGCGCTTTGCGGCTCAGCCTGCGAAGAAAGGGGGCCTCTTGGTCGCGCTCGCTGACGCCGCCTTGCCCGATCAGCGCGTCTTTCAATTGAGCGATCATTTCGATGTCACCGGCGCGGGACAAAATGCGTTCGATGAGCACCTTCTTTTCGCGACGACCCGGCGTTCGCGGGTCGAGTCGGGTCGCGAGATCGTGCCAAAAATCTCCCGGCTGGTAGGTGGTATGGCCCTTTTCCATGCCTTGAGCGACCGCGCGCCGGAGCCGCTCGCGAAATGCAGGCCCAGTACCAGCCGCCGCATCAAGGAAGCCATCGAGTCCCCGGTCCTTCGCCCACGCGGAAACTAATTCGTAGCCGTCGTCATCGAGCGTTCCGTCCTCCGTAATGACTCCGATTCCTTGCGCCAGCCGCCGAAATACTCCGGTGAAACCGAATGCGGAAGGCGTCTTGAGATAGGAGGTGCGGCATACGGGACGTTGATGCCGAAGGGCTCGTCGCACCTTCAGAATGCCGGGCACGCCGGAGGATTCGGAGGGCGAATTCCCGATGCGGACAAAGGCTTCGACGACAAACCATTCCCAGACAAGCCAGGGAGGTGTGATTCCGTCGGAAGCAACGGCGTCGGTATCCCATTCGTCGCAAACGCGGGCGCCGATCGCGATTGCGGTAACAAAGCGCGGATTACCCATTCGCACGGTGACCGCGGGCAATAGCCGATCGGCCAGGCGCTCGTAGCCCGGGTTCAATCCAAGCGGATCAATACTGCCTTCGGCTTCCTCGGAGGGATCGAACTCGGAACTGAAAGGCGCTCTCAACATAACTCACTGCTCAATGTATGAACCTAGCGCGATGGACTCGGCGTGGGCAAACAGATTCAGGCGGTGAAGGTCTTCGATTTTCGTCCACGCGCCTTCGAGAAGCTCGGCGCCGTGAACTACGAGGGCAAGACATTGCGCGCGGCTTACCGCCACATTGAAGCGATTCGGGTTGAAGAGAAATTCCGTGCCACGGGGCGCTTCGACGCCCTTAGATGTTGTCATCGAGACGATGACGACCGCAGCCTCTTGCCCTTGAAACTTGTCGACGGTGCCGACTTGCGCGCCCTGCGGTAGAAGCTGCCTCAGGAGGTTCACTTGCAGGTTATAGGGTGCCACGATCAGGATGTCCGCAAGCGTGACGGGCGCCGCCTGGCCATCGCGGACGATTTCGTGGGTCTGCAATTCCTGAACAAGCGCGGCAATCGCCTCCGCCTCGGGCCGGCTCGATTGCGTGCAGCCGTCGTGCGCGACGGGCACGAAGGAGAGGCCTGCCGGTCGAAGTTCGCCGTGCACGCCGGGCCGCAGCCGAAGATAGCGGTTCTTGGTCGAGGGATGTGCCTCAAGCCGCCCGTCATAGATTGCATCGGAAATAAACTCGCAAAGAGCCGGATGCAGGCGGCGGCTCTCATTCAACAGGATGCCGCGATCATCGGCTACGGTTGCCCGATCCTCCAAAAGGTACTCAAGGCTTGAGAAGCCGGTCTCGCCAGGATGCACGCCCTGAACGGGCTGCGGAAGCTGCATCTGATCGCCGACCAGCACGATGTTGGCGGCGGCGGCTCCCATAGCGACGAGATTGCCGAGGGAGACCTGTCCCGCCTCATCGATGAACAGATAGTCGTAGGTTCCGCGCTGATCGTCGCGGCAGAAGTGAAACACCGTGCCGCCGACGAGACGGTGCTGCGGGGTAACATCCTCTGAGTTAAAGACCGTTACGATGTTGTCGCTGGTGTGTTCCGTCTCGGGCTTGTCGTCGCTGCCTTTCTTGGCGCCGCGGAAACGGCATCCCGTCTCAGCGGCGCGCTTGTCCACCTCGGCAAGCAGCTTGTTGATCGCCTTGTGCGAGTTCGACGACACGCCGACGCGCTTGCCAGCGCGGAGCATCGCGACGATCGCTTGTGCCGCCGTATAGGTCTTGCCGGTTCCGGGCGGTCCTTGAATAAAGAGATAGCTATGGTCGAGGTCGGTGACCGCGCGGATCACAGCGTCGGTCAGAGGTTCGTCTACGGTGCGGATCGGCGATGCGGCCGCGCGGCCTCGCAGGCGAGGCGCGCGGCGCATCAAAATGTCGAGCAACGCCTGATCGTCCTTGATCATGCCGCGGGCGAAGCGATCGGCAAAGGCCAATACCGCGTCCGGGACGCCTTGCAAATCGATCGGCGCGGGAACCAGGCTGAAGCGGTCCGGCATGGCCGGAGCTTTTGCGCCCCGCCGAAGCACGACGCGTCCCTCGTCTGCAGAAATCTCAACAATAGTGCCAGCGTAGCCAATCGTTTCGGCGATCTTTGGCCTGTCGCCAACCTTGAGCTTGGTGTCCTGCGGCGGAAAGGCATACGTCGTGTCAAATGAGCGCTTGACCGGCACCCGCGCCGTGGAGGTGTCGAGCTGAAGACCACCCAGGCTTTCGGCATCGTCGACCAGCTCGTCCTCCGACCACGTCTGCCGCTCAAACAGCGCCCACCATCCTGGTTTCTGCGACCGCTGATGAAACCACAACAGTTCGGCGACAAGATCGCGCACACGCGCATCGCCGTGCGTAGAGGCACGTACCGCCGCCGCAAGGGCCTGCTTGCGGGCTTCGCGCTGGGCGCGTTCGGCAGATTGCTCGCGCTTCTCGGCGGCGGTGTCGTCGACGACCTCAAGATTGACGCCGGCCGGGCGCAGCTTCTCAAGCCACGCATGCAGGTGCGCGGTCGAAACGCAGTCATCCTTGTTGTAGGCGGCAATCGAATCGAGAATGGCGTTGTCCTTGGTGAGGCACCACCGCTCGTATTCGACGATGCTGTCGGACGCCGTCTGCACCTCGCCGCCGCGCTCGCGCCAGTAAAGAGCCTCAAGGTCCTTGATCGAGTAGCTCTCGGTCGAGGCGCGTAGCGCCTGCACCACGACCCGGTAAAGATCGACGAAACGGCGTTCGCGCAAAAGATGGTCAAGCTCCGCTTCCATCGTAGCGTACCGCATAGCGAGGCGCTTGAGGGCGGTCGTCTCGTAGGCGGCGTAATGATAGATGTGCGCGTTGGGATGCCGCCGCACCTGCTCAAGCAGGAGGCGCATCAGATTTTCAAACGCCAGCTTTTCCTCGGCGGGATTGTGCGCCCAGATCGGGCGGAAGGTCAGATCGCGGTCGCCGTTCAAGCGGCCATACACGCCGAAGAGATATTCGAGCCCTTCGCCCGCGAGAGGATCGCCTTCCATGTCAAAGTAGAGATCGCCGTCATCGGGCGCCGGAAGCATCGCAAAGCCGCGCCCGCGCGCGTAGGGCAATAGCTCGAAGCCATGTTGGCCGCTCGCTCGGGCGGCACCCTGAAGGCGCGCCTGCGCCGACAGTTTCGCGAGCGTCTCCGCGCCCATGCCGTCGACCTTGGCGTTCGCCGGGAGCGCCGCCAACTGCGCGAGCGTCGTCACGCCGGACGCGGCGAGCTTGGTGACCTGCGCACCGCTAACGCTGGCCACGAAGAACGGGCTGTCGGCCTCGCGCCATTCGGACTCGCAGCGCGCCTTGTGGTCGCATTGTGCGCAAGCGGCACAGGGATGCGGCTTGGTGATGTGCTTCTCTTCGGCGACGAAGCGCTCAAAGCTGCGCATGAGCCGCCGGAGAATAAAACGCGTCCGGCGCAGATCGAAGGGCACTGGTTCGCCTGCGGCGACGTGGATCACGCCACCCTGGACGGGAATCCCGAACATATGCTCGAGCAACTCGGCATAGATCCCGAGTTGCAGCAGGTATTCGCCTTTGGCCGACCGAGAAAGCTTGGCGTCTTCGGGCTCGAACGTGCCCGGGTCTCCGTTCTGCAAGAGAAAGTCAGGATATCCGACCCAGGCTTCCTTCATCAGCGCGCCTTGGTAGATGAGCTTCGCACCGTGCGCGATTGCTTCTCGCGTTAGCCGGGTCCGGTCGGCAAGACTGCCACCTGAAGGAATACGGGCGGCGGCACCGAAGCGCTCTTCTAGCCGCGCCAACACCGCGGCCTCATGTTCGAACCCCTTATCGCGGATGAGTTGCAGGGTCGCATCCGCGTCTTCGGCAGGCTTGACGCCGGCAAGCCAGAGCGCGGCCTGGTGCGGGCAGCCGAGGTAATCAATGAGGCGTGAGGCGGAAAGCGGATGCATGGTGCGAGAGAATAGAAATGGGGTGCGACAAAATTGGACGTAGGGCTCCGGCTAGGACGCTCTTTTCGAATCGAGGACGTAAGTGAAACGCAAAGGTTCTTCGTGATGCGCCAGGGCGGCTCGCATTTCGGTGGTGATCTGCTGGCGCAGGGAGACCGGCTCGACGATCTCGATCTTGTTGCCCCAGGTGAAGAGGTGCCATGCCAGCTCCAGCATGCCGCTTGCGCGGAAGCGCACGATGACGCCGCCTTCGGGATGCTCTTCGACGGTCTGGCTCGAATGAAACCGGTGGTTCTTGAAGTCCTCCATGCCACTCGGCAGCACATGCAAAACCACGTTTTCCTGCTCACCCTCGTAGTAGGCGAAAGCGGTGTTGGCGAAGGCCGCGAGGTCGAAGTCTTCGGGAGGCGAGGCCGCATCATCGAGGCATTCAAGCTGTTCGATCCGGTCGAGCCGCCAGTGCTTCGGCTTGGTCGTGCCCGCGTCCGCACCGATCAGGTAGTTCATGCGACCGAAGATGATGCCGAAGGGAACGACGTCGCGCGAAGAGCCTGGCTTTGAACCGCCATGATAGATGAAGCGCAAGAGCTTCATCTCAAGGAGTCCACGGCGCAGCAGCATCAGGACGGCCGGGTCTTCCGTCGGCCGCGGTCCCGCCTGTACCGCGATCCGTTCGGCGCGCAGCAAAGCCTCGACGTCGGTCTCGGTAGCCCTCCGGCGTCCATGCCGCATGGCGGCGCGAATTTTCCTTTCAAGACTGGTGAGCGATTCCGCGCGCGAGGTCGCTCCTGACTCGCGCAGCTCGGCGACGACGACGCCGAGATCGCTGAGTTCTTCGGTCGTCGGGTCCTGAAAAAACCCGTCGAGCCCCTTGGGGATATGGAAGCGCTTCTTCGGGTGATCGGCGAGTTCTTCCATCTGCGGGAACACCGTGCGGATGGTGTCGCGCATGCGTTCAACAGTGCGGCGCTCGCATCCCGTCACCTGGCACATCTCGTCCAACGTCAGGCCCTCGGCGCTGCTCGCCAGGGCCCGCGCCAATTCCAGGATGTTCCGTGTCTTGTCATAGCGCATTGCGTGTACGTCCAAATCTGACGCAGCACGGTAGCAAAGTACAGGCTCGCGGTCTCTTCGACCGAAAAGTAACGTTAATACAGCTAGATACGGAGAATAAAATGAGCCAAGGGAACCATCCCCAGCCGCACGGGGAAGGCGAAGAGCCGAATCGCCACCACCGTGAGGGAGGCCGTGGCGATCATCACCACGGGGGGCACGACCATCATCACCCCCACCAAGAGGTGTGGAAACTGAATGTTCAGGGCGTGATCATCGAGTCGCGGAAACCCGAGATTGTCGTCCGGGAGGCGATCCAACAAGCCGGATTCAATCCCGATACGCCCTGGATTATCGTGCTCAAGGTGGCGGGCGAGCCAAAGCGGGAGGTGGATCTCGCCGTTGTTATCGACCTGCGCCACAAGGGCATCGAAAAACTTCGCCTTACCCCACGGCAGATCAACAACGGGGAAATGTGCGCGCAACGTCGGATTGCTTTCGCGATGCTGCCGCAAGACGAGGCGTTCCTCGACCGCCTTGGATTCGACTGGGAAACCTTGATCGACGCCGGCCGCCGCTGGCTGATCATCCGCAACTATCCACTTCCGCCGGGGTATCAGGTTGCGACCGCTACAATCGGTGTCGAGGTGCCGGTCAGCTACCCCGGCGCTCAGCTCGACATGTTCTACTGCCATCCGCCTCTCGCGCTTTCGTCGGGGGCCACGATCCCGCAGACGCAGCAAATCGAGACGATCATCGGCCTGCCATTTCAGCGGTGGTCGCGCCACCGTCAATGGGACTCCGCCCGTGACACGCTCGCGACGCATCTCGCTCTCGTGGACGAGTCTCTGCACCGTGAGGTCGGCCAATGAAGCTGCATCACACCTTGGTGCTGCCTGCGAAGCAGGCAGACCAACTTCGGGAGCACCTTTTCCCGGGTGATGGGCTCGAAGCCGCCGCGCTGTTGCTCTGCACCGTGACGGGCGAACGTCGCCCGAAATGGCTGGGACGCGAAGTTATCTGCGTCCCTCACGCAGAGTGTACGCGCCGGCCGGATTTCATCACCTGGCCGGGCGAATTTGTGGAAGCGGCGATGGACTGCGCGTTGGCGCGCGGTGACGCGGTGGTCGCCGTCCACTCGCATCCGGGCGGGCTCTTTGCTTTCTCGAGCGCCGACGACGAAAGTGATCGCATCTTGATGAACGCTATCCGGCACGGCACGGACCGCGCCCCCGGCTCGGCGATCATGATCGCGAGTGGAGCGATGCGAGCGCGGGTCTATGAAGACGATCGCGCTACACCCATCGATCTCGTGATGAAAGCCGGAGCGGACATCGAAACATGGTGGAACGATGGGGCAACGGGCTCAGGCCCGTTGAGCCCCCCGATGGCGTTCACCGGCGATATGCGCGCGTCGCTCAGCCGTCTCAGCATTTGCTTGATCGGCGTGTCGGGAACAGGGTCAATTGTTGCCGAGCAGCTCGCCCGCCTCGGGGTCGGCGAGATCATTCTCATCGATTTTGACAAGATCGAGGAACGCAACCTCAACCGCATCCTGAATGCGACGCGGGACGACATCGGCGTTCTTAAGGTCGAGATGTTTGCCGACGCCATCCGGCGTTATCGTCGCGATGGCGAGGTGATCAGCGTGCCATGTTCCGTCGCAACGCGCGAGGCTATCCTGGCGGCGCGCGAGGCTGACATTCTCTTCTCGTGTGTCGACTCCGCGGAAGGCCGCCATATCGCCGACCGGCTCAGCGCCTATTTCGCGATGCCTCTCTTTGATGTCGGCGTTGCAATTCCGACTGAGCCACTGCCGGACGGCGGACGCCGCATTGCCGAGGTCTACGGGAGGGTGGACTACGTCTATCCGGGCGGCTCAAGCCTGATGGATCGCGGCGTCTACGACGCGGCGCTTCTCGAAGCGGAATACCTCGCGCGCACCGCGCCTCATGCGCTCGCCGGGAAAATCGCCGACGGTTATCTGCGGGGAATGGCAGAGGAAGCGCCCGGGGTCATCACCTTGAATATGCGCGCGGCTTCGGCCTGTGTCATGGAGTTCATCGCGCGGCTGTTTCCCTTCCGCGAGTTCGCCAACGAAACGCGGGCACGCACAATCTTCATGCTCGCCGAAGGCGACGAAGACGCGTTTTCCGAAGGCCAATTCAAGAACGGGCACCGCTTTCCCGTTGCCGACGGCGAAATCGAGCCGCTTCTCGGACTGCCGGCGTTGGCAAAGCGGCGGAGGGTCGCATGAAGAAGAGGCCGCTCTGGTGGCGGCGGCTCGTCGCCGCCCTTACGCCACGCCGGAAGCTCCAGATCGTTGATGGCGACATGCTTCCGGAAAAGCTGCCTTTTTTGGGGCTTGTCATGGTTCGCGACGACGGGGACGACTGGTCGGTCGGCATGCGGTGCCCTTGCGGCTGCGGAAAGCGTTTGGAAATGATGGTGCTGAGGGAGGTGAAGCCGCGGTGGGATGTTTCTGTCGATTCTCGTGGCCACGTATCGTTGCATCCCTCCGTCTGGCTACGCGAAGGATGTAAGTCGCATTTTTGGTTGCGATCAGGCAAGATCTCTTGGTGCGACTGACGGTATCCAGCGTCGAGGCTGCATCTTTGGGAGCGACTGCTGACTGTTGTGGAAAACGCGCTGGACGGATTGGCGTAACCTTTTGCTTATCCGCCAGCGGACGCCGTCGATCAGCGACGGTTCGATAGTTTGGACGTGATGTAACGATATGGATGATTTCGAAGAATCACCGGAAGAGTTGGCGGGCCAGCTAGTGGCCTTTCCCGCGCCGTCGACAGCAGCCGATACGATAGACGCTTTGACACGCTCGCTACTGGAACATGCGCTCGACGCGCACCATCGCAAGCTCAAGACATACGAGAGTCTGAAGAACCTCAACGACGTGATCGGCACCCAGTACGGTGACCGTGTTCTCTTCGAGCTTCTACAGAATGCACACGACGCGCACCGCCCCGACGAAGAGGGCGAGATTTCAATTCGTCTTGTCATAGATGGTCCCGACCGTGGCGAGCTTCTCGTCGCGAACAAGGGCCGTCCATTCACGGCCTCGAATCTGGAAGCGATTCGCAACATCGGAACGAGCGACAAAGAGATTGGCGAAGGTATTGGCAACAAGGGGTTAGGCTTCCGCAGCGTTGAAGCGTTGACAGATGATGTCCACATTTTCTCGGCCGGTCGGCGCGCGAGGGCCGACGGGTTCGACGGCTACTGCTTCCGCTTTGCCACCGCCAATGAAATAGAGGAGCGGCTGGGTCACCTTGGTGCCTCCACAGAAACAGCGGTCAAGGTTGCTTCAAATGTGTCGCGCTATCTCGTTCCCGTTACAGCTCAAGAGCAATCCAACGAAGTGCGCCGGCTTGCTAAGGAAGGTTATGCCACGGTGGTTGTCCTTCCGCTCGCCACGGCCGTGGCGGTCGAGCTGGCCCGCAAACAGGTGGCGACGGTCCTCGACGCCCCCGCTCCAGTCCTACTTTTCCTCGACCGGTTGTCGTCGCTGGAAGCTGCCGTCATAGAACGTGGGCAGCCGCCCAGGCGTACACAACTGACGCGCAAGGTCGCACCAATCGAGGCCAAGCTTCCCCAGGGATTTCAGATGGAGCGCGTGACACTCGACCGGACGAACGCGTTCCTGGTCGCCCGGCAAGTTCTACCGAAGCCGGCGGTCCTTGATGCAGTTCGCGCCAGCATCGCTGCCGCGCCCCCGCTGAAGCGTTGGCTTTCCTGGAAGGGTGACGCCGTGGTGTCGGTCGCGGTCCCCCTCAACTCCCCGATGCTCGCGGCGCCACGGCTGTTCAATTTCCTACCAATGGACGATCGCGCCTCGTCGCCGATGGCCGGGCATATCGACGCGCCCTTCTTCGCCGATATCGACCGCCGTTCGATTAAGGCGGACCTACCTCTCAACAATTTTCTGTTGGAGGCAGCTGCGAGGACGGCCGTGCAAGCTGCATTATCGATCGTTGATGGCGACTTCAGATTGCCACAGAACGTCGTGGTCGACCTTGCCGCTTGGTCAGCTCCCCATACTTCGAAGGTCGTAGAGGCCTTCGCCGCTCTTGGGCGCCCCTTGGCAGAGGCCGCAATCTGGCCCGTGGTGCCGGGTGGTCCAGCGCGCTGGGTCAGCTTCAATGAACTGTATGCATGGCCCGACATACGCACGCATCAGCTGACGCCGGCCAAACTTGCCAGTGTCGCCGATGCAACGATCTTGTTCCCCACGATCGGCGAGGGGCGCCTCGCGCGCGTCCGCGCCCTGGCTGCCGCCGTGTCGCTGCCGCTTGCACCGAACCAAGACATACTCTCGCAGTGGAGTGAAGCGATCGCTGCGCATCTCGCCGCGAAAGCTCGGCAGTCCCCACGCAGATGGCGCGATTTCTATGATGACGTCGTCGCGCTCTACGCGGCCGCCTCTGTCCAGCTCTCGACTCTTGAGGGCAAGAAGCTGTTCCCAGACAACAATGACAAGTTGCTTGGAGCCACAGCGAGGGGCCTCGATGGAGCCCCACCCGTGTTCCATCGCGTGGGCAAAGAGCGCGGGCGGCGCAGCGAGGGGCCGCCCAGCCCTCCCTCCTCACTTTTCCGCAAGTTCCGGTTCTTAAAACAGTCGATCGAGATTTCCGAGGCTAGTTTGCGTGCATTCGAGAAGGCGGGTTTGCTGAGGCGTTACGATCCGCTCGAGGTACTCGATGGCCTTGAGGGGGCCCTTAGTCGCTCGCCAACCGAAAACCAACGGCGTGAGGTGTTGATTTGGGCGTATCGGGTCTGGCGAAATGCGGGCGGGAAAGCAGTCGAGGACGGCCTCCGCAAATCAGGCTTATTTGTTCCTTGTCTCGGGGGGTGGTTCGCCGCGTCCGACACGTCCCTATCGGCCTCGTGGAGCACGCTCGGCCGGATGCTCGAACTGTATCTGCACGAAGCGGCGCCACAGTCCGCAGACGCCGATGACCAGAAGGGTAAGCTAGTCATCAGTTTTGGTACTTGGCCGCGCGCCGCATCCGACGACCGGCGTGAGGACTGGTTGCGCTTCCTTGGTGTGCTAGGTGTCCGTGATGGGTTGCAACCGATCGCCGGCGCGATTCATCGAGCCGGAACGCCCTCGAACTTTTGGAACGGTCTCTTATTCTCGGGCGTGCCGAAGCTGGGCCTCGATGCGCAATGGACCGCGCATGCGCGGAAAGCGAGCTTCGCTTATCCACATACCGAATATCAGCTCCAGGGTGAGGTTTGGCGCTTGCCAGGCCAGCTTGAGCACTCTTGGCTATCACCCGCCGCACGGGAAGCACTTTCCGACTTAATCGTCGCATATCTTCGCGAGAATGGTGAAGCGCATTTCACTTTCAGACTCAGTCATTGGCGTGGGCTTCAGAGCGTCGCATTGCCAACGCCGCTCCAGGTTTTCCTTCGGGAGAGCCCCTGGCCAGCGAGCCTGCGGCGCGATGAGGCCAGCTTCGATACGCCTAGTCAGAGTTGGTCGACGACGGTCATGCGCCAGGTGCCGCCCCGGTTTGTCCCGCGATTCTCGGCGGAACCCGGCAGCCGCGCGGTACTTCCCGCAATCCTTTTCGACGAGCGAATTGGGCTTCGCGACTGGGCTGCGGCTGAGTCCGCGCCTGGCCGCCTCGCGTCCCTGGCGACCGCGCTCTCCGATTTGTCGGCTGCGGAGCGACGTGAGCTGCGCGAGCAACTCCGTCGCGCATGGAATGACGTCGCGGAGCGACAGCTAACGCTTGGGAACTTACAGGAGCTTGTCGTGGAGCGCTCCGGTGGGTTCGAGCTGCTTGCGCCCGATCCCGAGGCGCCGCCCGTTGTTCACGTGACCACCGAGCGGCAGGGCTTCGCTGCGCGGGCGCTTGCCGACCGCGGTGAGGCCGTCCTTGACGTTGGCGAGACTGACGGCGCGGTCATCCGAGACCTTCTGGTCGCCACCGGCGGCTTTACACCCAGACTCGCCGATTCAGGAGACGTTCAACTGCAAGTCGACGGACAGACGTTCCAACCTAACCCGACCGATCCACACTTCGCTGCTGGAAGTCTGACGTGGCTGAGCGATGTCGCGATCCTTGCCCACGAATATCTCGGCGATGCACTAGAACTGCGCACTCTGCCGACCGACGAGCTCGACCATCGCCTACGACAAATACGGTTGAGGCGATGCGACCGCTTTGCGCTTCTGATCGACGACCAGGAAATCACGGCTCATGGCGACGATCGCGTCCAGGGGGTTCCACACGCCCGGCTCCCCACGCTGCTGATCACCGGCGACGAGCCGATCAGCGTCGATCTCTTACTTGAGGCTGCACCGGCTATCACCAAGCTCGTGGGCTCCCGCAGGAACACATTGGAGCCCATGTTAGGACGCCTGGCGCGCGAAGGTTACTCGGATGCTTCCGTGGCGCCGAGCGAAGACATGCTCGCACGCGCCATACGCCGCGACGTAGGTGTTGTCCGGGACCACTTCGCCGCAACACGCGGAGGCGTGGATCGACGAGTGCGCGCAGTACTGCCAATCGTCTCATTCATACGAGGGAGAAGTACAGCCGATAGTCTAGTGCAGCGACACGACAGGCTTGGCCCAGCGCTAAAGCTGCGCGACTGGCTGGTCACTGAACTGGGAGCGGACACGGCAGGCGAAGCCCTCGCAGCAATCGACGTCACAGACGACCAAGCTCTGATACGTCGGCGAATGGGTTTCGACTTCCAGGCCTACGGCCGGACGCTGGCCGAGTTAGGCTATCCACCCCTCAACAGCGAGGCGGACTTTCGTCGTCTGTTCAGCGTGTTCATGGCCGAGCTTGCGCCCGCACTGGTTGATCGCGTACGCCGGCGCTTTGCCAAAAACTGGCGCGAGGGTCGGGACCTTGGGGACTATGTTGCCCTCCGCAAGCTAGAGTTTGTCGTGTTCGACCCAGCATGGCCGATGGAGCGCGAAACGATTGACCGCGATTTTGTGGCTGGAGCCGCCTCCACCGCAGCTGAGGCCCACCTCGGTCCCGATGACCCGTCGATCACGTTGCCCAATTTCGAATCCGTCGTCGCAGCTAATCGTAAGCTCATCGCGTCGAACCACGCGAGGCTCGCGAGCCTCATACGCGCTTGGTGTCGAAAGAAGGACGTTGATCGCCCCTCGCTGATGGACACAGCGGACCCCCAGCCGGTCGTACGGGCCCTCCATGACAAGGGACTTATCGACTTTGAGGCGGCCAAACCGGAATCTCTTCCCACTTTGCTGGTAAGGGTAGGGGCATGGCCACTCGACATGTCGCAAACGGATGCGATCGAGGATCTTGAGCTTACCGAGGCCGACCTCCAGCACGAAGAGCGCGAGGCGCTCGAGGCACGCCGCAAGGCGGACGCCGAGAAGCGCACGATCACGTTTGGCGATCAGCCGCTCGATACCGGTGGAGACGGCTTCGTCGCGCTGTTCGAGCGGCTCGCTGAAACTGCGCTCGCCCAAGGTTCCGATTGGTTCAATCGAAGCCGGCCACCGCGTCTTGCTATCCAGGAGCAATCCGCTGGAGAGAGGCGACACCCGGGGGCAAGCGGTGGGAAAGGCCAAGCTTGGCGGAACCAACCTCCAGATTCTGTTCGCCAGGCTATGGGGATCGCCAGCGAATGGCTTGCCCGTGAATATCTCCGCCGACGTCACCCCAAGGAAATGACCGACGATTGTTGGGTATCCTCGAACCGGACATCCTTTTGTACCGGAAGCGAAGGAGACGACAGCCTTGGCTATGACTTTCGTATCGAAACTGCCCGACACGAATATCTCTATGAGGTGAAGTCGGCGCTGGACGAAGGTGGCGAATTCGAATTGACCGCTCGGGAACTCGAGATTGCAGGTAGCGCCAGTCTCGAACGTAAGCGCCGATTCAGGATCTTGTATGTGCCATTCGTGTTCGACCCCTCGCGCTGGCGCGTCCTGCCCCTGAGTAATCCGGTCAGCGCCGGTACGAGGAATAGGTTTCGGGTTGTGCGGAGCGGCTCGGTACGGTATCGGTTCGAGAGGCGGTGATAGTGGTGAGCAAGCGCGTTCGTCTTCGTGCCGCCACCCTCGGCTTGCTTTGTCGAGGCCAACGGGATACGGGTGCCGACACGCCGCCGCGCCTATGTGCGTGGGCCGGACAACCGGGCGGTCTTCGACCTGCTGATGGCCTCGATCGACATTAGCAACATTCGTCTGGAGTGATGTGGTTTGACCCGCGGCGGCCTCCGGGATCAGCGATGCTCGACTCTATAGGCATCGAGTGTGGCTTGGCATTTGGATCTTTGCAGCGAGGCTTTTGCGTTTGGGTGACCGCGCCGACGCTTGGCGGCGGCTTCCGCTTGCAAATGACCTAGGCGACCCAAGTCACCGGACAGCGGACCCAGACCTGGCTCGCCGTAGCACGGCTATTGACGCCACGGACGGTGCGCGAAGGGCTTTAGAGATCTGCCGGGATTATCGGCTCGTCAGGGTCGTGTGGGCCGGGAACGTGGCCGGAGGCAACGACCTGGGAAGCGCTGAGGACATGCTTTTCTTGATCGTCAAAGAAAATGTGAGCGCCCAGTGCTTTCAGTATCGGACCTTTGGGACGTACGCCCACGAAATGGGCTTCGTCGGCTGGCGTTCCCCAATCACGGAGCGTGTGCACCACGCCGGCATGGGCAGGCGCGTACGTGCCGTGACAATGGCGATGCGTACTCTGCTGACGCCTTGGTCGTTCATGAAGATCTGTCGAAGGATCGAGAGTTTTCGCAAGAATTTGCCGAACGGACCGCCGGACATCGCCGTTTTTGCATTTTCCCGTTCGTGCTGCAGGAATGCCTGTAAGCCGTGGGTCTTGTAGACTTCATCGGACTCGGCGCTGAACACGACCGCGTCGCCGTCAAACGCGATGCGAACTTCATCACCTGGGTCTTCTTGGCGAGACTGAGAGGCTATGCCGAGTTTCGCGGCGGCGGCCCCCGCCTCGATTGCTGCCTTTACGTCGATGATCTCATTGGAAAGAAAAAGATCGAACTCCCATGCGGAAATAAAGGGGCCTAGAGGGCGGCCGCTAGTGAAGCTGCCGGCCTTTATGCTGAGCCCGTAGTTGTCGATGGAATGAAACGCTCGAAGGGAGAGGTCGGGTGAATTCCGCGATAGCAAATACACTTCAACATACGGCTTTTGACCCGGCTCGTTCAGTCTCAAAAGGCGTTCTACGACTTCGAATCCGGATCCTTTCTCGATGAGAGTGTCCTCTCGGTTAAGCTGCATCGTTGCGTAGGCTTGCACTCCTTCATTCACGAATACTGCGTGCTCTTCTTCGAGATTGAAGAGGGAGCGGGTAGAAATGCCTATCCGTAAGGGTTGAGATCTGAGAGTTTCGCGGATGTCGCTCATCTTGAATGCCTTATCGCGCGATGCGCGTTACTTCAACCTTCTTCCAATACGAAGCCGCGTTGCCAGTAGCTCGCGGTTGGGCTTTCCTTCGGAAAGCTTCAGTCCTGGCGAATCAGCAGGAGATCCAAAGTTGAGCCGTGGTCCTCGACGTCCTTCCATAATCAGCAAGAAGCAGCAGCAGAGACGGCGGGCCATTGTTATCAAGCTGGTGTCTCGAATTGACAACCTTCGCGAGGAGCTGCAGACGTGCACAAGCGAGGGGCGTCGGAAGGAAATCGTCGCGGAGCTGAGGCAGTTGCGGCGTGAACAGAGCCGGTTGTCGCTCGCAGGAAGAGAACCCAAAGTCGCCCCACTTCCGTCTTCGTACGTCGAGAGAGTCAAAGCGGATCGGAAAACTCGGGCGCGCCTATCGGGCCGTGACAAAGTTAGAGTTCACTTCGTGCAGGGCGGCGCGCCAGGCAGCGCCAAGTGATGCAGGCTCACGTCTCGATGAGCTTCCCCGACTCGGATAGCCTGGCGCCGCTGGGCCGAGAGGCGGGATCCCGATGGTTACCGATCCGAAGCCGACCAGGAAGAAGCGGAAGCGCAGGCCGCACGAGGAGGACGTCTACTTTGTCGTCGCGATCGAGGACTGGGATTGGGGCTACTCGCTCAGCCTGAACACCGATAAGAAGGCAATCGATCCCTACCACGAATTCCGTCACCTCCATCTGCGGGGCCGGCAACCAGCGGGCGCCGAGACGGATTCCAAGTATCCAATCCTGTCGTCGTCCGACCCGCAGCGCCGGTCGTCGTTCGGCGGAGTCGCTCTCGGAGCCAACTCCCTGTCTGCGGTCCTAAAATCAGGGAGTGGAGCCTGGAGAGCCTAGGAGTCCAAGCCCCGCAACCGTAACAGCACCTGAGCGCTCATGCCGCTCGGTACAGATGCAACTCTAGGCCGATGCCGTGGGTTCGCCTTGACCCATCTCAAATCTCACGCGCGCCGGCGGTCTCGCCCGATGCGGCCGGACTGCGGCATCCCCTCGGCTAGGAGCCGAGTGGCGCTTCCGCGAGCCTTAGGCGCGGCCTGAACTCCAGCCCATCGTAGATCTCGCGCAATTTCAGACCCGCTCCGAGGCTTCCGAGGTCGACCTCGGCATCTGGGCCCCTGAGCACGCGAGTTTCCCAAGCTGCGTTCTCGGCGCGCCAATACACGTGCACTCTTGGGGCCTCGGTATCGACGAGCATGATCCGCTCAAGCGATTCCAGCGACTGGTTACTCCGCAAGCTTGAGCGTCACTTCGAAGCCTTCGTTGGTCGGCGACAGCACTTCCACGACCATCGTCGGCTCGTCCGCCTCGAGCGAGTCGTCCGCCGGGTTTCCGCAGTCGACCCCCAGGTCGGACATGCGGCGCGTCGCCGAAGCGGTCGCCACGTAGGTCTTTCCCGTGAACGTTCGACACCGGCCGCCCCTGAGCTGGGAATGGATGGCGGTGATCAAAGCGCTGACGTCAGTCTCCGCAATTATTGCCATCATTGAAATCGAAGCGAACGTCGCCGGCGAGGCGCTGCGCCCGGTCGCGCGTGTCCGATTTAGACGACAATTCGGCTCGCATGGGTGGCATCGTCCGATATATCGGACTTCGCGGGTCTAGTTGCGGATCTATCGCACACTGTCTTACACCTCACACACGCTGCGATCCGCTATGCACCACCGGATGGCAGGGAACCGCCTTCGCTTCCAAAGAGCACACGAATGGCCGCGAGCGTTAGTCGTGACGCCCGTCACGCGTACGGCATTTTCGCTGACACCCCCCGTTACTTCCCCTGTCCGGTCACGGACAAATTTCTGGTTTCTCCAAATTCGCCGCAATTCCATTCGCGGCCAGCCACGCGCGGCCGGCACCGGAGGCATGCCAGGTGAGATCGCCCGTCTGCTCGATCAGCGCGAGCTTGTTCAGCGTGTTGACGGCGCGAGTGTGAACGCGAGCGAAGCCCCGTTCCGGCCGCTCTAGGGTGTACCACCTTCCCCGCACGCACTCGTGCAGGATGGCGCCACGCGAGATCGCGATCAGCAGATGCAGGGGTGCTGGCGTCAGGCGCACTTACGATTCCGGATCTTTGGGCTTCAGCAGCACCTTGGGGTCCCAGCCGTCGCGGAGATCCCAACCTTCCTTCGGCAGTTCGCGCTCGATCAGATCGTGGATCCACTGCGGGACGTTGCGCTTGTCGAAACTGAGCACGAGCCAGTCGCGCACACGCTGCTGCATGACCGGAGAGTCGAGCTGGACAGAAAGGCCCTGATGCAAGCCGTCCGGAGAGCGGAAGTAGTAATCGCGCTCCCAGCGCGGATGCTCCGGCATGGCCTCCTTTTCGCGCTGGGAGCGCCGCCACGTCGGGTCCTTGTGGCGCAGCAGCCATTCGGTCGGAGATTGTCGGTCGTCGTCCCAGGTCATGCAAGCCCCGCCGCGATCTGCGCCAGTGCGTCCTCGTCGTAAAGCGAGAATTCAGGCGCGGTCAGGTAGGCGCGCGTCGTCCAGGTGCACTTAGCCGTCGCCATGCCGCCCATTTTGCCGAGCTGGATGTGCATGAGGCCCGCATCTTCGAGGGCGCGCAGCGCGCGGCGGACCTTGTAGTCGCTGGTGCGCGGCCCCCTGACGTCGAACAGAAGCGAGCGGAACGCCCAGGTCGGCTTTCCTGCCTCCGAGCGGCGCAGAATATTGTAGCGTCGCTCTGCCTGGACGGGACGGGCTGCCGGCGTCACGACGCCGAGTCTACCCTCGAAATAGCGAGACTTCTTGGAAAGGTACGGCCTGACCCCGTCGGCGCCGACGATGCGTGCGATCTTCAATTCGTCGAGGCCGCTGGGGTTCGCCGGCGTCACCCTCGAGGTGTCCACCTCGTACACCCGGTTGCCGTGCGCGCGCGTGCACGCCGCCAGGATCGCCGCCGGGTCCCAGCGGCCCGGCGCGATCGTCACCAGCTGAACGCGCGTCTCCATGAACTGGACGCGACCGAGCAGGTCGATCACCGGCTCGAAGTGACACTGCCGACGCCCGCAGATGATATCGACGCCTGTGGCGTCGAACAGGCCGTCCGCGTCCGGCGACGGCGGCGAGTTCTTGCGCCGAACCTGGTTGCATGCCGGCGTGGCAAACGCGCCGAAATCCATCTCCTGCTGCATCATGCGGCTCCCGCGTCGAGGCGATCGAACACCGCGCGCGCGGCCAAGTGGATGCCGCGGTTCAGGAGCTTCGAGAAATCGTCTTCAGCGAAGACGGTCGAGCCGACTACGACGGAGCGGACACCGTGATTCTCGACGGCCCACGCGCGCAGGTGGCCGAGTTCGCCGATGCCTTCGACGAATGGCCATTCCTCGCCTTCGAAGTCGTTGCGCCGGCGCATCGCGTGGATGGCGCCGCGCAGGCGGCGGTCCGCCAGCATCTCGGCGGTCGCGGTCGGGCATTCGCGGGGGCCGAACATCGTCATCTGCATGGCGCTCACCACGGAATATCGTCGGGCATAATGGGCCGCTCGCGCAGCTGACGCCGAGCTTCACGGAGGGCTTTCTCGATTGCCTCCGGCGAGCCCGTCACCGGCGGCAACTTACCGCCCGCCCGCGCGGGTACAGGCATGGCGCGCGGCAGCTGGCCGATGCCGCCGGCGCGGAGGTTCGGCGGTGGCATCACCGTCGTCGGAGGGCGCGGCGGAGGGGCGAGCGGCGTCGCCAGCAGGAGCCGGCCATCCTCGTCGCGTTCACCGGCCTCTTCGGGCGGCGCGAACTTGAGTTCGACCGGCGTGGGCTTGCCGTAGCGCATGCTCGCCGGCGGAAAGCGTCCGGGCTTCGTGTACGTCGTCATCAGGCTGCCTCCTCTGCCAACAAGTCCGCGAAGAACGCGCGCTCCCGCGCGTAAGCCGGGCTCGCGATCCAATCTGCGAGGTCGCGCTTCTCGTTCTCTGCGGCGGCTTCGAGCATCACCGCGTGCCGGAGGTCGTACTGCGCCTCATGGACGGCGCTCTGCACGGCACCGAGATTCGCGAGGTATTCACGCTCGATGAAAGCGCGATGCCGATCGGCGCGTCGCTTCAGCTGCGCGAGCAGCGCGTCGAGCTCTTGGGCGTCGAGCGGTCGGTCGAAGCTGTGGCGCAAATCCTTCTTCGCCACGCCGAGGTCGGCGGCTGCCCAAGCGCGCCACGAGCCGTGGTCGGTCGCGCGGTATACTTTCTCGAGCAGCTGCCAGTGCAGCAGATTGGGCCAGCGCTGCGCCATGTCTCAGTCCTTTCCGTAGGCGATCTTCGCCGCCTCGACGTACTCGATGTGAGCCAACAGTTTGTTCTGGAGCTTGCGCAGCGCGCGGACGCGGCGTTCGCTCTGCAGGCGCTCGTGGGTGATCAGGTGCAGGAGGCGGACGTCGACCTGCGTCGGGTCGATCGAGCGCTTGCCGTCGAGGATGTAGTAGAGATTGCGGCGGCTCATTCCGATGCCGCTTGCGAGCGGCACGCGCCAGCCGCGCTCGAAGATGGCGGTGCCGACCATCCGGAGCCGCAGCGGCTGCGCTTCGGGGATGCCAGGCACCGTCTCGGGCGGCGGGCGCTTCATCACGCACCTTCCTTCAGCTTCGCGGCGACGCCGGTTCCATTGTGCAAGCCTTCGCTGTAGCCCGTGCGATAAGCCATGATCATCCGCCCCACGAAAGCGTCAGGGATGGTCGACGTCGGGTACATCATGATCAGCTTGCCGTTGTCGTCGACGACTTTGCCGAAGCCGTGTCCGGTCTCCGGGATGAAGGCCTTCTCCACGAAATACTCGGCGTCGTTCACGTTCACGGTGAACATCGCTTTGCCGACGACCTTCGGCGCCTGCGGCTTCTGGCGGAATGGGAGGACATTGCTCTGTTCGGTCATCACGCACACTCCATGACAAGCAGCTCGCAGCGCGGGCAGATGCGGTAGCCGATCCACGAGGAGAAGAAGGGGCGCTGGCACGGCAGGCACTTGCGGGGCTGAGCGCCCGGCACCCGCAAGCACAGGCGGCTGACCTCCGTGCTGATGGCGTCCTTCGTGCGGCCGAGCTTGGCTGCCATCACGTCCATCGAGGGGCGGGGGTTCGTGAGATAGAGGTCGACGAGTACTTCGCGCTCGGCCTCGGTCCATACCCTGTTGCCGGCGACCGCGCCGTGAAGGGTGGCAGTGGGGATGCGCATCAGCATCGATCAGCGACCCGTCATCAGCTGCTGGCGCAGCGTCGTCAGCATCAGACCGCGCTCGGCGCAGGCGTCGCGCCGGACTTCCCGACAGCGTCGCCGCAATGTCGATCGATCGCAAATGCTCGTCCGGTCTGATGGCAATTGCGACTGCCGCGAAGTACATCATCAATGACGGTGCACCGGTCGCGATCGGTGGCGGCCTGGAATCGATCAGCCTGGTGCAGAACGACAAGGTCAATCGCTTCCGGGCGTGGGACGATTGGATCCTTCGCCATGCGACGGGCCTCACGAGCTCGATGATCGAGACGGCCGAGCTCGTCGCGGAACGTTACGGTGTCAGCCGCGAGGCGCAGGACGACTATGCCCTGCGGTCGCAGCAGCGGACGGCGATAGCGCAGGCCGAAGGCCGCTTCGACCGGGAAATCGTGCCGCTCAGGACCGAGATGACGGTCACCGAGCATGCCAGCGGTGAAACCACCGTCAGGGAGGTCACGCTGACGCGGGATGAAGGCAATCGTCCGCAAACCACCCTTGAGGATCTCGCGAAGCTGAGGCCGGTGTTTGCCGGCGGGCACTTTGTCAAGCAGGGGCGATTCGTCACCGCCGGAAACGCCTCGCAACTGTCCGACGGCGCTGCGGCGGTACTCCTGATGGAAGCCGCGGAGGCGGAGCGGCGTGGCCTCGAGCCGCTCGGAGCTTATCGCGGCATGGCGGTCGCCGGCTGTGCACCGGAAGAGATGGGCATTGGCCCGGTCCTCGCGATACCCAAGCTGCTCGAACGCAACGGGCTGCGGATCGATGATATCGACCTCTGGGAGCTGAACGAGGCGTTCGCATCGCAGCTGCTTTATTGCCGCGACCGGCTCGGCATTCCCGACGAGCGGCTCAACGTCTCGGGCGGCGCGATCGCGATCGGTCACCCCTATGGAATGACGGGCGCGCGCTGCGTCGGACATCTGATGCACGAGGGGAGGCGTCGCAAGGCCCGCTATGGCGTGGTGACGATGTGTTGCGCAGGCGGTATCGGCGCCGCCGGCCTGTTCGAGATCTTTCATGGAGGGACTGCATGAGCAAGCGCGAGGCCGATCTGTCGGAAGTGCAGCAGCACATCATCGCCGCCGAGCGCAATGCGGCGCGGATCGATGGTGCGAGTGCCGATACGCCGAGGATCCCGATCAAGCGCGTCGGGATTCTCGGCGCCGGTACGATGGGGGGCGGCATCGCCATGAACTTCCTGTCGATCGGGATTCCCGTGACGATCGTCGAGCGCGACCAGGCCGCGCTGGAGCGGGGTGTCGCCACGATCCGGCGAAACTACGAGCGCGCCGCAAGCCGCGGCCGCCTCGCCGCGGAAGACGTCGAGCGCGCGCTGGCATTGCTGACGCCGGGCCTCGTCATCGACGAGCTTGCCGATTGCGATCTCATCATCGAGGCCGTGTTTGAGAACATGGCGGTCAAGAAGGATGTGTTTCGCAAGCTCGATGCGATTGCAAGGCCGGGCGCCATCCTGGCGTCGAACACCAGCCGGCTCGATATCGACGCGATTGCCGCGGAGACGCGCCGGCCCGAGGCGGTGATCGGGCTGCATTTCTTCTCGCCGGCGAATGTCATGCGGTTGCTCGAAATCGTGCGTGGGGCGAAGACGGGACCGTCGCAGCTTGCGACCGCAATGCACCTTGCCGGCCGGATCGGCAAGATCGCCGTCGTTTCCGGTGTCTGCCCGGGGTTCATCGGCAACCGCATGCTCGGCCGGCGACAGGCGCAGGCCCAAAGGCTCATCCTCGAAGGAGCAAGGCCCTGGGATGTCGATCGCGTGCTGACCGCATTCGGGTTTCCGATGGGGCCGTTCCAGATGGGCGACCTGGCGGGCCTCGATCTCGGCTGGCGGCGCGAGACGTCGAAGGGCGAAAGCATTCGCGATCTGTTGTGTGAACGCGACCGACGCGGACAGAAGACCTCGAAGGGCTACTACGACTACGACGCCGAGCGTGTCGCGACGCCGTCGCCGGAAGTGGAGGCGCTGATTGCCGAGTTTGCACGGAGCCGCGGCTATCGTTCGCGTCGGGTCACGGACGAAGAAATTCTGGAGCGGCTGCTCTATCCGATGATCGACGAGGGCATGAAGATCCTCGATGAGGGTATCGCGCAGCGCGCGTCCGATATCGATGTGGTCTGGCTCAATGGCTACGGTTGGCCTGCGCGCACGGGAGGCCCGATGTTCTGGGCGGAACGCGTCGGGCTCGGCCGCATCGCCGCGCGTCTTCAGTTCCATGCCGAAAAGCTCGGTTCGGATGCCGCACTGTCGCCGCGGCTCGCACGCAGCGCCGCATCGGCTGGACATGCCAACTGACCGGCGGCGTATTTTCGTCGCGAGAGGAGCCCGGCGTCGAATTCGGTGAGAGCGTCGTTGCCGGTCTTCGCTTTCCGCGCCGGCAGCTATTTCCATATCCATGGAAGTGCGCGTGCGTCCCGCGCGGATGAGGCGGATCGCGATCGGTGACGATAGGATCGATGCAACGGCCGGTGTCGGTCGCCAGGTTTGTGGCGCCCGATCGCAAGAGCCCGTCGTAACAACCGCGTGTGACGCAGCAGCCACGCCACAGGGGAAACGCTCCGGATGTCTGAGGATGTTATTGCCGTATCGCGACCCGTCGCGACCGCAAGCCCTGGCTCGCGCGCCCTGACGCTCAGCGCATGGTCCTGGGTCGGCTACGAGGCGACCCGGATCCCGTATCTGGTTCTGCTCAAGATCTACATTTTTGCGCCCTATGTCAGCAAGGTCATGATCGGCGATCCCATGCTCGGACAAACGCTGTTTGCGCGATACGGCTTTGCTGCAGGTTTGGTCGGTGCCGTGACAGTGCCGTTTCTCGGCGCGTCGCTCGACCGGATGGGTCCGCGAAAGCCGTGGATTACGGCCTGCATCCTGATCTCGCTGCCGCTCTTGGTCAGCCTGTGGTGGGCGAAGCCGGACCGCAGCGGACTGTCGGTCGCTGCCGTGTTGGTGATCGTGATGGCGCTCAATCTGCTGTTCGTCTATTCCGAGATCCTGCATAACGCGATGCTGGGACCGGCGGTCGGGATGTCGCGGGTTGGCCGCTACTCGGGTGTCAGCCTGGGTATCGCAAATCTCGTGTCCGTCGCCATCATGACGTTCCTGTTGTGGGGATTTGCGCTTCCCGGGCAGTTGCACTGGTTCGGGATCCCCGACGAGCCGCTGTTTGGCTTCTCGCAGGCGAGCCACGAGATGGAGCGGCTGATCGGACCTCTGATCGCGGCGCTCGCCTGCGCCGGCCTGTTCATGCTGCTTCGCTTCACCATCGACGCGCCGGCATCGGGCGAGAGCTTCGTGAGGGCGGTCCGCCTCGGCTCAAGGGACGTATTCGCCCTGATCGCCGGTCTGCGAAGGCAGCCAAACCTGCTGAAATTCCTGATCGCCCGCACCTTCTATGCCGACGGCTTTCACACCCTTATCATCTTCGAAGGCATCTATGCCTCGGGCGTGATGGGATGGCACGGCTTCAAGCTGCTGAGTTTTGCCGTCGTCAAGATCGCGTTCGCCGCTCTCGGCGGCTTGCTTGCGGCAGGCCTGAACGCGCGACTTGGCACGCGCCGCGCAATCATCGTCCAGATATCGATTACGGTCGTGCTGTTGGTCATGGTTCTCGGCACGACGCCGGACAGGATGATCTTCTTCTGGCCCCATGATCCGGCCGCGCCGCCGCTGTGGAACGGCCCGGTTTTTCGAACCCTGCCCGAAATCGTCTTCATGCTGCTGTCGGGATCGATGACGGCATTCGCGGTGGCCTCGATCGCGTCGGGGCGCGCCATGATCATTCAGATCGTACCGCCGATGCGCGTCGGCTCGTATTTCGGGCTGTTCGGCCTGACTGCCAGTACGACGGTCTGGATCGCACCGATGCTGGTTGGCATCCTGACGGCGCGCTTTCAGTCCCAGGCTGTCGGTCTCGTTCCGATCGCCGTGCTGTTGACGCTCGGCGCGATCGGCATGACCTTCGTCAAGGGTGGTGACCGGCTTGAGGAGTGAATACGGCTTGGAGGGTCGCGGGAGCAACTGGATCGAGCATGCCGTCTGGTGGCATGTGTACCCGCTCGGCTTCGTCGGCGCCGAACGGGAGACCGGCGCGTGTGCCGGCATCGTGCATCGCCTTGACCACCTGGTGGGATGGCTCGATTACGCCGTCGATCTTGGCGCATCCGGTATCCTGCTGGGGCCGATCTTTGCCTCGTCGACCCACGGATACGATACTATCGATCACTTCCTGATCGACGGGCGGCTTGGGGACGATGCGGACTTCGATGCATTGGTCGCAGCAGCCCGTGGCCGTGGCCTGCGCATCATCCTGGATGGCGTGTTCAACCATTTCGGCCGTGAATCTCCACGCTTTCAGCGCGCCGTCGCCGGCGGCCCGCAATCGCCGGATGCCGCCTGGTTTCGCTTGACCTGGCCCCCGGACGGTCAGGCGCCCGATTGCGCGACCTTCGAGGGTCACCACCAGCTTGTGACGCTCAACCATGACGAGCCCGCGGTCGTCGATTATGTCATCCGCGTGATGAATCACTGGCTTGATCGCGGTGCCGATGGTTGGCGCCTCGACGCAGCCTATGCCGTCCCGCGGCAATTCTGGCGGCGCGTCCTGCCTGCAGTTCGCGCGCGGCATGGCGACGCCTACATTTTCGGCGAGGTGATCCACGGCGACTATGCCGGATTCGTCGCCGAGACCGGTGTCGATGCCGTCACGCAATACGAGCTTTGGAAGGCGATCTGGAGTGCCCTGAACGATCGCAACTTGCATGAACTCGCATGGGCGCTCGGGCGGCACAATGCGATGCTCGACCGCTTCGTGCCGCAGACGTTCATCGGCAATCACGACGTCACGCGGATCGCGAGCCAGCTTCTGGACGAACGGCATATCGCGCACGCGCTGGTCATCCTCATGACCTGTGGCGGCACGCCTTCGATCTACGCCGGGGATGAACAGGCGTTCCGCGGGATCAAGGAGCGTCGTGCCGGAGGTGACGACGCGATCCGTCCGACCTTTCCGGCGGCGCCAGCCGAGCTGGCGCCATTTGGCTGGCCGGTCTACCGGCTCCATCAGGAGCTGATCGGACTGCGGCGGAGGCATCCATGGCTGCTCCGGGCGAAGTCCCGTATGATCGAGCTTCGCAATTCCGACCTTGTCTTCGAAGCATTCGACGAAGGCAATCGGCTATGGGTTGCTCTGAACCTGGCCGACGCAGCGGTTGTACGCACCATCGACTCTGGCGTCGACAGGCTCGCAGGGTCAGTTGCGGTGCGCAGGGCGGGCGCAAGGACCGAGCTCACGCTGCAGCCGCATGGGTGGGCTATCCTGGGCTAGCGGCAGCCGGTCAGGCGCGACTGGTTCCGGGCTTGTCGAGCCCTCGCTGCCGCGGCGTGGGGACACGCACAATGGATAATCCGGAAGGAGTAGTGGGCTCCCCCATGGGGAGAAATAGCGCGCGCCGATGAACTGCATGAAACTACGACAAAATCACCGATCGGCGAGGGCGGAGATCCCATGGGACAGACCGCAAAAAGGGAATTGCACCCGTTGCGCATGCTGGCGCTGCTGATTCCGCTGCTCACGACCGTTCCGCTGTCAAACGTGGATGCACAGGCGCAACCTGCTGCACCGCGTCAATTGCGCCGTGAGCCGCCGTCGCAAAAGCCGCAGGTGACGATGAATGCCTGGACGATCGGCCTCGCCGGGGGCCTGCTCGAGGGCGCGCCCATTCGTCTCGCGGCCGAAATCGCCCGCGTCGTAGACGATGGCGACAAGCTGCATGTGTTGCCGGTCGTGACGCGCGGGCCGACGGAGAATGTGAACTCACTGCTGTATTTGCGCGGGATCGATGCCGCCATCATCAATTCCGACGTGCTCGAGGAATACCGGAGCCAGGTGCCGGATATCCAGCAACGGCTGGCTTTCGTGCTGAACCTGTTTCCGTCCGAACTGCATATCTTCGTTCGTCCCGAGATCCAAAGCCTGAGCGATCTCGCCGGCAAGAAGGTGAACTTCAATAATCTGGGTACTGCGGCGGCCTATTCGGGGCCGCTGATCTTCAGCCGCCTGGGCCTCGATGTGGAAAAAACCTTCATCCCGCATCAGGTCGCGCTCGAGCAGATGCGCAAGGGCGAGATGGCCGCGGTCGTCTTCATCACCTCGAAGCCGGTGGATGCTTTCGTGCGCGGCCGCTGGGAGCCGGGGTTCAAGTTCCTGCCTGTTCCCTATGACAGGAGGTTCGAAGACTTTTATCTTCCCGCCTCGCTCGAGGCCACGGAATATCCCAATCTCATCAAGCAGGGCGAGCGCGTCACGACAATCGCAGTGCCGACCGCCCTGGTGGCTTTCAACTTTCCGGCCAAATCGAACCGCTATGAGCGCCTTGCGCGCTTCGTGGAGTATCTGTTCTCGCGGATCGACAAGCTGCAGCAGCCGGGCTTCGACCAAAAGTGGAAGACGATCAATCTCGCCGCGACCGTTCCCGGCCTGACGCGCTTCCCCGCAGCGCAGGCGTGGCTCGATCGCGAGCCGCGCGCCGCCGCAAATACATCGCAATGAGACGCGCGGCGACCTGCGCGGTGGCTGGAGTCTTGCTCGCAAGCGGCATTGCTTCGGCGCAGGCGGCAGGATATCGCCAGATCGCTCAGCTCCGCGATTGCTCCGCCAAGGAACGCTCCGAACGGCCGGAGTGCTCCGAGAAGACACCGCGGGCGTCGGCGCTGCCCCAGGCGAACCTGGGTAACAGCTGGGTCGTCAGCCTGACGACTTCACCGCTCGACTATTCACCGGTCGCCACCGCCACGACGTCATCGCGCGACGGTGCTGGCGAAAGCGCAATGACGCTTTCGATTCGCTGCCATGGCGGGCGGAGCGAACTGATCGTCGCGGGCTCCCGCGTGTCCGGTCGCGGCGATGGATATGCGATTTCCTACCGCATCAACGACGGTCCGCCGCAGCAAGTCGCGGCAGCTGTGCCTGCGTCCGGGACCGGCGTTGCGTTCGGCGGTGACGTGGTTCGCTTGCTGCAGTCCCTTCCGGACGGCGGAGGTCTCAATATTCACCTCGCACCCCGTACCGGACCGGCGCTGGATGCGGTGTTTCCGTTGGGCGGGATGGATGTGGTGCGCGCGAAGATCACCGCTGCCTGCAGGTGGCCACAGCCGACCGCAAAACCCAACGGCTAGGGATTTGAATAACGTGTCTTTAACAGGAGGTATCCATGCGCGTGTTTCAGCATATTGCGAAGGTAACCATCATCGGAGCCGCAACGGCGCTCCTGGCCGCTTCATACGCTGCGGCGGAGCAAGGCGGCGGACGGTACTGGACACCGACAACAACGAACCGCACTGCGGACTATCAGCACGTTTCAGAAAAGGTCCAAAGGGTTCATGTCTCGCGCAAGGCGACCACCCACAAGAGGGAACGATCTCCTCTCGACGCCAACGCCCGGCTTCCATCCAACGCCAAGTCCCACAACCTGATCCTGCAGGTGAACACGAACGATCCCGCAGCCATGAATCTCGCGCTCAACAATGCCGTCAACGTTGCGCAATATTACAAGGATCTCGGCGAGAAGGTGAAGATCGAGGTGGTCACCTTCGGGCCTGGGCTGCACATGCTGCGCGACGACACGTCGCCGGTGAAAGCCCGTCTCGAGGAAATGGCGCTGAGCACGCCGGAGGTCTCGTTCAAGGCCTGCGGCAATACCCAGGAAAAAATGCACAAGGCCGAGAACAAGGACATCCCGATTGTTCGCCAGGCGGAGGTGGTGAAGTCAGGCGTCGTGCGCGTGATGGAACTGCAGGAGAAGGGCTGGTCCTATGTGAAGCCGTGACCTGTGGCCTAACCCGAAAGGGGTGGGTGGGGTCCTCCATGCGGGCTGTAGGCTTCGCGCTGCGGTACGGCGCATAATGCCGTACCTCAACAGATCGTGTCGCCGCGCGACAGGTGATTGCGGATGGGCCCGGTGATCCTCAAGGACAAGGCAGTTGCCGGCTGCGACATCGCAGATTCGTCGCGCCGGCTGCTGCCCAAGGCGGGACGGTCCGCGTTGTCGTGGACGACCGCTGCCATGCTCGCAATGGCATGCGCGCCGGAAACACGGGCTTCCCCGGATCGAGCCCACCCATCGACGCAACCGCAGCATTCGGCGGCTGCCCGCAGTCTCGGTTTCATCGAAGCGGCAAGGAACCGCGCTTCTGAAGCCTTACCGCCGGGGCGAGGCGGCAATGACAGACCGGTGCAGGTCGCCCAAGCGAGCGTCAGCGACACGGGGCAGGCCTCGAAACGGGAATACAACTGGGCGGAGTCGCTCTCCTGCGAACTGACGAATGCAAGACGTGACATCGAGTTGCTGCAACGTCTCGAGCAGGAGCGCTATCGGGCCGAGTCGATGGAGCAGAGTCTCGCGGCGGCGCGCCGCGATATCGAGGCCCAGGCCGCGTTGACGGACAAAGCCGCCGAAGAGAAGCAGGCCGCGCAGGGCGGCGCGGAGTTGCTGAACTCCCTGCAAGAGACGCGTGAGCGGGCGGAGCGCCTGGAGCGGGACCTGGCGGCAGCGCGGCGTGATGTCGAAACCCAGACCGTGCTGGCGACAAAAACAGGTGAGGAAGCGTCTCGGCTGAAAGCAGCGGCGGAAGGCGGCGCGGCGGATTTGCAGCGGGAGCGCGAGCGCTCCGCGCGGCTCGAGCAGGATCTCGAGGCATTGCGCCGCAACGTCGAGACCCAGACGGCGCTGGCGGCAAAGGCAGGCGAGGAGGTTTCCCGGCTGAAGGGGATGCGTGAAAGCGGCGCTACGGAGCTGCAGTCGTCCCTGCTACGGGAGCGCGAGCGGAGCGCGCAGCTGGAGCAGGATTTGGCGGCAGCGCGGCGCGATGTCGAGACCCAGATGGCGTTGGCGACAACGACAAAGGAAGAAGCTCTGCGGCAGAAGCAGGCAGCGGACGTCGGAGCTGCCGAGCTCAGGCAATTGCGCGAACGAGCCGAGGCGCTGGCACAAGACCTCTCGCTGTCACGGAGCTCGATCTACGCATACGAAGCCCAAGTCCGCAAATCCGGAGACGAAGCGACGGAGCTCAGGCAGGCGGTTGCAAGCTGCACGGCTTCGGTCAGCAAATTCACGCCCGACGAAGGTGAGCGGTTCGCGCGGCTGGAGCGGGATCTTGCAGCTGCCCGCAGCAATGTCGAGACCCAGGCCGCGCTGGCGACCAAAGCAGGCGAGGAGGTTTCCCGACTGAAACAGCAAAGCGAAAGCGGAGCGGCCGAGTCGCAGGGCTCCCTGCAAAAGGAGCGAGAGCGGTCCGCAAGGCTGGAGCAGGATCTTGCGGTCGCGCGGCGTGATGTCGAGGCCCAGACCGCGCTGGCGGCAAAGGCGGCCGATGAAGCCCTGCGGCAGAAGCGGACGGTGGAGGCCGGGGCCGCCGAGCTCCGGGAATCGCGCGCGAGGGCCGACGTGCTGGCACAGGAGCTTTCCCAGACCCGAAGCACGATCTACGCCTTCGAGGCGCAGGCCCGCAAAGCCGGTGAAGAAGCGGCGGAGCTCAGGCAGGTGGCTGAGAACGGCGCAGCTTCGGTTCACAAAGCCACACCGGACGAACGTGAGCGACTGGTGCGGCTGGAGCAGGATCTTGCGGCTGCCCGCAGCGATGTCGAGACGCAGACCGCGCTGGCGGCGAAAGCAAGCGAGGAGAGCGCCCGACTGAAGCGGGAAAGGGAAAGCGGTGCGGCGGAGTTGCAGAACTCACTGCAAGCGGCGCGGGCTGACCGGCTGGAGCTGGATCTCGCGGCAGCGCGGCGCGATGTCGCGACCAAGACGGCGCTGGCAACGAAAGCAGACGAGGAAGTGTCCCGGCTGAAGGCGGTGGAGAAGAGCGGTGCGGCCGAGCTGCAAAAGGAGCATGAGCGGTCCACCAGGCTGGCGCAGGATCTTGCGGCAGCGCGACGTGATGTCGAGAGCAAGGTCGTGCTCGTGACCGAAGCGGGCAAAGAAGCGTCCCGGCTGCAAGCCGTGGGAAAGAGCGCTGCGACGGACCTGCAAAAGGAGCGAGAGCGGTCCGCGCGGTTGGAGCAAGATCTTGCGGCGGCGCGACGTGATGTCGAGAGCAAGGCCGTGCTGGTGAGCGAAGCGGGCAAGGAAACGTCCCGGCTGAGGGCGGTGGAGAAGAGCGCTGCGACGGACCTGCAAAAGGAGCGTGAGCGGTCCACGCGGTTGGAGCAAGATCTGGCGGCAGCGCATCGCGACAGCGAGACCCAGACGGCGCGGGCGGCAAAGGCAAGCGAGGAAATCTTGCTGCAGAAGCAGGCGGCGGAAGCCAGCGCTGCCGAATTGAGGCAATTGCGCGCCAGGATCGACGTGCAGGCACAGCACCTCCCTTTGTCGCGGAGCGCAATCCATGCGTATGAGGCCGAGGATCGCAAGGCGCACGGCGCGGCGTTGACGACCGGTGCGACCGCGCGGGACAAGTCCATCGAAGTGGCCACCAATCCAACCGCCGAACAGACGCGAGCGGCGCCTGCTCGCGCGGTTGCCCAGCCTGCTCCCGAGCAGGCTGCGGAAGCCGGAGGGTTGGTTGCGCGGGCGAGCTCCTTGTTGCGTCAGGGCGACATAGGCGCGGCGCGGCTTGTACTCGAGCGCGCCGTGGAAATGGGCAGCGCCCAGGCGAGCTTCGCGCTGGCAGAAACCTACGATCCCCTGATTCTTGCGAAGTGGGGGACTTACGGCACGCGCGGCGACGAGCGCAGGGCGCAAGACCTCTACGCCAAGGCCAACGCCGCGGGAGTCCATGAGGCGAAATCGCGTCTGGAAGCTCTGCGCCGATAGCGCATTTGCCAATCCACCGGCAATTTCACCGCAATCGTCCTAACGACGGGCACCACCGCGATCAGCTTCGCTCTCACGCGAGTGGCGCCCGGCCGCAACGTCCGGCGACGGGCTTCGCTTTACCGTTCGCGCAGGGCCTCCTGCCGGTACCGTGCCAGCGGCGAAAGCAGATAGCTGATGATCCTGCGCGTGCCGGTCTTGATTTCGACCGTCACCGCCATGCCCGGCCCGAGCTTGACGAGCTTGTCCTCGATTTGCATGTGCGTCCGGTCGAGCGAAACGCGCGCGGCATATTCGAGCTCCTGACCTTTAGGCTCGCTGCTGCTCTGTGCCGTGCCCAGTGTCCGGTCATTGGGGCCGCCCTGTTGCTTGTCGCGCGTGATGGCATCCGTCGACACGCTGAGCACATCGCCATGAAGCAGCCCGTACCGGGTGAAGTTGAACGTATCGACCTTGATCTCCGCCTTCTGGCCGGGATGCACGAAGCCGATGTCGCGGTTCGACAGCATGGCCTCGATCTCGAGCTGGCTCTCGCTCGGGACCACGACGGCCAGCGCCTGAGCGGGCGTCACCACGCCGCCCACCGTATGAACGGCAAGCTGCTGCACGACGCCGTCGACCGGTGCGGTCAAGCTCTGCAGTTTCGTTCGCCGATCCGCCTTGACCACCTCCTGGGCGGCGCTCGCAGCCTTCTGCTCGGCCTTCGCAAGGGCATCATAGGTCGCGCGGCGATACTCCGCGGCGGTCTTGTCCTTGGTCTCCTTCAGCAGCGCGATCGCCGCATCGGCTTCGCGCAGCCGGCTCTGCTGCAGGACGAGGTCCTGCTGCATGGCGACCAGCTCCTGATATTCGGAGAGATAGACGACCTTCGACGCCAATGCCTTCTCGACGAGACCCTTGCGGATGTCGACGCGCTCCTTCAGTACCGGGATCGTCGCCTCCAGCTTGTCGACGCTCGCCGATGTGGTCGCCCGTTCCGCTTCCTTCTGCCCCTGCTGGCGCTCGATTTCAGAAAGCTTTGCGCTCTGCTCGGCGCGCTGGCTGATCAGGAACTGGCGATGCATCTCGATTTCTGCCGCACTTGCGTTTTGCGGCGGCCGGAAGGCCGCGAGCGGGTCTGCGGCCAGCGCGGCGCGCAGCCGCGCGACGTCCAGCTCGGCTGCAAGCAGATCGCTCTTCTGACGCTCCTGGTCGGCTTCCGTCATTGTCGGGTCCAGCTCGATCAGGACGTCACCGGCCTTGACGCTCTGGCCGTCGCGGACGCGGATGGCGCGGACCACACCGGTCTCGAACGGCTGGATCAGCTTGGTGCGCCCGCCCGGCACGATCTTGCCGGTCGCGCTGGCGACGATATCGACGCTGCCGAGCGTCGCCCACAACAGCGCGATGCAGAACGCGGCGATGATGCAGGCCCCGATCGCGCGCCCGATCGGCGATGGCGGCGATTCGGCGATCTCGAGCGCCGCCGGCAGAAAGGCGATTTCGTGCTCGCGGCGGCGAGGTTCGCGTCTCGGAAACGCGACGACATTGCGGCTAGCGGACGTCATGGATACCGGCCTGCAGATAATGGAGGTTGGCGTAACGGCCGTTGGTGCGGATCAGCTCGTCATGGCTGCCGTCCTCGACGATGCGGCCATGCTCGAGGGTGATGATCCGGCTTGCATTGCGCACCGTCGACAGCCGGTGGGCGATGACGAACACGGTCCGGCCGGCGGAAATCCGCCTCATGTTCTGCTGGATCGCGCGCTCGCTTTCGTAGTCCAGCGCGCTGGTCGCCTCGTCCAGGATCAGGATGCGTGGATCGGTGATGAGTGCACGCGCGATTGCGATTCGCTGGCGCTGCCCGCCGGACAGGCTGCTGCCGCGCTCGCCCACAACGGTGTCGTAACCCTCCGGCAGTTCGAGGATGAAGTCGTGGGCGCCGGCTAGCTCCGCCGCTTCGATGACGCGCTCCATCGGCATCGCCGGATCGGCCAGCGCGATGTTGTCGCGAACCGTGCAGTTGAACAGTACGTTCTCCTGCAACACGACGCCGATCTGGCGCCGCAGCCAGCTCAGATCGACCATCGCGAGGTCGACGCCGTCGACCAGCACGCGCCCGCTTTCCGGGACATAGAGACGCTGGATCAGCTTGGTGATGGTGCTCTTGCCCGAGCCCGACGAACCCACGATGCCGATGACCTGGCCTGGCTCGACGCTGAAGGACACGTCGTGCAGCACCTCGGGGCCGTCGATGCGGTAGCGGAAAGTCGCGTGCTCGAATGTGACCTGACCGCGGATCGGTGGCAGCGCCGCGCGGGCCGGCGTGAAGCTCGGCTCGGGAATGGTGTTGAGGATGTCGCCGAGACGATCGATCGACAGGCGGGCCTGATGGAAGTCCTGCCAGATCTGCGCGAGTCGCAGAACCGGCGCGCTGACACGCGCGGCCAGCATGTTGAACGCGACGAGCTCACCGACAGTGAGGTCCCCGCTGACCACCAGGCGGGCGCCGAAGTAAAGGGTCGCGGCGATGACCAGCTTGTTGATCATCTGGACCGCCTGGCTCGCCGTGTTGTTCAGGCTGAGCACGCGGAAGCTTGCGGACACATAGCCGGCGAGCTGCTCCTCCCAGCGGCGTTGCATCTGCGGCTCGACCGCCATGGCCTTCAGCGTCTCGATACCGGTGACGCTCTCGACCAGGAAGGCCTGGTTCTCGGAGCCGCGATTGAACTTCTCGTCGAGGCGCCGACGGAACAGCGGCGCCGCTCCCGCGGAGATGCCGATGTAGAGCGGGAAGGACGCCAGCACGATCCACGTCAACGTCGTCGAGTAATAGAACATCACCGCAAGGAAGACGACGGTGAACAGCAGATCGATCACCAGCGTGAGCGCCGAGCTGGTCAGGAACTGGCGGATGTTCTCGAGCTCGCGGACGCGCGCCACCGAATCGCCGACGCGGCGGGTCTGGAAATAGGCGATCGGCAGCGCCAGCAGGTGACGGAACAGCCTGGCGCCGAGCTCGACGTCGATACGGTTTGTCGTATGCGCGAACTGATAGACGCGCAGCGTCTCGAGGACGGCCTCGAACACGGTCAGTACGACCAGCCCGACGACCAGCACGTCGAGCGTGCTCATGCTTCGATGCACGAGCACCTTGTCGATCACCACCTGGAAGAACAGCGGCGAGACAACGGCGAAGATCTGAAGGAAGAACGACGCCGCCAGCACCTCGCCGAGCAGGCGACGATACTTTTGCATGGCGCCGACGAACCAGGAGATATCGAAGCGCCGCGCGAGATCGGTCAGGCTGGCGCGCCGGGCCATCAGGATGATGCCGCCGTCCCAGATCGCCTCGAGTTGGGCCTGGGTGATTGCTTCGGGCCGCGGAGACAGCGGGCGCTGAATGAGAAGCTTGTCGTCGATAACCTTGCCGAGGATCAGGAAGCTGCCGTCGCGCAGCACCGCAATTCCCGGCAGCGGGGTGACGGCAAGCCTGTTCCAGCTCGTCCTCTGAACCTTTGCCTTGAGTCCGAAATCCTTGGCGCAGCGCAGGATTTCAGTAACGCCGAGGCGCGCTGCGCCGATCCGGTGACGAATTTGGCCGGGGTCGGCAGCGATTCCATGGCAACGCAGCAAGATCGCCAGCGCAATGAGCCCGGATTCATCGTCATGTTCGGATTCGACGCCGGCGGCCGGGGATTCGGTGTTTGTGTTCGCCGGATGGATTGCGGCATCGTCGCGAGGCCCGCGCATCAGGATGCCAGGTCTCATCGCCAAGAAGCTCTTCGTGAGACCGTCACGAGCCCGCATCAGGCCCTCGCCGGCGCGGTGCATCAGGCCGGCGCCCAGGTCAAACGAGCGCGTGCGGATGCCGGCAAATGCATGACGTGCGCGCTGCGCGAGGCTCTGTGATCCAGCACAGATCAAACCGCCATCCCAGATCGCTTCGAATTCCGCGCGCGTCATCCGGCTCGGATGCGGCGAGGTCGGGTGCAGCACAAGCGCCACCTGGTCGTCGATCTTGCCCAGCAGCAGAAATCCGCCGTCACGCAGCGAGGCGATTCCGGGCAGCTGGATACCCGCAAGGCGGGTCCAATCCATTGTCCGCGAGCGGACCTTGACCCCGAATTCGCGCGCGCAGCGAAGCATCGCGCGGACGCCGATCTCGTCGCTCCCGCAACGATCGCGGAGCTGGTCCGGCACAGTATTCACGCCATGGAGGCGCAGGAACAGAGCTAGCGCGCGAAGCCCTAGATCTGCGGCGGGGGCATTTCCGTTCTGGATCGCCATTCTTACTCAACCCTTCGCGGCTACCCGGCCGCGTTAGTGTTCCTTCTCATGCATTTCCAAAGACTGGGAATTCCAATGCCGCGCATCGACAGAGCATGCGACATACCGCTTGCTCGCAGCCAAAAAGGCGCAAGCAACATCAAAGCACTAGGGCCTCGAACCGCGAGGGGATTTCAAAGCAGTGGGATTTTAGACCTGCCCCCCGACTGCTGAACCGGTTCGTTAATGCGCAAAAATGGCGAAAAAAGTTTCAAATCTTGATTTTTGCACCGTTATGTTGCGCGCAAATTTGCCGCATACCCGAAGCTGTTGCGCCAGCACGCATTTCTATCGCTCGGAAACAGATGCGAGCGATGAAGCCAACCGAGACCAGGACCCGCGCGTGGCAGTCCCTTCGCCGTTACCGTCCGCGATCGACCGCCCGTTTCCAATTCCCAACAGGTTGATGGTACTGCACCCGGGCGCAGAGCCCCCGGGTGCAGTAGCCGGATCAACCTTGAGGTTTGCTCAAGAACGAGTTGTGCGTCCAGCCGGTCCCATTCGACATGGCCGCCACGATCTGACCAGCGTCGACCCGACCGGTGCTACCGGCCAGATACTGGTTCAGCAGCGCAAAGCCCTGGCTTGCCTGGGACGCTCGCGCGCCTTGATCGGCCCAACCGGTCGTCTGCGATGCTGTGTTCGCCAGGGTGCTGGTGTCGCCCATCTGCTGCTGCAACTGCGCAAAGCCGTGGTTTGCCCAGCTCCCTGCGTTTCCGCCAGTCCAGCTGGACGGCCGGGGATCCGTCACGCGGATCGTCTGCGGATCCGACGACATCACAGCGCCGGTGGTCGGATCCATAGCGCTCGCGGTCAGCGTGAGGTTCGCGACCGGATGAGCATTGCCCTTGTAGTACGATGTCAGCGTCAGTCCGCTGTCGACCTGCGCGGAAGTCAGGGTGATGTTGTTGCCCCTGAGCGTCGTGCCGTCGCCGGTCGTGATCGTCTCGTATCGCGGCAATCCCATGATGTTCAGGGTGAGGTTGTCGTTGGGGTCGGTCGTTGTAACGGTCGTCCCCAGGTCGACCTGACCGCCTCTGCCGGCCACCCAGAGCGACTTGTCCGCGACGTCGAGCACCGGTGCGGTCACGCTTGGAGTCGTGGGGGTTGTCGGCGTCGTGGGGTCGGTCGGCGTCGTCGGCTGCGCCGGTATCGTCGGATCGGTCGGCGTCGTCGGCGTCGTCGGTGTCGTGGGCGTCGTCGGCGAAGAGGTGCCCTGCAGCGGAGGCGGCAGATCGCCCTGCAACTGCGTCGTATTCATCGTTGTGAAATAGAGTTGCTTATAGCTGGTTGTCAGCTCGACCCAGTTGCTCATCCCGACGCCGGGATTATTCACGAATACGCCATTCTGGTAGACGTATCCCGCGGTGGCGTCTCTCCACCAGTCGGCACCGATATTGGCAACGTAGTGTTCGTTCGGATTGTCGACCTTCATGCTCGCCGTGACGAAAACGCCGTCGATCGTTCCGGGCGTGTAGGTGCCGCGGGATCCGCCCGGCCAGAAATGGTCGTTGTATCCGCTGGTCGGTGCATCGACAGATACGCTGCCATCCGCGTTTGTAGTTTGATTCCATGCAATGTTCGCGTTCCCGACGAAGTCAGCGGTGAAGTGGGCGCCTCCGAGGGAGCTCGTGTCCTGGTCCTGCACCTTGACCCAGCCGCCGCTCGTGAGATGCACCCAGGTCTCGAAATTTGCTATGTCGACGCTGCCCGGATTAACCGTCTGCCCGACCTCGGGATAGATCTGACCCCATCCGGTGATGGCCGAGAAGCCGGCAGGAGGGGTGCCTCCGCCACCGTTTCTGCCGGAATACCAAGAGTAGGATGAAGGAACGCCCAGCGGGAATCCTTCGCTATTGCCTGTGGTATTTTGAGTGATGACATCGTTCAGAGCGGCCAAGCTAATTCTCCATTGCAGACCAAATTGAGGACGAAGAATTCCACTGCCGCGCATGGGGGACGCGCGACATACTGCATGCTCGTAAGGTCTTGCGACCACGAACAGATTTCAATGCACTGCAGGCCTCGAACCGCGAGGAGATTTCAAAGCAGCGGGTTTAATGAATTTGCCCCCCCGACTGCTGCGCCGTTTGGTTAATGAGCAAAAATGGCGAAAAAACCTTCAAATCGTGATTTATACACACGTATATGGGGCGCAAATCCCTTGCTCTCGACGCACGTGTGTCGCGGCGACTGATGCTCGTCGATGCCAGCGCGGATTGGGTTCTGCGCGCCGGGGTAGCCCGCAAGGATTATTGCGACAACCTCAAGATCAAGAACACACTCGCCGGTGGAGATGGATCGGTTCTCTTTGAATGGCGGCTCGTGGATTGGCGAATCTGAAGCCCGACGATTCGGCGATCCAACAGCGCTGGAAGGACACGCGGTCGCCTGATCGCGTACGACGAACTCGAACGCACGCTCTCGGCGCGGCTGCGGTTCGCAGGCTGAGGCGAGCGCAATTCAATTGAGGGAGAGAACGATGGCTGTCGTCAGAGAGGCAGAGTTCGGGTCCGACGATCTCTATACCGGGAAAGGTTATGCTGAAGCCCATCCAGGCTGGCATGACGAAGATGCAGGAACCAAGGCCGCGAAGATCGCCAAGATCGTGCGTGACAACAACGTCACCTGCCGGACGATCGTCGACATCGGTTGCGGGGTGGGAGGCGTTCTGAACGCCCTGCTCGAGCACGACATCTTCCGTGACTCGACCGCCGTCGGCTACGATATCGCTCCGTATGCTATCACCGCCGCCAAACCGCGCGAGCGGGACAATTTGCGATTCCACTGCGGAGACTTCTCGCATACCAGCGAAAATTACGATCTTCTATTGTGCATCGATGTCTTCGAGCACATCGATGACTATATGGGCTTTCTGCGAAGGATCAGAGGGCGCGCGAAATACTGCGTGTTTCACATCCCGCTCGACATGACCATCCTCGGCGTTCTGCGAGGTTTGCCTCTCCAGCGGCGCAAGGAGGTCGGTCACCTGCATTACTTCGACCAGACGACCGCTCTGGCGACGCTGCGCGATACCGGTTTTGAGATTATCGACAACCAGTACACCCGGATGGAGGATTTCCTCCATGTTCATCCCGAATGGCGAACCGCGAAATCAACCCTCGCCATGGCTGGGCGGCAATTGGTTCGGAGCATTGCCGGAGAGGACCTTTCGGTGCGCGTCCTTGGCGGAGCCTCGTTGATGGTCCTCGCCAGCTAGTCGGAATTCCATCGGGAGCCAGAGTTCAGATCGGCTATCGCAAGGGCGGCGGTGGATCGGTCTGCAGCTGCGATCTGGTCATGGTCGTGAAGAAAAAGTACTGGTAGGTCGTCGTCAATCTGACCCACGCACCCATGCCGATGCCAGGATTGTTCACAAACACTCCATCACGGTAGAGGTACGGAGCCGAGGTGTCTCTCCACCAGTCTCCGCCGAAGTTTGCAATCAGATTTGCGTTCGCGCTATCGGTGCGCAGTTCTGCCAACGAGAACACTCCGTCGACCGTTTCAGGAGCATACGAGCCCCTCGGCTCCATCCAGAAATGATCATTGTAGCCGGGCGACGGCGAGCTCATCCTGATGCTTCGGTCGGGCTCAAGAATAAGATCCATCGTTGTAGAGGAGTTGTCGGAGAAATCCGCCACGTAGTGCCCGCCATCGACCGAATTCGTTGCCTGATCCTGCACGAGCCTCCAGCCGCCACTCGTCAAGTGTACATAGACGCGATAGTCCTTCAGATAGATATTGGCAGCAACGTTCGGAGCGCCAGCTTGCGGATAGATCTGCCCCCAACCCGTCAGTGAAGTGAAATCAGAAGGCGGAGCGCCGTTTCCAGTGGCGGCAGCGCCTCCGGCATACCACGAGTAGGAGGTTCTGACTCCGTGGGGATAGATGCCGGCGTCATGTCCGGAATTTTGCGATACGACGCATTCGATAGATAAGGACACGCAAATGGGCTGGTGAGCACGCTTGCCCCCGGCACCCGGTGACGGGACGAGAGCTTCGAGGACCATGAGCGCGGTGAGGGAAATGGCAAGGTATGTCTTCACGCAAGAATTCCTAGCAGGGGCCAGTAGAACAGCAGCGAAGTTCGGCTCAGATGGCTCCAGGGCTCCCCAATGCTTCAGTCCGCGAACCCGCGATCATTGGGGTCGGCGATTCACGCGATCCGGGGGCGCGTTCAACCGCAGCTTCAGGTTGGGCCAGCACCAGGAAAATGCCGAGGATCAGGTACGACAACGCCACCGTTTCCCTGTTGAAGCTGTCATCGAACAACGCCACCAGTGTCACGCCAATGAACAGGGCAATCCAGAGGTTCAGAGGTTGGATTTGCGCCGACCTCCTTCCATAGCAGGCAACAAGCTTCTGCCGGTCCGACATTGCGGCCAGCGGAAGGCTGAACCAGAACACAGTAAAGGAGATCAGGCCGACTACGCCGGTTTCGAAGAACATTTCTACGAACGCACTATGCGCAAGCAGGGCGAATGGGCTGTAGAGCCCCGTTTGACCGGGGCCGTATCCAATCAGCGGTTGTTCGAGTGCAAGCGTGGACAGATAGTACCAATGGTAAATGCGCCAATGGACGGAGCTCGGAGCCGTGCGCCAATCCCAAACCGTGTAGTTGCCGCTCAAGATATAATCCGGAATCGAGCTTAGCTCCGAAAACGATGCTCCAAATGGAGATGTCCATATGACGACAACGAATGCCGCAGCGAACGCCGGCAAGAGGGCAGGCCGCCGAGCAAAGATATATATGGCGAAGGTTACCCCGAGTAGCGCGACCCCAGTCCTTGACGCAGCGAGGGCGAGGGCGACGAGAAAGAACAGATAAACGACAATGTCTTTGTATCCCATGGAAAGGCGTAGTTTGCGACGCGACAGCTCGCAAAGGAAGAAGACCAGCACCAATTCGAGACTGAAGGATACCGGGTGCGCCGAGGGCCCCGCCGCTCGTGCATGCTTGTCGTATGGCGATGCGAGCTCGGTATATCCGGCCAGGTATTGGAACAATGCGATCGCCGACATCAGAAACAGCAGAACAATAAAAACACGATGGATGTTCGGGCAAAAGCCGGGAGATCGATAAATGGAAGAGACCAATATCACAAGCATGAACAGGTAGACGTACCTGATGATTTCGTACCACGCGGCGTATTGATCGATGATGCTCCTCGTATTGACGACAAGCGACAGTACGGCAGTGGCCGTGAAGACCGACAAGCATATTAACAGCGCGAAGAGTCTCCGGTGTATCCTGACATCTCGCATGTTCCAGGCTGCCACGAGGCCGACCGCGATGATGATCAACGAAAGAGTCGATGAAATGCCGGTGCCGTACAGGCGATCGATTCCGTTGGAGAACGATCTCACAAAAACAAAGAAAAGAAAAAATGTCAGGAGCGCATTCATCTTGAGCGCAACTCCGGCTCACTCAGGGGTCGAACGACAGCCCGAAGATCGGTACGGCGTCGCGCTGGCTGGGGACGCTTCCAGCGCAAGGCGGCCAGCACGTGCTTGCCGCCACGCCACCCGAGCAACGCGCTAGGCTGCATGGGGAGGGGCGGTCCGGCGCCGCACGTCCTGGTGTGGCTCGATGGCTCTGCGATAGCATCCGAGCGTTCGTTCGGCGACAGAGTGCCAGTCCTCTCGCTCTGCCAACCAGCGGCGCGTTTTCTCGCGGAGTTCTGGCGGCCACGGACTGCTTGCAAAGGACGCCAGGCGACCCGCGAGCGCTGATACGTCTCCCAAATGGAAATAGTGCGAGTCGTCTAATCCGATCTCCAGAAGAGCGGGAATGTCACTGGCGACGACTGGCAGGCCGAAACTCAAGGCCTCCAGCAGCGCGATCGGCAAGCCCTCGTGCGAAGAAGGCAGGACGAAAATGCCGGCATGGGCGTACAGCTCCTGTAGCGCGATGCCGTGCTGAAAGCCTGCCACGACTGTCCCGGAAGTCGCCTCGGCGCGCGCTGTCACCTCCGCGGTATAGGCATTGGGATGTTCGGATGTCCCGACCAGCACGAGCTTCCATTCGTCGAGCCTGGCAGCGGCAAAGGCCTGAATCAAGTCGAGGTGCCGTTTCTCCGGAACCAGCCGGCCCACCGTCAGCACATATCGTCCCGGCGTAAGCCCGAACTTCTCGAGCGCTGAGGTGCTACTTGGTACGTCGGGCAGGGTGATGCCGTTTGGAATAAGGTCTGAGTTCAAGCCGTACTTGTCCCGCACCAGCTTCCGAATGGTCTGCGAGATCACGATGCGGCCGTCGGAGAACCGCATGCCCCAGGCTTCGCCAGCGTGCAGAACCGCCTTGGCCAGTCGGCCCCACTTCTCGCGGTCGTAATCCGGGCCATGATGCGTCACGACAACATGCAGTCCCAGCAATCGCGCGAGCGGCGCCATCAAAGCCGGCCCGATGGCCTGGATGTGCAATATGTCCGGTCGTTGCCATGCGGCGACCAGCACGCCGAGAAACGAGTGCACAATCGTCTCGAGGCCGGACGCTTTCGGGCACCATACCCGCTGGTAGCGCACTCCGTGCCACTCGTCGCCACGACTGGGCGGCATATACGAGGAGCGGACGATCACTTTGACATCGCATCCCAACTTCTTGAGATGGGGACACAGATGCTCCGCGTGAGTTTCAACCCCTCCCTGCACATTGGGGAATCCACGCAGGCCAAGCATGATTACCCTCAGTACGAGATGATCCGCACTCACGACGAATTCCTCCTAGAATCTACAAACTATTCATGGACTCCTTGCGCCATTTACCGCTGCAGCCACCACCGAGGTTCGCTCCGGCAGCAGTGATCGGTAGACGGCCATCAGCTCGGCGTTGTGCTTTTCGAGGGAGAAGTGCTTCTCCACACGAATCCGTCCGGCGGCCCCCATCTGTGCGCGGAGCTCGCCGTCGCCCATGAGGCACTCGAGATGGGTTCGAAGTTCGTCGACATTGCCGGGCTCGAACAGAAATCCGGTCTCCCGGTCGTTCACGAGCTCAGGAATGCCGCCAATGCGGGTCGCAATGACGGCCTTGCCCTGCGCCATCGCCTCCAGGACCGACATCGGGCAATTCTCGCACCACTCCGAAGGCACAACCACTATGGATGCTTCGGCTATTGTTTTGCTCAGCGTGTCTCCGGAGAGGTGACCCGCAAACTGCACGTTTCGTGCAAACTGCGACTTCAAGTCATCAGTCAGCGGGCCCGTGCCCGCAATGACAAGTGGCCACGGACATCCCGCCGCCTGATGGGCGCGCAACAGCGTCTCCGCACCCTTGCCCGGTGCGAGCCGGCCGCAGTAAAGAACGTATCCGTTGTCCCGGCCGCGCGGCGAAATGTTCCTGACATCCACGCCGTTGTAGAGCAGCACCGTTCGGTCTGGGGAGAAGCGGCGGGATACCGAATCCTGCATGAAGAGACTCGGTGCGATAAAGCGATCCACTTTCTCGTAGCTTCCGAGCCATTGTTGCGTGACTGCTTCGAGGTAAAGCGTGGCACTCTGCGCCAACGAGCCGTCGGAACAACGATGCGTCAGCACGTGATGGAAGCCGCCGGTGAGGCATAGCGAGCACAATTGGTTTCCGAGCGCCCGCGTGTGTACCGGACAGACCGGCTTCGTATCATGCAGCGTCAGGACAACCGGGATTCCGCGCGACTTGGCGACGCCGACGATCGATGGTGTCAACTGATGATAGACGTTGTGACAGTGCATCAAGTCTGGTCGCGTTTCGTCGATCAGGGATGCGAGCTTGCTTACGGCCTCGCGCGAGTGGATCAGCGCGAGAGCGCCCCTGATCTTGGAGAGGTAGCCGCCGTTGCGATAATCCTGACGAGACACAAAATGGGTCGAGTAGGGTGACTCGATATTCCGCTCGTGCTGCATTGCGAAGTCAATGACTTCCACCCCGCTGCCCGTCAGGAACGCTCGTTCCTGAAACAGAACGGTCTCTGCGCCACCATTGTTGAAGAGGTATTTGTTAGCGAGGAGTACCTTCATTAATGAGCCGTTCCATCGATACGCAGATCACAACAGCCACCCGCGCCTGGTGCTTTTTGTGCTCGACAGAAAAAGGCTATCTTGAAAGCCATCCGAGGCAGGTGGCGCATTCAGGGTGGGGATGGGCGAATTGAGGGGTACCTATGAGTGAGTACCGGTGTCGCAGTTGCGTAGATGCAGCGGTTCCACGATAAATAGAGGGCAATGCCTGCCAGTGCCTATGAGACGCTCACTGTTCTCACGATGGACAATTTGAAGATGAATATCGGCGGCGCGTCGCGCGTGGAATTAAACCGGCCTCAGATTCATCTGGTGAATTCTCTGACCAGCGATGACGAGGGGGCGCCGTGAGGCAGAGTTTCAAGGCAGCCGTATTCCAGGCGGTACGTTGGTCCGGACTGACGCCAGCTCTCCGCAAGATTTTTGCAGGCAGGGCCGCTATTCTGATGTTCCACGAGGTTCAGCGGGATTTCCGCTCAGAACTGATGACCGGAACGTCAGAGGACTTCTTTGAGTATTCGCTCAAGTGGCTGCGCCACGAGGGGTGGGAGATCGTCAGCCTCGAAACATGTCTTGAGCGGTTGGCAAATGATTCGCAGCCGCGCCGCTATGCTGTGGTTACCTTCGATGACGGTTATCGAGACAACGTTTCGACGGCGCTTCCGATCCTCGAGCGCAACAACGCCCCGTTCACGGTCTACGTTCCTACGGGCGCTCCGACGCGGACGCTGCAGTCATGGTGGCTCGGCTTGCGCGAAATTCTTCGCTCGCGAGACACCGTTACCATTGACGCGATGGACATTCGGTTTTCCTGTCCCGATCTGAACAGCAAGGCGTCGGCCATGAGCAAGGTAGCGAAGTGGGTTCACGAAGATTATAACCGGGCCGAATTGCTCGCCCCGACGTTCCGCAATGCGGGTGTATCTCTATCGGCCTTGAACGACGTCTATTTCCTGGATGAACGCGAGCTTCAAGGCTTGGCGCAGCATCCTCTCGCTTCAATTGGCGGCCACACGGATTCCCACCCGGCACTGGCGTGTCTGGATGCAGCCTCAGCGCGCGCCGAAATGGCGGGCAACCGCAGCTATCTGGAGAATTTGCTTCAGAATCCCGTCCGGCATTTCGCCTATCCTTACGGCACCCCCGGAGCGTGTGACACTCGGGAGGAACGTCTTGCGGAGGAAGTCGGTTTTTCGACCGCGGTGACCACGCGGCATGGGCAGGTGTCCGATCGCAAGCCAAATCCACTTGCACTGCCTCGTATCGGCGTGGGTGGACAATTCGACACAAAGCTTGCGTTCGAGGCCCGAATGAACGGTATCCAGTCGGCGATGCACGGACTGCTGGGTCTTAGCTAGTAATCTTACACTCTGGTGATGGCGGTGAGCCGCTCGTGCGTGAGGCACGAAATCAGATCGCTCGGGCTCTCAATCTATGAGGCGCTCCGCCAAGATCATCCGTAGCGGCGCCCGGCGCGTTTATGCGCGACCGGCAGCCCGTTCCATCCACTGGTGGAATCCGCTCCCTGGTGGGCAGGTTACGAAATTGTAGCCGATTCTCGGGTTCGTCTTGACCCTGTCCAGAAAGCCGAGTTCCTCGACCTTCGTAATTGCCCCGTCCATAGCGATGGAGAAGACCGGAAATCCTTCGGTCTCGAGCATGTACCTCGTGGTCGTGTGGCTCCGGTCGTTGCCGTGATCCTCGTAGATGATCAGCGTATCGCGCTTTAGCACTTCGCGCGCCCCTTTGAAGGCCGAGATTTCCGCACCCTCGACGTCAAGCTTGACGACGAGCCGATCATGGTCGGTCATCTGCAGTTGCCGTGCCAGCGAATCAAGCGTGATCGATACGACCGGTTCGACGTGCTTTGAGCGCATACCTTGCGACGTAACGATGTGTCGGGCGTCATGAGATCCGTCGTCGGAGAAGGACAACATCTGTCCGTCAGTCTCGAACAAGGCCTTGCGGCAGATCTCGAAGCGCCGATCGTTGGCGCTACGGTTCTGCTCGAGAATCGCGAGCGTTTGCCGCGATGCCTCGACAGCTATTGCGCGCTTGCGACCCAGCATTTCCGACGTGACGAGAACGGACCAGTACCCGATGTTTGCGCCGCAATCGAAGAACGTGTAGTCGACATCCTTCAGCCGCAGCAGAAGCATCGCTATGTCTGATTCGTAGGTACGATGGGGCTGACCGACAAAAAACGCATTCCAGTAGGCGTCGTCCAGCTCAAAGTACAAGCGGCTACCGTCCGCGAAATGGACGCAAGGCGTCTGGGAATGGATGAGCGGACGGACCGCTCGCATTGCGAGTCCCATTCCACGCCCCGTACTCCGCGCAACAATCGTGTGCAGAAGCTTCACCAGCCCGATCGAAATCGGGTTTCCCGACACTTCGTAATCGAATGTATCCTGGTCCATGAGGTGCCGTCTCTCGCGCCCAATTCCGATTACAGCAGTCGCGTCCTCGTATGGCAACGAACGCATTCAACTATCTCCCCGAATCACGCACGTCGTGTCCCGACCGCCGCACGCGCGGCCGCAAGTCGAGAATAGTCGCGCCGGTTTCCGGCCGCACCGCGTCCATGAGCGGTTCGGATGGGCCTCGCCGCATTGTACGCCTTGCTAGCGCAATGAGCGTCGCGGTGGCCGTGATATCGATCCCCTCCGCGGCGTACATGTAGGCCGCTGTCCATACCCTGGTTGCCACGCCTGCGCAGGAGCCAGCAACCGCCGCTCCTAGAGCCCCAAAGGCCCAGGTCGCGCTGATCATGGCCAGGAGTCCCACGGCCCAGGTTGTTACCACGATTTGCATCGCGGCCCGCTGGTGTCCGGTCATATTCAGTGCGATAGGGCCGATGCCGAAGTATGTCGAGATTAACAGGCCGATTGCCAAGACCATCAGGACGCTGTAGGCGCGGGTGAAGTCGGCTCCGAACGTCATCAGCGCGAGGTCGCCGGCGGCGGCCAATGTTGCAACGCAGCCGAGGACGGCGACGAACGCAGCCAGTGACGCTCCTGATGTGATGCGTGTGATTTCCGCATGACGATTTTCATCGAACAAGCGTGCCATGAGGGGCGCTGCGGGTACGCAGAAAGTTGCCAGAAAGAAATCAAGCAGGAACGCGATCCGGGTGGCAGCGTAGTAATATCCGCCGGCTTCCGGGCCGACCATCACCGAGACGATGATGACATCTATCGTGCCGCCCATCACGCTGGTGATGCTGGTTACCCAGAACGGTCCCGAAGTGGAAAGGATGTCGCCAATCCGGTCATTCGATCGCTTCACCGCCACGGTGAATACGTTATAGCCCTCTGCGAGACGTCGTAGGTAACCGTTCTGAGCGGGGATCAGCACGACCAGGATGCCGGTCGCAATCATCAGAACGTCTCCCGCCTGCAGCGGGCGGCCAAACGTCGAGAAGAGAACGCTGCTCAACAGTATGATGAGCAACCGCCACAAAACATCCTTGGTCATAAGCGCGAGGTTGACGGAACCGAGCGCGCGCCCCAACGAGCCCTGCATTTCGATCAAGGCCAATGGCAAGATCAGCAGCACGCTCGTGCAGTATTGCCACCGTCCGAATATACCATCGCGGCCGTGCGCGACGACGAACAGGAGGAGAGAGACCAGAGTAACGGCAATGCTGCCGAGACACGCCAAACGAACCTGCTTTGCAACAATCGAACCGATCTCTGGGAAACATTTCCGGACGGCGATGCTTGGTATTTCCCGCAGCACGCGAAACTGCTGGCCGAAGAGGCCGACCGTGGAGGCGACGACCGCGAATGTCATCAGCGACATGAGCGCCCCGTATTCCTCTATGGTCATCATCCGCGCAAAACTCACGCCAAAGAGGAAGGATACGGCGGCGCCCGAGCAGCGATAGACCATAGCCAGCCATGACTGCCGGAGGATATTGCTGAGCATGGTCACCGATCCGCCGGACGCCTGAAAAAAGCTCGTCATTGCGCATTCCAACGTTGGCTAACGCTACGCGACGCCCAGCGATTGTAATCGAGCTCTTCGCGGGCGGATGGTGGGTTGCGCACTGACTGAAGCTTCAAGAGCCAACTTTCCATCGTGTGGCGGATTGTCGCATGATAGAGGCCGAATGTAACTTCGTGGATGCGGAAGGCATTCGGCCCTTCCGGACTACCTACTCCGGTGGCCGTAACGAGAAACATGCTGCCTTCGTCGCGATGAAGGCGGTTCGCCGACGAGCATTGTTCGACGGGTGATGTACGGGGCGTTTCAATCGAGCTTGCGGTATCGCGATCGGGAGCCAATTCATGCGACTATAAGTCAGGATTGGCCTCCTTGTAGGTGTGTTGCTTCTCGACCTTGAACGAACCATCGAAATGGGGCTTGACGCCGTTCGCCTTGAGCCCCTGGACGACTGCAGTTCCTCCGGATGCGGCGGCTGCAGACCTGCGCGCGGGCGCGCGTTCCCGGTCCGACCTGTCGCGCAGCAATCCTATTCCAATCCCCAGAAGCATGCCGCCGAGGATGGCTGATCCAAGTATCAAGCGGGCGTTCGGCGAGCTGGCCGTGTAGGGATGAGACACTCCGGTGAGCAGACGAGCCTCGAACACCGGCGCGGATTGCTGCTGCATGGCGTCCATGTAACGCAACATCCGGAGGAAATTGTCATACGTTCTGGTGGCGGCGTCCGCCGTGGCTTCCAGTTCGCGGAGTTCGTCTTGCGTCGCTCCGGTCGATTGCGACGAGGGTGGACCTGCCTCGGCGGTGTTCGCGGGAGCCGCGGCGCCATTCCTGGCCCTGTTGTAATCCGCTACGGCCTTTTTGGCAGTCGACGCCTGGCTGCTCAATTCGTTGACACGTTCCTTGACCCATTTCTCGTTTTGCAGACCCCATTTGTATTTCGCGTCCATTTGCGTCGTGATGTAGGTCTCTACGACGGTGTCCAGGACCTGCGCGGCCCGTTCGGGGTCGGCGGAGTTGAAGGCGAGATCGACTATGTAGGTGAGGCCGGCGCGCTTCACCGAGAGCTTGCGCGCGAATGCTTCCATCGCATCACGCGTGACGACGTCCGTGTCCGGTCTGCTCCATCCGAGCAGCCTGGACGTCGACCGACCGAGTCGGTGCAGGGCGCCGCCGGAGAATTCCGGATCCCCCGCCAAACCGAGCTTCGCGATCGCCGCGCGAGCGACGCTCTCGGACCTCAGGATTGCGACCTGACTCTCGACGGCCGTCGTTGCCGACGCCGTGTCGTTGGAAGAAGTCGTCTTGGCGTCGACGATGAGTTGCGCGGTTGCCGTAAACGTCGGAACTGCGACAACGAGATAGAGCAAGCCGGCGCCAAACATCAAGAAGCACGTCAGCAGTATGATCGAGAGGCGGCGGCGCAAGAAGGCGAGGCCCTCCGCCACGAATTCGGCCGGCGAACCAAATTCAGGCGGCATCGTGTCCTGAGGTGCCGAATTGTCAGTTCTGTGAGATTGCAGCATTGTCTCGAACCTGCAGTTTCTGGTGGCCTACCGAAGGCTCCGCCGATCAGCCGGGAACGGGATCGACTGCAATGCCCTTGCGATCCTGCTGTACGGAGTGCATGCAGCAATCGGCATCGCGTCAACAGGCATTCCAATAGGCCTTTCTGGCGAAGAAGGTCATGACGATGATTTTGAGATCGAGCAGGAACGACCAGTTGTCGATGTAATACAGGTCGTGCTCGATACGACGTTGCATCTTCTCCAGGGTGTCGGTTTCGCCACGATAGCCGTTGACCTGTGCCCAGCCGGTAATGCCGGGCTTGACGTTGTGACGGCGGGAGAATGACGAAATCAGCCGGGCGAAGCTCTCGTTCTGCGAGGTCGCGTGCGGACGAGGCCCGACGAGTGACATATCGCCGACCAGCACGTTGAAGAGCTGTGGAAGCTCATCGATATTGGTGTGGCGCATGAAGCGTCCCAACCGGGTCACGCGTGGATCGTGTCTGGTCACCTGCTTGAAATTGTCGCCATCCTCCGTCACGGTCATCGATCTGAATTTCAACACGCGAATAGTCTCGTTGTTGTAGCCGTGCCGCGTCTGACGAAATAGCACCGGCCCGGGGGAATCGAGCTTGATTGCGAGTGGAAGGATGACGAAGAGGGGACTGATTATGACGAGACCGGCAATTGCGGCCGCGATGTCGAAGGCTCGTTTGATTGCCCGGTGGAACGGCGTCAGGGGAGACTGGAAGATGCGCATCGTCACCATGTTGCCGAATTGCGTGATGCGCGACACGGCCATGAGGTCGATTGCACCGACCGGGACGACGTGAACATCAACCGGGAGCTCTGACAGGGCGCCGGCGAGCGCGAGGGCCGCCCGAACATCCGACTCCGAAGTCAGAATGACAATGTCATCCGCTCGCAGGGGACGGCACTCTGCGATCAGTTCGCGGACATGGGATAGCACTTCGACCGCCCCGAAGTGCTCCGATGCCGAAGAGCCCTTGCGAAAGGTCGGCAACTCGAACGAGCGAATGGTCCGGATTCCGGTGGCGCTTACTCGTGCGGAAAAATCCAGGCAGTGGCTCGGTTCACCTATGAGGATGACGCGCCTGGCGTCGATCAGTCCGGATGCGATGGCAGGCTGCAGCAACGAGAAGCATATTGCCCGCGCGAAGAGCACCATGACGATGACGCTTGCCGCCTGGGCCATCACGGTCGCGCGCGAGTAACCGTCCGAGATCTTGAGAAGAAATATCGTTGAGATGAAGAAGGAGAATACGAAGAAGACGGCGCTGACGCCGCTCCATAGGAAGATGTGCCGGGGCTGCGTCTGGATCCGCGAATACTGCCGGAGCCCAACGGATACGAGCAGTTGCAACGTGGCAATCAGAAGAGATTCCAGGATGTATTTGGGAGTGTCCGGATAGTCGAGGGCAAGGACCAGCCGATAATAGAGGACGGCAGCGGCAAAAGCCCCAACGGCTACGAGGAGGAACTCGGCGCCTGCCGCCAGTACCAGCAAGGCGGCCAATCTGTTCTTGCCAAGGTCAGCCGCAATTGCCTTGCGGCCAGTGACCGAATGCGCCGAACGCTCGGTAGGGGCCGGCGAATTGGTGAAAAACGCATAACTCACCGGTTACTCCCAAGCAGTCCGTCACGCAGTCCGTCCCCCTGACAAAAACATAGCATTCGGGTCAGGAGGCGGATTGGCAATAAATGGGTAGCCGGGAGTAACTACGATGGTCAGTTGAGCCGAGGCGCTGCGGGATTAGATTGTCGATCAATCCGTGAGACCGAGCCATCGAGCACGCCATGCCGAACGCCAAGCTGCGCAATTTCTTCCATCTTGACAACCGTCGCGGTCAACCAGGCCGTTGCGTCAGGTGGGGCCTTGTGGCTGTTGGCCTGACGATTTCCGCGCAGGCGAAAGCCGAATATCGAGTGAGCGTCGGAGATGTTCTGGAGGTCGCGGTGGCCGGCGTGCCGGAGCTGCGGCAGCGCGCGCCCGTCCAGGTCGATGGCAATATCTCGTTGCCGCTGGTCGGGATGGTCCCGGTCGCCGGCCTGCCGTTGCAGGAGATTCGGGCCAAGGTCGGGGCCGCAATGACGAGCAAGGTCTTTCGACAGAGGACTGTGGACGGCCGCGAGGTCGTGGTCGTGATAGATGCAGATCAGGTCACGGCGATCGTTGCGGAGTACAGGCCTGTTTACGTCAACGGGGACGTGTCGAAGCCGGGGGAGTATCCTTATCGTCCGGCGAGCACCGCGCGCCAGCTCATCGCCATGGCGGGTGGCTACGACATCATGCATATCAGAATGAACAACCCGTATCTCGAGTCAGCCGACCTGAGAAGCGAGTATGGTTCGCTTTGGACAGAACTCGCCAAGGAACAGGCGCGGATGTGGCGCATCAAGAGCGAGCTCGGGGAGGGGACGCAGATCAATCCAAGCGCTTCTCTTGCCGACCTGCCGATAGCCCGGTCGGCGGTTTCGGAAATCGTCAATGCGGAAGCCGAATATCTGAAGACGAAGCAGAGTGACTATCAGCAGGAAAAGGCGTACTTGCAGCGCAGCGTTCGGCAGGGAGACGACGAGGTCCGCGTGCTGTCGGAGCAGCAAAAGAAAGATGAAGAAGGACTTCAGTCCGACGTCGAGGACCTTCAGAAAGCGACCGACCTGTTCGGCAAGGGATCGTTGATCAGCCCTCGCGTGACGGATGCGCGTCGCGCGGTTCTGCTGTCGGCGACCCGGAGGCTGCAAACCTCTGCGCAATTGCTCCAGGTCAAGAAATTGCAGGACGAGTACGCCAGACGGTTAGCAAAGCTCGACGATCAGCGGAAGCTTGATCTGTTCCGCGAGCTGCAAGAGACCAGCTTAAAGCTCAATCAGATTCGCGAGAAACTGCAAAGCGTCGGTGAGAAGCTTCAATACACTTCGATGGTTCGATCGCAGCTCGCACGGGGAGCCGGCAGTAAGCCGGATATTGCTATTATTAGAAAGAGCGAGAAAGGACCGGAACGGATTGTCGTGAACGAGGATGCCGAGTTGCAGCCGGGTGACACCATCGAGGTCTCGCTGCGATACCAGGATGGTCCCGAGGCGGCACCCCGAAAGCTGAGCAGTTCAAACGTTCCGGTCGTGATAGGCCGGACCGACGTGACCGCGGCAGACTCGCGGCGTGACAGCAGGTGACAAAGCCGGAAGCGGCAGAGTGATCGGGATTGGCACGTCGAGAAGACACGAGCAGCCACGGAGTTTGATGCCGCTTGTCCGTATATTTTAGCCTATGCGACGGTGTCGCCGCTTAGGCATAGACATAAGGTAGTTCCGCTTGATCTGAACCTTGAATATTTTGTGACTTTTGCCGTTCTCGATCCGCTGTTCCGCTTCGCTGCGATCTGAACCTACAGAAGGGGCAACCTCCTTGTGCGGCTTCGTTGGCATCTTTGGATTTAAAGAATCGCTTGAGTCGGCGCGCAGCCGGGCGCTCGAGATGGCCAAGACGGTCAGGCACCGCGGGCCAGACTGGAGCGGCATTTATTCCAGCGACGGCGCAGTGCTCGCGCACGAGCGCCTTTCCATCGTCGACGTGGAGCACGGCGCTCAACCCCTTCTCGACGTGACCGCGGGTCGCGCCTTGGCCGTGAACGGAGAGATCTACAATCATGTCGGTTTGCGCGAGGCGCTGAAGCTGCCGCACGCATGGAAAACGAAGTCCGACTGCGAAATCATCCTGTATCTCTACGACGAGTACGGCCCTGCCGTGTGCAATATGCTGAGTGGCATTTTTGCATTTGCCCTCTTCGATGAGCGCAGTGGCGAGTTCTTCGTCGCCCGAGACCACATCGGCATTGTTCCGCTTTACATCGGATGGGGCAGCGACGGCACGACTTACGTCGCGAGCGAAATGAAAGCTCTCGATGGCGTATGCGAGACGATCCGGGAGTTTCCTCCGGGACATCATTACAGCGCCAAAGCCGGAAAGTTCGTCAAGTGGTATGATCCACAATGGGCACATACTCTTCCAAGCAGGAAGGTATCCCTGCAGGAGCTCCGATTTTCGCTCGAAGCTGCGGTCAAGCAGCAAATGATGTGCGATGTGCCTTACGGGGTGCTTATTTCCGGCGGGCTCGACTCGTCGCTTATCGCGGCGCTCGCGGCGCGCCACCGCTTCAAGCGGATCGAGTCGGGAGAAACCGAAGAAGCATGGTGGCCGAGGCTGCACTCGTTCTCTGTCGGCCTCGAAAACTCACCCGACATGAGGCATGCGCGAGACGTGGCGGCTCACATCGGCACGGTCCATCACGAGATTGTTTTTACCGTGCAGGAAGGATTGGACGCATTGCCGGACGTGATCCGGCACCTGGAGACCTTTGACGTCACCACCATTCGTGCCGGCACGCCGATGTATCTCATGGCGCGCAAAATCAAATCAATGGGCATCAAAATGGTGTTGTCCGGAGAAGGCGCTGACGAGGTATTCGGCGGCTATCTCTACTTCCACATGGCGCCGTCAGCAGAAGAATTCCACGACGAGACCGTCCGAAAGATCTTTGCGCTCAGCAAGTATGATTGCTGTCGCGCGAACAAGGCAATGGCGGCGTGGGGGGTCGAAGCCCGTGTGCCCTTCCTGGACAAGGAATTCCTGGACTACGCAATGTCGATAAACCCCGCCGAGAAGATGTGCCCTGGCGAGAAAATCGAGAAGGGCATATTGCGGGAAGCATTTACCGATCTGTTGCCGCAAGCGATCTTGTGGCGTCAAAAGGAGCAGTTTTCCGACGGGGTAGGGTACAGCTGGATTGAAAGCTTGAAGCATCAAGCCGAGAATAAAGTCTCGGATCAGATGCTCGCAGAGGCGAGCAAGCGCTTTCCGCGGCAAACGCCGACGTCCAAGGAAGGCTATTTCTACCGGACCATCTTTGACAGCATTTTCAACAACCCGACAGCCTGCCTGACTGTGCCCGTCGGTCCTTCGATCGCCTGCTCCACGCCGACGGCATTTCTCTGGTCTCAGCAATTTGCGAGCATGAATGACCCATCTGGAAGGGCAGTGAAAGGCATCCACGTTCAAGCCATTGATCATGTTCGGTCAGTTGAAAATCTCAACAGTTCGAAGGCCCCATCGGGCGGACGGGTTGCAGCGGCGGAGTGAAATCGTCCTTCAAGTGAATTTCGGATTCCACACAGCGTCGCCCGGTGTTCGGCGGCAATGACGCCTGCCGGATTTCGTGGGTGAATCCGGCGCGCCGTATGCTGCGTCGGTCGCCGCGACCGGCCCGGATGCCGAGACCATTCAAAGCCCGGCCCGCCGCGCGAAGCGCCGGCACTTGGCCTTTCTGCAAGCAACGCCAGAGCGACGTCCTCAACGCCGCGTCAGGATCATGACATCGACGCGACCACCTCAAGCATCACTTCGGTCGCGCCGCCGGCGATGGAGAGGACGCGGGCGTCGCGCGCGACGCGCTCGATCGCGCTCTCGCGCATGACGCCCATGGCGCCGTGGAACTGCACGCAATCATACGCGACCTCGTTGACGAGCTCGCCACAGATGGCCTTCAGCATCGAGATCTCGCGCAGGCAATCGTCATCGGCCGCCATGCGCCAAGCGGTGGCATAGAGAAACCCGCGGCTTGCCTCCACTTTCGCAGAAAGCATCGCGAGCCGCTGACGGATCGCCTGCATGTCCCAAAGGACGCCCCCGAATGCCCGGCGGGTTTTCACGTAGGTGAGGGTCATGTCGATCGCTGCCTCGGCCATCCCTATCGCCATGGCGGCGAGGACAAGGCGTTCGTTCTGCAAGTTGCGCATGATTGAGTAGAAGCCTTGTCCCTCCGCGCCGAGCACGTTCTCGGCGGGGATGCGGCAACCGTCGAAGACAAGTTCCGCCGTGTCGGAGGAGCGCCAGCCGAGCTTGTCCAGCTCGCGCGCGACGCTGAAGCCTGGCGTTCCCTTCTCGACGAGGAACATCGTGATCCCGTTGCTTCCGGCCGAGGGATCAGTCTTGGCCGCGACGCAGTAGAGATCCGCGTGGACGCCGTTTGTGATGTAGAGCTTCGTGCCGTCGAGCACGTAAGAGTCGCCATCTCGCACCGCGCGCGTGCGGATGGCTTTCACGTCGGAGCCCGCATCCGGCTCCGTAATGGCGATCGCGGTGATCACCTCGCCGCTGATAATGCCCGGCATCCAGCGGGCCCGCTGGGCTTTGGTCCCGTCGTGAAAGACGTACGAGGAAGCCATGTCGGCATGGACGAGCATCGCGTCGGCGGCGCCGCCATAGGTCGAGCGCCCGAGCTCCTCGGCGAAGACCGTTGACGCGACAGCGTCCATTTCGGCGCCACCATACTCAGCCGGGTAGCGGATGCCGAAGAAACCGAGTTCGCCCATGCGGCGCAGGATCGAACGGGGAATGAACCCGTTCTCTTCCCAGTGATCCGCGCAGGGCTTGATTTCCTCCTTGACGAACCGGCGGACCTGGTCCCGCAAGAGCTCATACTCCGCCGCCATCCAAGGCAGCTCCGGCTCTTGCGCCGCCTTCCAAGCTTTGTCCATCATCTTCATCCGATCTGCTGTGAGCCTGACTCAAAGGCTCCTGTCCCACCCAAGACCAGGCGGAGACCTTCCGGCTAGAGTTCGACCTCCTCTCTCGGTCCCTCCGAGAGGGAAGGGGCATTGGAATCGGCCACCCAGCGCATTCCGTCGATGACTTCCGCTAGTTCGGCCAGTGTCGGCCGCTCAAAGAGGTTGCGAAGCTGCACGTCGACGCCGAAGATCTTTCGCATGCGCGACACCGCCCGTACCACCAGGAGCGACTCCCCGCCCAGTTCGAAGAAGTTGTCGTGGCGTCCGATCGACTCGAGCTTCAGGAGTTGACACCATAGACCGGCCAGCGTCTTCTCGGTCTCTGTCGAGGGGGCGGCGAAGGCGTGCGCGGGCTGGATGTTTTCCGCCGTCGGCTCGGGAAGCGATGAGCGGTCGATCTTGCCGTTGGACGTGAGCGGCATCCGCTCGAGGCGAACGTAGTGCGTCGGAATCATGGACTCCAACAGTTCTTCGGCGAGGTGCGCGCGCAGGTCCGCCACGGTCAGAGGTTTCGACGCGACATAGTAGGCCACAAGTCGTGCGATGCCGTCTTCGGGCGTCGACGGTTCGCCATTGCCGATTTGGGCCATTTTTTGTGTCGCTGCTTTCGTCATCGAGGTGGCGACGGCGCATTCGTGAACGTCCGGGTGCTTGAGAAGCCGTGCTTCGATCTCGCCGAGCTCGATACGGGTGCCGCCGACCTTCACCTGATGATCGGCGCGGCCGAGAAATTCCAGGTGTCCTTCCGAGTTCCAGCGGGCGAGATCGCCCGTCTTGTAGAGCCGCAGCTTCGAGCGCCCATCTCGGGGATCGGCGACTGTGCGGAAGCGCTCGTCGGTCAGATCGGGGCGATTGAAATAACCTCTCGCGAGACCGTCGCCGGCAATGAACATCTCACCGATGATTCCGGGGCCGGTGGGCTGATATTCTATGCTGAGGACGTAGATTCCCGCATTCGCGGCCGGAACGCCGATCGGCACCGATGCGGATTGATCCCGATCGGTGTCGAAACGGTGAATCATGCAGCCCACCGTGGCTTCGGTTGGTCCATACTCGTTGTAGATCTCGATAGGATGGGGAATAGCGCTGGTTATATCGCGAGCCAGCGCGGCCTTGAAGTCCTCACCGCCCACGATGAACTTGCGCAGTCTTGTGGTATCGAGATTGCGGTCGCGGATCATCGCGAGATGCGCCGGCGTCAGCTTGATGATGTCCACCGCATTGTCGTCGATCACCTTCAGCACGACCATGCTCTGCACTCCGGGATCACCAAGATAGACCACGATGCGGCCGCCGGTGATGAGTGGCGTAAAGAGCGTTGTGACGGTCAGGTCGAATGCGAGGGATGAGAAAAGGGGCCATGCGAGACTTTCGCCGGAACTGTACACCCGGGCGGCCCACCAGATGTAGTTCACCAGGCTCCGATGCTCGATCTCGACGCCCTTGGGAGTGCCGGTCGAGCCGGAGGTGAAGATGATATAGGCGGCGCCGTCCGGCGTCGCAGCGGACGGTCGGGCCGAGGCCGGCTGATTCGAGATCGACTCGAGATCGGCGTCAAGTACGAAAATGTCGGCAAGGTTCGAGGCGATGCCCGAACGCATGCGCGATTGGGTGATCGCCACGGGCGCCCGCCCGTCGGTCCCGTTGGAAATGTCCTGCAGGATTGTTGTGATACGCCCCTTCGGCGTTGCCGCATCCACCGGCACGTAGGCTGCGCCGGACTTCAGGACGCCCAGGATCGCAACGACGACTTCAATGGAGTGCTCCATGAAGACAACGGCAATCCGGCCCGGGCCCACGCCGGTCGAGCTCAAATACGCGGCCATCTGGTTGGAGCGTTCGTCGAGCTGCCGGTAGGTCAGCGTTGCATCGCCAAAGCGGATCGCTTCAGCGTCAGGACTACGCATCGCCTGGTCGCGGAAGAGATCGATGATCGTCCTGTCCGACGGATAGCGTGCCGCCGTGGCGTTGTAATCGACAACCAGCGCCTGATGATCGGAATCCTTCAGCAGGGGAAGCGCTACGCCCTCCGGCGCGATAGGTAGGACTTCGTTCATGAAATACGCTCCCGTCGGGAAAACTAAAACCGAAAATCACGTCAATCGTTCTGCTTTTGGGTTGCCTGGCGATAGAGGTTCGCAATGGCAGGTGCGTCAGGTTCCATCAGCATCGAGGCTTCGTTGCAGTCATCGGGCCCGAAGTAAAATTCGGCATGCGGCACTACTCGCAGCCATCGGTGTGGCGCGGCACCCGATCGCAGCCAGGCTTTGTTGGGAAGGATTATGCAAACCCGACCCGAATACGGAGTGGGAGTGTACCGCCGAAAGGCAGCGATCGCCGTGGATTTGAGCAGAGCCCTGCTCGCCAACACCGGATCTGTCGCGACAGGCTCTTTGCTCTTCCCAACGAGGGGTGCGAGGGCACGGACGTGCTCGCGCAGACGACTGCCGAAATATCGGAGACGGGCGCCGAATGTCGGCAGCTTCGCTGTCTCATGCAGGAACGATTCCGCCTTGCCCCTGGTAATAAAATACAGCCGGCGCGGCCATTCCCCATAGGTGGTGGGGTGAAGCGGGCCAAACAGCGCAACGCATGAGACCTCGGATTCGCGCTGTCCCAGGATTTTCGCCAGTTCAAAAGCTGTTGGAGCGCCCGAGCAATAGCCGACGATGATGTACGGACCGGTCGACTGATATTCGACGATCTGGCGGGCGAAGTACTCGGCGATATCTTCGACGCGGTCCATCGGCTCGCTCTGCCCATCGAAGCCAGGCGGTTGCAGGGCGTAGAACGGTTGATCGCCGCCCAGGTGCTTCGAGAGGTCCAGGAATGAGGACGGTGCCCCGACATGACCGGGTACGGCGTAAATGGGCGTGCGTGTACCGCGAGACTGCAACGGAACGATTGCAGACGGTTGCTTGGCCGCGGCCGTGGCCATGTTCAGAAACGCGATGATCTCGCCCTTCCGCCCCTGCAACTGATCGCGAAGCTCCGCCGTCAGCGCGCCGGCCGGGGCGTTGCAGCGCAGCCGATCGCCATCCACCCAGACCTTGATGTCCTTGACCGCGAGGTCTGCGAGCAGCTCCGAAAATTGCATCACCTGCGCTGACATCGGGCTTTTCATCGATGAAGCTGACATTTCCTGTTCCGTGCGCCATCGCGGTGACTTCGACTCCGGATGACAGTTCATTTCCGGACGACCACGCTCCCAACATATCCAGGTTGCGGTACGAAGCTTCGGACAGCCCAATCCCTTTCATCCCAGGAAATCGGCTGTCCCAAGCCACAGCCCAGCGCCTTGGAGACAGCCTCCAGCCGGGTCCAGCGCTGGAGGAAGCCTTCCAGCCGGTCTTCCGGATCGAGGGCGGCGTAGGACTCGTATTCGGAGGTGGAAAGGCAGAGCGCTGCGATCTCGTCCGCTTCGGGCACAGGGAGAACCGCCTCGACGTCCACCCCGACCTCTTGCCTGATCGAGAGGGCGATGACCGCTACTTCTCCAGATCGCGAGACGCTGAAGCGCAAGTCGCGGGCGGGCATGCGGCGAGAGAGGTGGGGTTTGCCCAGCCGTCCATATTCCAGCTCGATCTCTGAAGGTGAAATTCCCAGTCTGGAAGCGAGGACCCGGCGCAGCTGCCCGCGGCTAACAATGAAGCGGCGGCGATCGCGCTCCAATCTCAATCCCGCGGCGCGCCGATGTTCCTCTTCGTTGAGGCATGCGCTTAGCTCCCGGATGGCGTCCCGCTCCACATGGAGCATGAATGCCAGGACCTCCAGACCATCATTCTCGACAACCGGCGTGATGACCTCGGGTCTCAGCTCGACTGCTTTGTCCAGAAAGCTCGAAGGGGCGGTGGAGGCTCCGCGAGCCCCGCGTTCAAGTCTGCGATAGCCTGGCCCGTCAAAGGAACGACTATTTTCCCACTCGCTCTGTTCACAGGCACCTGTGCGAAAAGCCATCACAACTTGCTTTCTATTAGCCTCGATCCGGATTGCCGCCGGTAGGTTGCGAACGGTATTGCGATGGGCATTCGAGCGGACTGCTGATTGAAATTTTAATCGCGCACCGCCATGGCTCAATGGACCATCGTAATTACCCATTTTTTGCCAGTTCCCATCCCGTGCCCGGATTGTACGGCTCGGGTTGAGTGACCCGGTGGCAAGCGCAGCGTTCTTCCGCCAAGAGCGCAAACGGGGGAATATTCCTAGGGGAATGGACCGCTAGCCGGTCAATGGATGCAGTCCGGGTGTCAGCGCCTACCCCGGGTCGGCGGTCAAAAAGGGGCAGCACCGACATGGCCACATCGCCGACCGGACGTTGGTTCTCGCCAAGGAGCCTAAACCGACCGGCTAGGAACCAGCCCCGAATACGGAATACAGAGCCGCAGTCTTCTTTGGAAGATTCGTGGCAATGGTCCGTAGCATCCGCTTGGCGCTGCGCAGCTTGGCCTCGATGTGGCGCTCCGGACTGTCTTTGCCTACAGCGATCCACGTCATGGCTTGCTCCCGATTGGCCAGATGGGACTTGTGCCCGCCGCCACCAGCCAGGAAGTCGTAGCCGCTTTCCCCGCGTGCAATGCTGTCCTCAATAGCCAGCACATGGCTGACGAGCCCGGGCTTGAGCCGGCTATCGCTCTCATAGAGAAAGCCGCTCTGGTAGTTCAGGACACGGCCGTCATGCACGAAATTGTACACGACCCCGATTGTCTCGTTCCCAACCAGCGTCCGTGAGATGCGAACGGCCCCCGTGGGGACTCCGCGCGCAATCAGCTCCTCGTGAAACGGACGGAAGCCGGGATTGGCGAAGGCTCCCCTGCGTCCCCATCGCGACCGATGAAAGTCGCTCAGCAGATCGAACGCGGCGAGGGCCTCCGTCGTCGTTTCCATGATCCGGAGTTCAACGGGGCCGCGTTCGGCATACAGCCGCATGGCGCGGTTCACGGCCTGGCGCGTGCTGCGGCCCAATGTGGCGCGATAATCCCCCCCGCGCTGGCGGACCGGGGCAAAATCAACCCACAATGCCGCATCAGCCTTCTTCACCTCGGTCACGAGCCCGGCCCGGCCTGCGGCGCGACCGGCGGTCGCCTCCAGGTCCGGATCAATTCCGGAGAGCACCAACTGGTCCGAGCGGCGCAAACGCGACGTCAACGCATTGAGACCCGCCGATATGATGGCATCGGATTGCTCTGCAAGAATACCGTTGTACTCGATGAACAATCGGTCGAAACGGGTATCTCCCGTTTCATTGAGCAGCCAGCGCGTCCGCGCATGCGGCCCGAGACTCCACGTTCTCCGCGGGCAAATAATCGCCAGGCCAACGATCTTGCCTGATGACCGGGCCACGAGGACGTGTGGTTGCGCGCCCTTCGGGATATGCCGTAGCCAGGTGCCGATCCAGAGCCAGGATAGGAAGAACGAGTGAGTCACTCGCGCTTCGAGCTCCTTCCAGGAGGCTTCAAGCCACGCAATGCTCTCCAGGGCATCCAGGCTGACATCGGTAACCGTCTCAGGCATGCTTTCCCGTTCCAACGCCAGAGGACCGAACGCGCGCCGCGACGGGAAGACCGAAGGACCAGGCTGCAACGCTCGCGCAAGATCCGACGGGTGGCTGGTCACACACAGGCATCCCTCTGACGGACACGTCGTGATTGGGCGTCTCCGACCGTTGCCTCGGCGGAACCCGATAACGCGAACTATATCCGGAATTTGATCGAGGTGCGGACCCTTCCTGAGTACCCACGCTAGCCTCTTGTGCCGGCCGAGCAACTGTGCCGAGGTGAAGCTGTGATCGACCGGGCTCAGGGCTGGTGCAGCGCGCTCCAGCCTTCGGCGTCCGACGGCCTTGATCCCTCGCCCGCTCACCAGGGCCTGCCATGGCTGACGTCCGGTTTGTCACGTGGCGCTCGATCCAGAGGTGAGTTTTTCAAATCTCCGCCGCAGGTGATCCACGAGCCGTTCCGCACCGATCAACAGGCAGCCTGGGTGTCCGCCAGGCACCTGTATCAATTCCAGTTGAGAGCTGAGATGCCGCCACGCTCGGCCATCGTGGTCGGCCGCGTAAAAGGCCACAGGGATCTCGAGCGGTGCCGGACAATACTGCGCCATTGCGATTGAATGAGCGTCCCACAACGCCGTCGGAATTGCGACCTTGGCGCTCGCAGTCTGTCCGTTCGCGGGGAGCTTCAGATATCGCTCCAGTCTCACCATTTGCTCGAAGGTCCAACGCAAGAGATAAGGGGAAACCAGCGGCTTCAGCAGCCCCAGGATCGCCCGTGGCATCGGACGGGCACTGACAGTCGGCGGGTCCACCATCGTGACCAAATCAACCGTGTGGCCGGCTGCCATCAGCTGGCGGGCCACTTCGAACGCCACCATGGCGCCATTGCACTTGCCGCCCAGAAGAAAGGGACCGCTCGCTTGCCTTGCCAGGATGAACGGCAGGCGGTCGGCGGCCATCGCCTCGATCGAGGCCGGAATCGGCTCCCCATGAAGACCGTGGGGATTGATCGAGATGATCGGATAATCCGGCCCCAGAAGCTCTACCAGCCGCCGCACACTCGCGTGGCCGCTGACAAGGTCGCCGTTAAAAAAGTACAGCGGAGACCGCGTGCCACACTCATGGGGCTGGAAGAACGCCGTCGCCCACGTGTCCGTCTGTGCGGAAACCCTTGCGGCAAATTGCCGGATGGTTTCTGCCCCGAACATGATGGTTTCCGGCACGGGATAGCCGACGAGCCGCTCGACCTCGATCAGCATCTCCATCGCGAGAAGGGAGTCTCCGCCGCTGGCAAAAAAATCGCTGTCAACGGTCACGGCCTGGTTCTTGAGCAGCCTGCGCCAGAGCGTCAGCAACTCGGCTTCTAGATTCAACGGCCCGTTCGCGACGGACGCCGGCATCGGCGCCAGATGACCCCGTGGCCGGTCGGCCAACTCGCGCAGACGTCGCCGCTGAACCTTTCCCGTCACCCCCTTTGGCAGATGGTCGAGCGTCAGAATGTGTCTCGGAATCTTGAACGAGGCCAACTCGCGTTGCAGGAACTGGCGAAGCTCCGCAGCGGTCGGCTGCGCCCCGCAATGAGGGACGATGGCGACTGCGACGTCCTCGCCCAGGCGCGGATGTGAGATCGCGAAGGCCGCAGCTTCGGCGACGGCCGAATGTCGCAATAGCGCGGCTTCGATCTCGGCGGGAGAAATCTTCTCACCGCCGCGATTGATCAGCTCGCTCAGGCGGCCGTGCAGCGAAAGGAAGCCGTCTTCGTCGAGGCTGCCGATATCGCCGGTGTGAAACCAACCCTTCGTGAAAGCGGCTTGATTGAGTTCCGGCTCATCGAGATAGCCCGACGTCACGGTCGGTCCACGAATCCAGATCTCTCCGCGCTCGCCGGCTGCCAAGGGATGTCCATCTTCACCAACGATCGCCACGGTATCGGGCCAGGGTCTCCCGCAGGTGCCCGGTCTGTTCGGACCGGGCGGCAGCTGGTTGGCGGCGATCTGCGCCGCCTCGCTGGAGCCGTAATGCTCCAGCACCGGCACGCCGAGAGCGTGTTGCAGGTCTTCCTGCACGATCCTCGGGAGCGGCGCGCCGCCTGACATGGCGAACCGCAAAGTGTGTGCAGTCTGCGCATTCTCGAGGCTCTGCGCCTTGTCCAGCACCGTGGCGTGAAGCGTCGGGCCTGCCGAGTACCAGGTCGGCCGTAGGACATCGAACCACTCATCGAGTGCGACGATCGCACTGTTCGCCGGGATGGCAATGCTGCCTCCCGTCAGCAACGGCGTGAAGACCGTCACTTTCAGCCCATGAGAATAGTACGGGGGCGACACGCTCAGGCATCGGTCCCGGGACGTGAGGCCGAACCAGGCCCGAAGGCGTTCGGCCGCCGCCAGCATATTGTCATGACTGAACGGAATGAGCTTTGGCCGCGCGGTCGTGCCCGACGTCTGCAGGATGAAGGCGGGGGAGCGCGGATCCGGCTCGGCGTCGATGGCAGGGGAGGCGGAAACTTGCACGTCGATTTCGAGCCCAAGCTGCCCTTGTCCGACCGGAGCGGCTTCTATGATGGCAAGCGTTCTGCGGGCTGCGGCCTGGCGAGCTTCAGGGGCACTGCCCTGCAGCACGACGAGGGCGCTCAGGTTCAGCATGTCGAGACGCTGCTCGATTTCAGGCTGGGAGAGGCGGGGATCGAGGGGCACCGCGGTGGTACAGCAGGCGACCGCCACGATGGCGAGAACCGCCTCCGGGCCGTTCGGCATCAAGACCCCGATCCGGGTATTGCAATCGAAGCCGGCCAAGCGCAGCCGCCGGCGGATTGCGTTCAACTGGCGTTCAAGACCGTTGTACGTCAGAGGCTCGAAAGCGCTCGAGACGATCGCCGGCTGGTTCGGAAAACGACTGGCAGTTCGACCTATGACCTGGCCTATTGTGAGTCGGGCTTCCGACTCCCCATGGTCGCGAGCGTGGAAGCTCTCGGAACACATGGTGGCGCCCGGCGTCTCGTTGTCCAGAAGCATTCCGTCCTACCTTGAACAACGTAAGTCGGCTCGCACAACCATAGCGCGCCGCTCCCGAAGATGCCTTGCTGTACAGCAAGTGATGGCGGCAATTAGGGATTAGCCAATATTCGGTGCGTCATCCTGCCATACTGCCGATTGCGACCATTGGTGAGTGGTAGCTTAACCAGGCGGCGGCGCGACTTGAGCTCGCCGATGCGAGCAGTCGCCTGGCTTGCTCGGGATTGAGCAGGCCTCGAACAAGACGGAAATTCTCGAAGACGCAGATGGCTCTCGCCGACTACGCGCCGCGATAGCCATTCGGGTTCTTCATCTGGAAATGCCAATGGTCGGCACACATCTGTGTCAGCGATCGCGTTGATGTCCAGCCCAACAGGTTCTTCGCGAGAGTTGGATCGGCATAGCAGATTGCGACGTCACCGACCCTGCGTTGGTCGATCACATACGGCACGGGCCGGCCACTGACTTCCTTGAATGTCCGGATCACGTCCATGACGCTACTGCCGCTTCCCGTTCCGAGATTGACCGTCAGAAGGCCGGGCTGTCTCAGTTGGCTCAGGGCGCTCAGATGTCCGGATGCAAGATCGACAACGTGAATGAAGTCACGGATCCCGGTGCCGTCCGGAGTATCATAGTCGTTTCCCCAAACATGCACCGTCGGACGCCGTCCGATCGCCACTTGTGCCACAATCGGCAACAGATTGTTCGGCACATCCAGGGGATCTTCTCCGATCAGTCCGCTTTCGTGGGCGCCAACCGGATTGAAGTAGCGCAAGATGGCAATCCGCCAATCCTTGTCGGACTCATGAAGGTCCTTCAGTATTTCTTCGATGAAGTATTTTGTGCGGCCGTATGGATTGATCGGTGCGACAGGATGCTTCTCGTCCAGCGGCAGGTACGCGGGTGTCCCGTAAACGGTTGCGGATGAACTGAAGACCAGCGTCTTGACGGATGCTCGCGTCATGGCCGACACGAGCCGCATCGTTCCCACGACGTTGTTGTCGTAATAGGTGATGGGTTGAGCGCTGGACTCGCCCACCGCCTTGAGGCCGGCGAGATGAATGACCGCGGTCACGTCGTGGGCGCGCAGGATCTGGTAGATCGCCTCTTCATTGCGGATATCGGCATGCCGGAAAATGACCGATCGCCCGCAGATGGATCGTATCCGTTCGAGAGAGGCGCTGTTGCTGTTGGAAAGATTGTCGACCGCGACGACATCGAGCCCGGCGTCGAGTAGCGCGACGGCGATGTGGGATCCGATATAGCCGGCACCGCCGGTCAACAAGATCATTTCCGCTTCCGTTTCGCGTCTGCGTGGTCAATGCTCGCCGCGCGCGGGAAATCATCCCGCGCGGTGATGCCGATGCGCCAGACCGGACGAGTCTCAGCTATTTCCGCAGTCGGATCGCCCCGTCGGCTTTTGAGCTCATGTCCTTGCGGGTATGGCCGTTGGTGAGGGAGACCTCGAAGTAGTTCTCCGCATGGTCGATCGCGCCAAGTGGCGCCGGCCGGCCCGCTCTCGCGATCTTGGGAATTTCCCGGCCAGGTGGGAGGAGCCGCTCGGTCACGTCAACGATCTGATGCGCCGAACTGCTGTTTCTCGACCAAGCCGCAGATCGATGGTTCAATCCCCAGATTGCTGCCTGCGTTCTGTTTTGAACCCGAATCTTGCGAAGGATCGCCTTGATGTGAACCTTCACCGTGGCTTCGGCAATCTTGATCTTGCGCGCAATGCACTTGTTGGAATCGCCTTCAATCAGGCACTGCACAATTGAAACTTCGCGCGGCGAAAGTTGCTGAGCCAGCGTGTCATCTGCCGTTGCGACGGCATGATCGTCATCGTTGGGTACAGGGGCATCGTCCACCTCGCGTTTCTCGGTATCGAGAGCGGACTCCAAAAATGCCGGCGGGAATACCGTCCCACCCATCATGACGAGTTCGATGGACTTGATGAACGCGTCGCAGTTCATCACGTCGATGAAATATCCGGTGGCGCCGGCTCGGAATGCGGCAACCAGATCATTCAGATGAAAGTGATCCGCGACAACTGCGACACGTGCATCCGCGTGACGGCGCTTGAACGAGTCGATTTGCTCGACTGTCGGGCGAAAATCATCGCCACTATGAACGATGAGGAACAATGCCGGACTGGCAGCGGCTTTCTGAAGCGCCTCGTCGCTGGGCCAATCATCGGCGTCGTATATCGAGGTTAGGACGAAATTCTCCGAATTTAGAATTCTTGCAAGGCCTTCTTTGCGAAGACTATTTTCACCAACCAGCGCAATGGCAAAAGGATATCGTCGTCTCATGGAAACTCTCCCGGACGCTACAATGATACAAGCGGTTGAAGGGTTGAACCCGGTTCATTTTTGGTGGCCCGCCCAGCTGAAAAGAACGACGTAAAAACAAGCTTCCTCAGATTCGGTCGATGGAACAAACCTGGGACGAAAAGCGCTTAACCCACTCTCAAAATATTTAAGAATGTTAGATGCTAATCCCCAATATCCCTATATACCGTTGGTTATAGGCATTTGGGGCCGCCAAACTGACGAGGGTGGTCTCTCGGTCCTGGTCGACAGACACTCTCTGAGAGTGTGTCGGATCGTCGCTGCGATTACGCGTTGTGGAATCGTGTTTGTCGGCGCGCTCCAGGCGGTAGATTCACGGGACCAAGCGACAACAAAACCTTACTGAAATGTCTCATATTGGAGTAACTTATTAATGACATGGGCGCCGATCTGAACTGAGGGGGGACTGAGGGTTGATCGGAAATGCATTTCAGTCGTGTAGTCATTGCCAGTAGATATCCAGTCGTTTTATTGGGTCTGAACTGCCTGCTCGAAGCAGAGCGTGATTTCAAAGTTGTTGCTCGCTGCAATGATATTGCGAGCTGCTTCAAGGCAATACAGAGCCTCGCGCCCGACATCGCCATTTTGGACATGTCGATGCCTGACATTTCTGGGCAGGCCATGCTCGAGGTCGCAAACTCCGGGGCGCTTGGTGTGCGGCTCGTGTTTCTTGCCGCCTCGGTTGAGGATCGCGATCTCGCCATGCTCGCAGCAGCGGGAGCTTGCGGTGTTCTTCTGAGCGAGGAGGAGCCCGAAACGCTCTTGCAGACGTTGCGGCAAGTCGCCGACGGCCAGAAGACGTTGCCTCCGCCCTCGTACGAAGAAGCCATCCCTTATGCGCAAACGACGATCCCGGAGAAATATCTTGCGGTGCTGACGGACCGCGAGCGTCAGATCATGCGCTTGGTGTCGGAGGGCTTGTCGAACAAGGAGATTGGCCGCCGTCTGAAGGTGGCCGACGGTACCATCAAGGTTCATCTGCACCACATCTTCCGCAAGCTCGAGATCAGCAACAGGACCGTCCTTGCTACGCTTGCCGTCTCATATTCCGGGCCGACCGGGTCTCCATCCGTCGAATAGCGGCGACGGACCGGCGTTTTTCATCGAGCTTCGTGCGCGATGATCATCCCCGCTAGGCCAACGGGCTGTCTGTACGCCTGGAGATTACAGAAAACGAGCGTCGCAAGGCAGTTGCGATGAAAACGCCTGCACAGCAGCCGGCGCCTTTGACGAACATGTCCTTTACGTATCCATGTCTGTCGGGGAGCAGTCTTTGGATGAGTTCGAAGCCGACGACTATAGCGAGAAGGACGAGCAGGATTGGCAGCACGTGCTTCGGATAGGCGAGCGAAAAGGCGACCCCGATAATGAACAGAGCTGCAAAACGATCGATGTTCGCCGATATCAACGTGTGCGGACGGAATGCCAGCGGTGTATCGGTGACGATGAAGAGGCCTAGGATCAAACCCCAAGCCAAGCATCGGAATACGGTTTGCGTCATCCCTTGTGGTTCAGCAAGAGCGCAGTAACCTGGTTTCATCATTCGCATTCGCAACTACTCTTCGGGCGTGTCAGGCGTGGTCGTCTTAAAAAGATGGATCGTCGTTGCACGATGGGGTCAAGCTCAACTGCCGATCACCATGGCGGGCTAGGTTTTGCCAAGCCACTGGCCAATGTCTCTGGATCCGATGACCCGTTTGGGCCGGTACGGGTTGATCGTTCCAGCTGAAAGTCTCTCGATGCGCTGGTCCTCCGCCAGTTTCCTTGTGAACTGCTTCGCATCCTGTTCGGATACGAATGTCGCAGTCCTTCGTGCGTGCCTGTCGGGCGGAGCATCGCGTTGATCAATGAAGGAGACGTACCAGATGTGCCTTGCTGTCATGCGGGACCTCCGAGGTCAGGTCTAGGCGCGAATACAAATTCGAGACACCGGGCGGTGATACCTGAAAGCGAATCGGCAGAAAGCTTCTTCTCCATTGTGGAGTCGTGATTGGTTTCTGCGAGCCAAAGCAGGCCGGCGATTGGTCCGTCCACAATGGACGGGAATTGCAGCTTTCGCTCAGCGTGTCGCCGGGGCTTTCAGAGTACTCCTCCTGGACATCAAGCTTGCACGCTTCGTTCGATCGCGAAGTTTTAAGATGGCCACGAGGCGCCGCAAGCGAGCGCTGCGTTCGCTGCTATTCATGCCGCAATGGAAAACTGAAGGACGAACAGTGACTGGCCGCCCGGCTCGGGGCTGTCGCTGATTTCGACATGCCAGCGAAGATGACGCAAGAATGGCTCCGTCACGTCGTGCTTGAGTATCTCGCCGCTCAGTTCAATCGCCGTCGTCCGTGCGGCGAAAATGTCGGGAAGATCCAGGCCGACATCATCGAGCACTGAATGGCCGCCGTGGATATGAAAAAAATACCGCGGCATTGGTGTCTCCGGATGAGGCGAACATTCCGACGACTGCGACGAGCTCGACGCATCAAAGTGGTGTCATCGCACCACGGTGAGGCGGACGGCAAGCCGCTATTCTAGGAGGGCGGATCATCATTGTTGGGTACCCCGACGTGGACCTGCACCAACATCGGTTCGGAAGGTCGAGCGACGCATCGGGTCGACAGAGGAGACCGGCCGAATTCGTGCGGGCTTGTCGGCAATGAGCCAGCGATTCGGTCACCGTGATTTCGAGACTATGGCAAGCGGCCGGCGGCAAGCAGAGAACGCCGCTCGTCACCGCGAATACAATCACGCCATTACGGAAGCTGAGGCAGGCGGCCAACCAGCAGGAAACGGCTGCGGACCACCGGACGCGCCGAGATCTCTCGGATGGTCAGGGAAGCATGCGGCAATACCTAACAGCCGAAGGTAACGAGCAGCATTTCACAACACCCCCTGGTGCTCGCCAGGGACGCCGGCGATCAATTGTTTGTGCAGTGCGGCAATATTGATATTGCATTGCAATAATAGCTGACTAACTCTGCTTCTCACGTGCCACTGAGGAGCCTTCCGTGATCAAGATTTCCCTCTCCACCCTTGCCGCCGCCCTCGCGATCGCGAGCGCAACCGCCGCGTCCGCTGCGGAACTTCCGACCTATGAGGCTGCGGGCCTGCCGATCTCGGCGGTGCAGGCCGGCGTGATTGGCGCCGCCAATGCCCGCGAGCAGGCGCCTGTTGCGACCACTTCGGCGACGCCGCATCAGCTCAGCGTTCTGACGCCCCGTAACAAGATGACGACCGCGCGGGCCGCTGCCCGCACCGACCGTTCGGTCCACTGATCGGCATAGCCGTTCCCGGGAGGCCCGCGACGAAGCGCGGGCCTCCCTCGGGCGTAGAGCAAATACATCGCGCGCTCAGCTGCGTCCGACGCAAGCTCGTGCCGCTCGCCGCCGCCAAGTGGCGCCTCACGCCGTTGGCGCGAACTCCCGCGGGTGGAGTTTGATTGCGTCGTCGACCTCGTCCGGGTGATCGACCTGAGGCAGTCGCCGAGGTCGAGAAATGGTGGCCGATCGTCAAGTCGGCGAATATCAAGGCGGAATAGCTACAACGATGATTTTCGGCGTGATTGGCAGATGCGCGCCAAGGCATCCGCTGTCATGGCAGGGCTGGCAGCTTGCAGGCTCGGCACTGGAAATCGTCGCCGCGCTCGTCGGCGCGAACTTCGAATTCCTCCGAAACCCGAACAATTCGGTTGCGAAGCGGGGCGACCTCGGAAAGCTCAGCGTGGCCCGTGCGTCGGCATTTCGGGCACCGCAGGATCTCAATCCAGTAGGTTTGGGTCATGACGTCGTCTGCAAACGCTCGCGCAATGATAACCCCGTCTGGCGCGACGAAAATTGATCCAGCTCAAAAACGCGGCCGCATCTCCTCCAATTCCGCACCTGTTCAAACCCCAAAGCACGTTTCGAGGCCCCCGGGGCGAGCGCTGTTCAAATCGGTGAAAACCCTGACCGCGTTAACCTTTGATTAACCATGCGGTCCGATTGTTAACCATTCGACAAGACAACCGAGTCAGGGGCGATGGACGCAACTCAACAGGTCGCACGTCAGCAGGTCCGCATGCGCGGCCGTTCCTACGTTGCGTTCGTTTTCTCGCCGGTCGTGCCTGTCGTGTCCTGGCTGGCCGAGATCGACGCGACGCTGGCGAAGTCGCCGGGCTTCTTCACCGGCAAGCCCATCGTGCTCGACCTCTCGGCGGTCGATCTCAGCCAGACCGCGATCGCGCATCTGATCGGCAGCCTCGGTGAGCGCAACATCCGCATCCTCGGCATCGAGGGCGTCGACGAATCGAAGCTCGGCGCCAACATGCCGCCGCTTCTGACCGGCGGCCGGGCCTGCGCGATCACCCATGTCGAGCCGCAGAAGCCGCAGGTGCAGGAAAAAAACAAGGACAAGGACAAGACCAAGCTGCCGTCGCTGCTGCTGGAGAGCCCGGTCCGTTCCGGCCAGTCGATCGTGTTTGCCGAGGGCGACGTCACCGTGCTCGGCTCGGTCGGCTCCGGCGCCGAGATCGTCGCCGGCGGCTCGATCCATGTCTACGGCACGCTGCGCGGCCGGGCGATGGCCGGCATCAACGGCAATTCGGCGGCCCGCATCTTCTGCCAGAGGATCGAGGCCGAGCTGCTCGCCATCGACGGCTACTACCAGACTGCGGAAGAAATCGCCGACAGCTTGCGCAACCGGCCCGCCCAGGCGTGGCTCGAGGGCGAAATGCTGCGCATTACACCATTGAACTGACCGACCACAAGGAGAGAGAGAATGGCCAAGGTATTGGTCGTGACGTCTGGAAAGGGCGGGGTCGGCAAAACGACCTCAACCGCCGCGCTCGGCGCGGCGCTCGCGCAAATGGGTCAGAACGTCGTCGTCATCGATTTCGACGTCGGCCTGCGCAACCTCGATCTGGTGATGGGCGCGGAGCGTCGGGTGGTGTTCGACCTCATCAACGTGGTGCAGGGCGTCGCCAAGCTGCCGCAGGCGCTGATCCGCGACAAGCGGCTGGAGAATCTCTGGCTGCTGCCGGCGTCGCAGACCCGCGACAAGGACGCGCTGAGCGAAGAGGGCGTCAAGCACGTGATCGCCGACCTCAAGACCAAGTTCGACTGGATCCTGTGCGACAGCCCGGCCGGCATCGAGCGCGGCGCGACGCTCGCGATGCGCTACGCCGACGAGGCCGTTATCGTCACCAATCCGGAAGTGTCGTCGGTGCGCGACTCCGACCGCATCATCGGCATGCTCGATTCCAAGACGGTCCGCGCCGAGCGCGGCGAGCGCGTCGAGAAGCATCTTCTGGTCACCCGCTATGATGCCGGCCGCGCGGCGCGCGGCGAGATGCTCTCGATCGACGATATCCTGGAGATCCTTGCGACTCCCTTGCTCGGCATCGTCCCGGAAAGCCAGGACGTGCTGCGCGCCTCCAATGTCGGCTGCCCGGTCACGCTGAACGCAGCAAGCAGCGCGCCGGCGCGGGCCTATACCGACGCGGTGCGCCGCCTGATGGGCGAGGCGGTGGAGATGACCGTGCCGGTTCAACGCAAGGGACTAATGGATCGGCTACTGCGACGGAGGGCGGCATGATGAACGTAATGCGGCTGTTCGGCGGCCGCGCCGCATCGGCGCCCGTCGCGCGGGAGCGGTTGCAGATCCTGCTTTCGCATGAGCGTGGCCGGACCGGCGCGCCAGATCTCCTGGAGACACTTCGCTCGGAAATCCTGAGCGTGGTTTCCAAACATATCGACGTCGATCCCGACAAGGTCGTGGTCCGGATGGACCGTGGCAAGTTCGTCTCGATGCTCGAGGTCGACATCGAGGTTCCCAATGGCGTGCAACGATCGAAGATGGTGGCGGCCACATGACGGCAGACAGCGATAGTCACATTGCCTGGCAGCGCGCGCAGCTCAAGAAGCTGCGGGCGGCGTTGAGGGCGATCGAGGCCGATCAGCTCGGCAAGGCCAATTGCGGCCGCGCGACGCAGATGACGATCGACGAATTGCAGCGCAAGATCGGCGAGTCGGGCCGCTGCATCGCGGAGTACGAGCGCCGGACCCGTCGCCCACTGGCGACGGACCTCGGCAGCCTCGCCAGCGTCAGCTGGACGCACTGGAACGCCAACATGCCGATGGCCAAGGCGCCGCGCCACCGCGCGTGACGCGATAATTCTCCCGTCGTCATTGCGAGCGAAGCGAAGCAATCCATCCCTCCGCGTATGCGGAACGATGGATTGCTTCGTCGCTGTCGCTCCTCGCAATGACGGGAAGAGACAGGCGACCTACAGCAAAAACGCCAGCGCGCTCTCGCAACTATCCTCGATCTTGAGCGTGAGCAGCTCGTCGGCGCGGGTGCGGCCGAGATTGACGGCGGCAATCGGCAGGCCGCGCTGCTCTGCCATCCGGACGAAGCGAAAGCCGGAATAGACCATCAGCGAGGAGCCGACCACCAGCACGGCGTCGGCCTGCTCGAGATGCGCCTGCGCCGACGCGACCGTATCGCGCGGCACGTTCTCGCCGAAGAACACCACGTCGGGTTTCAGCACGCTGCCGCAGGCTTCGCAGGCCGGCACCACGAACGACGAAAAATCCTGCTCGAGATCGGCGTCGCCGTCGGGAGCGTCGGCGGCATCGAGCGTGAGCCAGGCGGGGTTTCGTCGCGCCAGCTCGTGCTGGAATTGTTCGCGCGGCATCGTCGCGCCGCAGCCGAGGCAGCGCACCACGTCGAGCCGGCCGTGCAGGTCGATCACCCGCTGGCTGCCGGCGGCCTGGTGCAGGCGGTCGACATTCTGGGTCAGCAGCAGCTCGCAGCGCCCCTGCTGTTCGAGCTTGGCCAGTGCGCGATGCGCGCCGTTCGGCGCGGCCCGGCCGAACCGCCGCCAGCCCACCATGCTGCGCGCCCAATAGCGCTGCCGCGTCGCCGCTTCGCCCAAGAACGCCTGGATGGTGACCGGGCGCGTCCGCTTCCAGTTGCCGTCGCTGTCGCGATAATCGGGAATGCCGGAATTGGTGCTGCAGCCGGCCCCGGTCAGGACAAACAGGCGCTGGTGGCCGGCGACGAAATCCTCGAGGGCGGGGTGTTGCATGGCAGCACATCTAGTGCGGCGCGCGCATCTGCGCCAGATGTGGGGCCTGCCGCGAGCGGACCTTTCACGCCGCCTCTGCGTTGACGGCATGGCACCCGAGACCTGGTGCTGCGCGCGCCTGTTTGCCTGGCGCAATTGCCGACGGAGTGACCGATGCGGCCGGGATTCATCATCGTCGTTTGCGGGCTGATGTCGCTGGCGCTGTCGCCATCCCATGGTCAGGATGCGGGCGTGTCCGGCGAGCAAGCGTTCAACAATTCCTGCCGCACCTGCCACACGGTCAAGGACGGCGACAACCGCGTTGGCCCGAACCTGCACAATGTCGTCGGCCGCAAGGCCGGATCGGTTGCGAGCTTTCCTTATTCGGAGGCGATGAAATCATCCGACATCGTCTGGGATGAGAGCACGCTGCTGCGCTTCATCGAGGATCCCGATGCCGTGGTGTCGGGCAACGGCATGAAGCCGTATACCGGCGTGCGCTCGGCGGAAGATCGCGCCAGGATCGTGGCGTTCCTGAAATCTCCCGGCAAGTGACCGTTGGCGGAAGGCCGGTCTCACTTTGCCGGCACGACGAAGACCTGGCCGGGATAGATCAAATTGGGATTGCGGATCTGCTGCGAGTTGGCCCGATAGATCACGGCGTAGCGCTGTCCGGCGCCGAATGCGCGCTGGCTGATCCGCCACAGGCTGTCGCCGCGGGCGACGGTGGTCGTGGTGATCTTCGGCACGATCACGGCGGAGGGGGACTTCACATCGGATGCGGTGGCGGTTGCCGCAGCGGCGAGCTGTGGTTTGGCCACATCCCTACGGCCGGACGAGGTTGGCGATGCCGGGATCGATGCGGTCGTCATCGTGTCCGGAACGTTGAACGGCACCTCGGCCCGCGCGCGGACCTTGCCGGAGGTGGGGTCGACGTCGTCAAGCCGCACCTGATAGTTGCCGGCCGTCACGCCCTTGTTGATCGTGACCGAGAGATGCCCCGCCTCGTCGGCCGTCGCGGACGTGATCAAGCTGCCGTTGAGATAGAGCCTGACGGTAGCGCCGGGAGCTGCCTGACCGCTCACATGGAGCTTGCCATCCGGTTCGGTCTCGACGGCCTCGATGGCCACTTTCCCAGCCGCCGGCGCCGTGGCCGCAGGTTGCGACAGCACGCGGACCGGTTTGTCCGGTGCCATCAGCGCCACCATCGGCCGCTCCCTCGTCGCAGCCTCGAGCGCCACCGCCACGCTTTGTTTGGAGGTCACCTGCTTGCCGTCGCGCGTCATGCGCAGGGTGAGGTCATAGTTTCCCGGCGGAAGCGGGCGCGGGACCATGACGAACTGGCCGGACTTGTCCACCACGACGCGATCGTGCACCTCGCCGTTGCGCAGCAGTTCCACCGTCGTGCCCGGTAGCGCCCGGCCGGCGACAACGGTCTCGCCGGTCGGCTCGATGTTGACGACGTCGAACTCCGGCACCGCGTCGCCGCTTGGTGCCGGCGCCGGTCCTGTCAGCACGTCGGCCAGGGCCGCGGTCTCGGTTTGCGCCTTTGCCAGCGAGGTCTTGTTTTGGTCTCGCGCCGGAGCCGCTGGCGCGGATGGTGCCGTCGCCGTCAAAGGCGTGCTCCCGCCCAGGATTTGCTGGGTTTGGCGGATGCCGAAGACGAGCGCCGCAGTGCCGCCGGCGGCAACTGCCAGCAACGGAATGACCAGTCGGATCGCCGTGGCGTTCATGATTGTCATCCGCGGATGATGTCCCCCGCGCATCCGCGCGCGACCCCCGCCCCCCGCGGGGATTTAGTGAGAGACTGCGCCGGTTTGCGCCGGCCATCAAGTCGGATGAAGGGATTACTTCTCTCGGGCAGGCCGGCCGACCTGGCGGCTCGCGGCGCTCGGCCCGGGTCGGGATCACGTCAGGTTCAGAACTCCAGCGCCGCATTGTCCACCACCTCCTTCATGACGAAGAAGGTGCGGGTCTGCCGCACGCCGGGCAGCGCGATCAGCTGATCGCCATGGATGCGCTTGAAGTCGTCGACGTCGCCGGCGCGGATCTTGAGGAAGTAGTCGAAATCGCCGGCGACGAGGTGGCAGTCGAGCACGCATTTCAGCTTTGCCACCGCCTGCTCGAAGCTCGCAAAGCTTTCCGGCGTCGAGCGGTCGAGCACGACGCCGACCATCACCAGCGTGCCCTTGCCGAGCTTGCGCGGCGCCACCATGGCGCGGACGCCGCTGAGATACCCCTCGTCGAACAGCGCTTGCGTCCGGCGGTGGCAGGTGGCGGGGCTGACGCCGACCTGATCGGCCAGCTCGGCATTGCTGAGCCGGCCGTTCTTTTGCAGCAATCTCAACATCTTGAGGTCGATGCGGTCGAGCCGGGCGGGCATGGAAGAATCTCTCATCGTTGGCGAATTTCGCGAGAGAAAACATATCATCTGGGCCAAATCCAGCAATCTTCAGGAGCTGCGCGAGCCGAGTTAGAGAGCACCTTTCGCGCCAGGGGTGATAGCTGTGGCCGCCGTTCCAGATCACCAAAGAGGATGCCAGCATGCTGGAGAAGTTCGCGCGCTATCCACTCACATTCGGGCCGACCGCCATCGAGAAGCTCGATCGGCTGTCAAAGCATCTCGGCGGCAAGGTCGAGCTCTATGCCAAGCGCGAGGATTGCAATTCCGGGCTCGCCTATGGCGGCAACAAGCTGCGCAAGCTCGAATACATCATCCCCGATGCGATCGCCTCCAATGCCGACACGTTGGTCTCGATCGGCGGCGTGCAGTCGAACCACACCCGCATGGTCGCGGCCGTCGCGGCCAAGATCGGCATGAAGTGCCGGCTGGTGCAGGAAAGCTGGGTGCCGCATGAGGACGCGGTCTATGATCGCGTCGGCAACATCCTGCTCTCGCGGGTGATGGGCGCGGATGTTCGGCTGGTCGACGAAGGCTTCGACATCGGCATCCGCAAGAGCTGGGAGCAGGCGATCGAGGAGGTCAAGGCGGCGGGCGGCAAGCCCTACGCGATTCCGGCCGGCGCCTCCGTGCACAAATTTGGCGGGCTCGGCTATGTCGGCTTCGCCGAGGAGGTGCGCGCGCAGGAGCGCCAGCTTGGCGTCAAGTTCGACTACATCATCGTCTGCACGGTGACCGGCTCGACCCATGCCGGCATGCTGGTCGGCTTCGCCGCCGATGGGCGCGCGCGCAACGTGATCGGCATCGATGGTTCGTTCACGCCCGCGCAGACCAAGGCGCAGGTGCTGTCGATCGCGCAGAACACCGCAAAGCTGGTCGAGCTCGGCCGCGACATCGTCGAGGATGATGTCGTGCTGATCGAGGACTACGCCTATCCCGCCTACGGCGTGCCGTCGGAGGAGACCAAGGAGGCGATCCGCCTCAGCGCGCGGCTCGAGGGCATGATCACCGACCCCGTCTATGAGGGCAAGTCGATGCAGGGCATGATCGATCTGGTCCAGAAGGGCTTCTTCCCGGCCGGGTCGAAGGTGCTCTACGCCCATCTCGGCGGCGCACCGGCGCTCAACGGCTACGCCTACGCGTTCAGGAACGGCTGAGGCGAGCGGGCTTCTAATTTCGTGGCTGCATCCGGGCTACGCATTCTTACCTCCCCTTGAAAAGGGGAGGTCGCTTTGCTCGCAGAGCAAAGCGGGTGGGGATCTGCTTTCTCCGCTTGCAGCGTCGCCAGCGGCTGACCCCCATCCCGACCTTCCCCCTTTCAGGGGGAAGGAGCTGGCGGGCTTCTGAATTCGTGGCCTCGTAGCCCGGATGAAGCCAACGGGTCGCGCGAACGCGCGCCCGATGACAGGCTCTGTGCAATCCGGGTAGGTCCCTCGGCGGCACGATCCCCGGATTTCGCTCCGCTCCATCCGCGCTACGCATTCTTACCTCCCCTTGAAAAGGGGAGGTCGCTTTGCTCGCAGAGCAAAGCGGGTGGGGATCTGCTCTCTCCGCTTGCAGCATCGCCTGCGGCTGACCCCCATCCCGACCTTCCCCCTTTCAGGGGGAAGGAACTGGTGGGCTTCTGATTTCGTGGCTGCATCCGAGTTACGTTCCATGTCCCACGTCAGGTCCGCGTCAGCTTCGCCCGGTATTTTTGCCGGGCCGGGCGAGTTGGGAGACCATCGCGTGAGGATGATGAATGCGACCGGCCGAGGCATCGCCGCGCTCGGCACTGGCATCGTCGCCGTGGGACATTGGGTCTGGACCTACCAGGGTCAGGGTGCCGCGCCGCACGCCCGCCTGCTGGCGATGAATCACGCAGTCGAGCTCTACGCCGGCATCTTCCTGATCGGCGTCGGCGTCCATGCCCTCGCATCCTGGTGCTGGTTCAGCGATCCAAATCCGCCGGCGCAATCCTCGGTCGGGGAGCCGCAGTAGCGTCCGCCTTGGCGGCAATGCTCCGGTTGAGGTGCTGTCCTGGTTAGGACACTCGGAGAGGGGAATTAGGACACCCGTTGCCCGGTGGAATCTGGAAATGGGACACTGCCGCTGACTGACATACGCTAAAGCGCCCGCCGATCCGACGTGTAATGCTTTGAACATTATGTTCAGGACCGATTTAGATGGCGTCGAGTTCAGCCTCATAGGCTTGGCGGGGATATCGCTCGTCGCGTTCATCATCAGCTTAGGCTGGCTTCTGATCGGCTGAACTGCCGTAGCTCATTGGAAACGTCAACTTGGCCTTAGCGCTCTCCCGGCGCTGGGGCCGTTTTCTAATTAGGACACTTCCAAAATCAACTTGGGACACGGGGCCTAAATGCGGACAGCACCCCGGTTGAGATGCTGTCCCAGTTAGGACATTCGCTTGAGGAAATCAGGACACTCATTCACATATGCAAATGCCCTTCCGTACCATCGAGGTTCTAGCTCACGCGGGGGTGTCCATAATCTTTCCCTACCCCACGGGCGCTCCTCGGCCTCAGCCTCCTTGCCCGAGTGCTGGGGCCGTTTGCTTGAGTGCCGCATCGCATCTGCGATGAAAACGCATGCTGACTTTCCCATGCAAATGCGGGAACAGACCTATTGGGCGCAGGGTCGAGTTCTCATGGGAATGACAATCCCTCCGGCCCCGGCGCTAGCTACGTGCCGGGGCCGCCTTATTCTCAGCGGCGCGGCAAGGCGGCCTCAGCGTTCGTTCCAACGCGCTGGGGCCGTTTCCTTGAGGGCGTCACGGGGAGCAGTCTCGCTGGAAGGCCTGATTGATCGCCACTCTCTACGTCGCCATCTCGGATTGGTGTGCCAGCATACGCGATTGGGCTGCGACGTTCCGGACAATGGCGCGCTCGGGAGCGAGTAACTTCAAGGCCACATCATCACACTGCGCTGCCATCGCTCGCATCTCTTCCGACGTCATGGTGTCGTATTAGAGGGCGCTTCGACCGGGGCTGCATTTGCCCATGTTTCAGCCCCAAGCTGGGGATTGTGCCGGAGACTCAGTCGCGAGCTTGCGGAGAATGGATCGCAACTACAGGAAGGGACGCGCCGCTCTCATTTGGCGTGACGGCTAACTCGGAAGCAGAAGTGCGCGAGCGATTTGAATCGAGCTTGCGCCGATGGATCGAGATCATAAACGGAGAGGCCGCCAACTGAGGCGGCCTTACTCAACGACGCCTTTGATATCGGACCTTCGCCGGAACAGTTTTATTTGTCCGATCAGCGGTCGGATCAGATATTTTAGAATTAGGCCGAGACAGACGATCGGCACCAAGATCGGCAAGTATGCCAAAATCGCAAGAGCGGCCAACCATTCCGGGCTGCGCTGCTCCCGCCAATAATACACCGACGCCGCGATGACGTGGGCCACCAATAGCGCCGCCCAGATGGCTAGCGCGACGTTGACCGGCTCATCGAATGTCAACGCTTCCCATGCGGCTTCACCCGGCCCTGAAGGCGCGCTTTCGCTTTCCATGGCTTGCTCGACCTCCCTCAGCTTCCAACCCCTGCGATGGCGGGCTTATTCCATGCGGAATGCTAAGGGGGACGGTAGCGGAGGCTGGAACTCCGTTCACCCACGGAGAACCCCGGTAACACTTCTGCCCTGTGGAGGGGGAACACTTGGCGGATTGCAAAAGCCAGAACATCTGGCGTGCGACTCAGTAGTCTTGCCGAGAACATCGGCCAAGTTACGGTTTTCGTTCGCTTAATCGGAATTAAGACATTCCAAGATTCAACTTGGGACACGGGGCTTAAATACGGCCAGTACCTCGGTTGACATAGGAACATAATAGGAACATAGGTTCTGTAACCTGAGGGTGTGGCGATCGCCTCATCCGCGGCGGACTTGCGTGGCCGCAGGACCAAAGACCAAGCCGCGCACCACTTGCGGATGAATTTCGCCGCCTCCTATGATGGGTTGTGGCTGGGGGAGTGCGCGTCATGAGAGTTGCGATCTGGGCGGTCGTTGCGGCCGCGTGGCTGTTTGCGTCTGCAACTCCGTCGAGCGCCCGCGGTCCCTACGGCTCGATCACGGTCGGCAACTGGAAGGGCGGTGCTTTCACCAACGACAAGAATGGCGCCTTCACCCATTGCTCGGCGGGCACCACCTATCAAAGCGGCATCTTCTTCATGGTGTCGATCGCCGAGAATGGCAGCTGGCGGCTCGGCTTTGCCCATGACAGCTGGCGTCTGACGCCGGGCGAGGCCTTTCCGCTGGCGCTGACCTTCGACGGCCAGCCGGCGTTCAACGTCTACGGCATGCCGCTCGGCACCCAGCTCGTCAATGTCGAGATGCCAGTGAATTCCAGCCTGATCAACCAGTTCCGCAAAGCGCGCCAGATGACGGCATTCGCGCAGGGACAATTGTTTCAGTTCAACCTCAATCAGACCGCGCAGCTGCTGCCGGCACTGCTCAACTGCGTCGTCTCGGTGAAGAAGAACGGCGTCTCCAATGCCGGCGAGTTCGCGGTCGCGACAAAGCCTGCGGCGGCGCCGCCGCAGCAGGCGGCAGCACCCAGCGCGCCGCCGGCGAAGCAGGCGAGATCGGGGACGGGGACCGGCTTTGTGGTCAGCAGCAGCGGCCACGTCGTCACCAATCACCATGTCGTCGGCGGCTGCAGCGAGATCACGGGCAACCTGAGCGGCGAGGCGCCGGTCAAGCTGCGCCTGGTGTCCGATGACGAGACCAATGATCTCGCGTTGCTGCAGGCGCCGACCCCGTTCAAGGATGTCGTCAGCCTCAGGCAAAACCCCATCCTGGTCGGCAACGGCGTGGTGGCGATCGGTTATCCCTATCACGGATTGCTGACATCCGATTTCACGGTCACCACGGGCATTGTCTCTTCGCTGAGCGGCATCCTCAACGATACCCGTCATCTGCAGATCAGCGCCGCCGTGCAGCCGGGCAACAGCGGCGGTCCGCTGTTCGACCTCACCGGCGCGGTGGTCGGCGTGGTGGCTGCCAAACTCGACGCGGTCAGGATGGCGCGGGCGACGGGGACCATCCCGGAGAACATCAATTTCGCGATCAAGACCGGCGCGCTGCGCGACTTTCTCGACAACAGCGCGGTGGCGTACCGGACCGCCGAGTGGCGCGAGGAGATGAAGAAGGAAACCGCCGAGATTGCCAAGAATGCGCGCGGCTACACATTGCTGATCACCTGCACGGTGAACGAGCAGAGCGCGAACGCGAAGAAGGGCAATTGAGACCTCCGCTACGCCCTCTTCCCGTCCTTACGGCAGGGCGACTGCATCTGGCTACCGGCCACGCGTCTTTCCTTGCGACGTCCGGGCGGCCTCCGGCTCCTTTGCATGGGGTTGTTTTCGATATTTTGGCAATGGGCGCCTGCCAGGTACGGGCGGAGCTCAACCGAGCCGCCGCAGCGTATGCACCGTGATCTCGGCCGGGCAATTCAGCCGCACCGGCGCGAGGCTGGTGCCGGCGCCGGCCGAGGTGTAGCCGGCAAGTTCACCGAACCGCCAGGCGCCGCTGCCCATCCGGCGCGGCAGCCGCGCCTCCAGCTTGATCGCGATGCCGCCGGGCAGGCAGAGCTGGCCGCCATGGGTATGGCCGCTCAGCATCAGGTCGAAGCCGGCGGCCGCCGCCGCGCGATAGGATTCCGGCGTGTGTGCCAGCAGGATCGAGAACGTATCGCGCGGGATCGCCGCGGCAGCCTTTGCAATGTCGTCGGTACGGTAGAAGTGCGCGTCGTCGATCCCGGCGAGGTGGATCGTCGCGCCATCGCGCGTGATCGGCTCTTGCTCATTGAACAGCATCCTGATGCCCATCGCCTCCAGTGCCGGCGTCATGCGGATGCTGTCATGATTGCCGAGGATGCCGTAGCGCGGCAGCTTGATCCGCGCGCACAGATCCCGCATCAACGCGAGGCTTGTTTCAAACGGCCCATACGTCTTGCCGCGGTAGTCGCCCGTGAGAACGCAGATATCGCAGGCGATATCGCTCACGATGTCCATCAGATGCCGCATCGCGCGTTGGCTGATGTCGGCATGGAGATCGCTGAGCTGGAGGATGGTGAAGCCGTCGAAGGCCGCCGGCAGCCGCGCCGACGTCACCAGATTGCGCCGCACCTCGACCCTATCGGCGTTGCGCCGCGCGCGGCCGTGCAGGCCGGTCACCTTGAGCGCAGTCTCGATGATCCGCGGCGCCAGCTTCCAGTTCTCGACATTGAACAGCAGCGTGCCCTGGCCGAACACCTGCTTCTCATGCGCGGCCTCGATCCCAAGCCGGCGCACGACGTGATCCGCGCCGATCCGCTCGACCAGTCCCTGCAATGCCGTGTCGGCCATCGTCCCCCGTGCGCTCCCCGCGATGCCAAGCGCGGACCGGCGCGACACTATCATGCGCAATCCCGGCGGGGATACCGCCGGCCCTCAGACCACGGGAACCCGCTTCGCGGCAACCGCGGCCGGCGAGATCACCTCGATGTCGAGCGGCACTTGCCAGCGCTCGGTGAAGCGCACCTGCGGCGGCGCATTGCCGTTGCGCCCGCCCTGCAGCACGAAGCCGTCGTAACCCGAGTTCATCACCTCATTGCACTTCTGCACATAGATCGGGAAGCCGCCGATATAGGGCATGAACACGCGGGGGCGGCCCGGGATGTTGGCGCCGACATACCAAGAGCTGCAGGTCGAGCGCAGCGAGACCGTGGAGACGTCGTTGACATGGGCGACCCAGGCGTCCTCGTCGTCGCGGACCGCCTCGATCGTGCCGGCGCCGATGTCGCGCATATGACTGATGCAATCCGCCAGCCAGTCGACATGCTGCTCGATCGCCTGGATCATGCTGGCGAGCACCGACGGGCTGCCGGGCCCGGTGATCATGAACAGGTTCGGAAAGCCCTCGGAGGCAAGACCGAGATAGGCGCGCGGGCCGGCGCGCCATTTCTCGGCCAGCGTCTGCCCGCCGCGGCCGGTGATCGCGATCTTGTCGAACGAGCCGGTCATGGCGGCAAAGCCGGTGGCGGAGACGATCGCGTCGAACTTGTATTCGGTGCCGTCGACGACAATGCCTTCCGTCGTGAAGCGATCGATCGGCGTCGTCGACACGTCGACCAGTTTCACATGCGGCAGATTGTAGGTCTCGAAGTAATTGGTGTCGACGCAGAGCCGCTTGCAGCCGAACACGTTTCGCGGGCACAGCAGCTCGGCGGTGGCGGGATCCTTGACGATGCCGCGGATCTTCTCGCGCGCGAAATCGGCGATGGTGTCGTTGGCGGCCTTCTCGAACAGGAGATCGCCGAACGCGCCGAGGAAGGGCAGGCCGCCGCGCTGCCACGCTTCTTCATATTGCTGCTCGCGCTCCCGCTCGCTCGCCTGCAAGGCGGGCTGGGCGTTGAACTGGAAATAGAAGCCGGTCGGGCGCGCACGGGCCTTGGCGCGCAGCTCCGGATAATGCGCCTTCGCTTCCTTGAGATATTCGGCCGACAGCCGCTCGTTCCACGCCGGCACCGACCAGGTCGCGGTGCGCTGAAACACGGTGAGCTCGGAGGCCTGCTGCGCGATGATCGGGATCGACTGGATTGCCGATGAGCCGGTGCCGATCACGCCGACGCGCAGGCCGCTGAAGTCGACACCCTCATGCGGCCATTCGCCGGTGTGATAGATCGGCCCGCGGAAATCCGCCATGCCCGGGAAAGCCGGCCGGTTCGGCGCCGACAGGCAGCCGACCGCCATGATGCAGAATTTTGCGGTAACCCTGTCGCCGCGGTCGGTCTCGATAAGCCATGTGCCTGCCTGTTCGTCGAAGGTCGCCGCGGTGACGCGGGTGTCGAACACGATCTGGCTGCGCAGGTCGAAGCGATCGGCGACGTGATTGGCGTAGGCGAGAATTTCAGGCTGCGGAGAATATTTCTCCGACCAGCTCCAGTCCTGATCGAGTTCCTCGGAGAACGAGAAGGAATATTGCAGGCTCTCGACGTCGCAGCGCGCGCCGGGATAGCGATTCCAGTACCAGGTGCCGCCGACCCCGCCGCCGGCTTCATAGACCCGCGCGGTGAAGCCGAGTCCGCGCAGCCGATGCAGCATGTACATGCCGGCGAACCCGGCGCCGATCACCACGGCATCGAACGTTCCGGTCTCGGCAGGGCGCACAGTCTTGCGCGCGGTGCTCTCCTGAGCCATGGGCCGCCTCTTCCCTATATCGTTATGTCTCGTCCGCGCCTCGTTGGACGCGGTAGGCAAAGATTAGGGCGAGGGCGGCGCGGCCCGCAAGCAAGCGTATTGCCGTCCAGCGAATAGCTCCTATGCTGTCTCTGGGAGAGGATGAGGATAAGCGGTGATCGGGTAGTTGTTCTGTCGTGACCGTTCATCTGCCCGCAAAGATCGAGGTCCCATGAAGAAGGAAGAAGTAGAAGCTATCTTCGAGCGGGGCGATTTGGGGCCGATCGAAGACTATCTTGAGGCCGTCGCGACCGAGAAACAATTGCCTGCGGCCGCAGTCGGAATGTGCCTGATCAGAATGGAAGAAGCGGCCCCCGCGCTGCGCGCCATCGTCGCCCGGGCAGGGAACGGCGAGGAACTGTCCGACGATGAGGCCAGGCTGCTGTTCCGAGGTGTCTACATCCTCGGTGGAGCTCGTGACACGGATGTTTGCCGCGACCTGCTGCGACTGCTGCGCAGACCCGAAAGCGAACTTGATGACCTGTTGGGTGACTGCCTGACCGAAAGCATGGCGCGCATTGTCGCGGGTGTCTTTGACGGGGATGTCGACGCCTTGTTGAGTCTGGTCGTGGATCAGTCCGTCGATCAATTTGCGCGCGAGCAGGTTCTCGGCGCGGCCACCTTCCTCACATGGAATGGGATGATCGGGCGGGAGCGCATGCAGCGCCTGCTCAAAGCATTCCACGAGCAAAACCTGGCGGATGACGAGAACCATGCCTGGTACGCGTGGCAGCAGGCAATTGCCCTCCTGGGGCTGCGCGAGCTGGCGCCCTTGGCGTATCGCGCTTTCGATGACGGGCGTATACCCGATTGGATGACAGAACGCCGCGAGTTCGACGAGATGCTCGTCGATGCCGAGCAGCGACCCGAGGAAATCGCACGATTCGAGGAAGTTGGCCTCGGCTATATCAAGGATGCGGTCCAGGAAATGGAAGGGACCGACTACGGCTACAACGAGACCTTCGACGATCTGGATGCCCCCTTTGGGGACGATCTCGATACATTGTGGAGCCACACCGAACCCGTGAGGAATCCCTTGCGCCATGTCGGGCGCAACGACCCATGCCCGTGCGGCAGCGGCAAGAAATACAAGAAATGCTGTCTCGCTGACCAGCGTTGAGCTGCGGCTCCCTCGGTCTCAGCGCCGGCCAAAGCGACTGTCGTCGCTTCGGCGTAGAGAGGACCGGTCACGCTCCTGTCGTCTTCACGATGCGGATCAGCTCGTCGCCGTAATGCTCGAGCTTCTTGTCGCCGATCCCTGCGATGTTGCGCAGCTCGCTGAGCGTGTCCGGCCGCATCGCGGCGATGCCGTCGATGGTGGAATCGTGCAGCACGACATAGGCCGGCACGCCGCGCTGGCGCGCGACGTCCGAGCGCCAGGCGCGCAACGCCGCGTGCAGGGCGGGATTTGCGACGCCACCCGGGCTGTCGGCCGCGGGCACGAGCTCGCCGCGGCGCGACTTGCCGCGGACCGCGCGGTTGCGCGCGCCTTCCGGCTGCTCGCGCAGCATCACCGCGGTCTCGCCCTTCAGCACGCCGCGGGCGCTGTCGGTCAGAACAAGCGCGCCGAAGGCGTCGCTGTCGGCACGCAGATGGCCCATCGCCACCAACTGGCGCAGCACCGCGCGCCATTGCTTCTCGTTGAGCTCGCGTCCTATGCCGAACACCGACAGCTGGTCGTGGTTGAACTGCTTGACCCGTTCGGTCAGCCGCCCCACCAGCACGTCGATCAGGTGCATGGCGCCGAAACGCTGCCCGGTGCGGTAGGCGCAGGACAGCAGCTTTTGTGCGAGCACCTTGCCGTCGCGGACGCGCGGCGGCGTCAGGCAGTTGTCGCAATTGCCGCAGCTTTCCTCCGCACGGGTCTCGCCGAAATAGCCGAGCAGGCGCTGCCGGCGGCAATGCACCGTTTCAGCCAGCGCAACCAGTGCGTCGAGCTTGCCGACCGAGACGCGCTTGAAGGCGTCGGAGCCGGTCGATTCATCGATCATGCGGCGCTGCTGCACGATGTCGGACAGGCCGTAGGCCATCCATGCCGCCGACGGCTTGCCGTCGCGGCCGGCACGCCCGGTCTCCTGGTAGTAGGCTTCGATGCTCTTCGGCAGATCGAGATGCGCGACGAAGCGCACATCGGGCTTGTCGATCCCCATGCCGAAGGCGATCGTGGCGACGATCACGAGGCCGTCCTCGTTGAGGAAGCGGTCCTGGTGCCGGGCGCGCACGCCGGCATCGAGCCCGGCATGATAGGGCAGCGCCGGAATGCCGGCCTCGCTGAGCGCCGCCGCGACGTCCTCGACCTTGGCGCGGGACAGGCAATAGACCACGCCGGCGTCGCCGGCATGCCGCTCCTTGATGAAGTTCTTCAGCTGCGTGGTCGCATTCTGCTTGTCGACGATCTCGTAGCGGATATTGGGCCGGTCGAAGCTCGCGACGAATTGCGGCGCGTCGGTAAGCTGCAGCCGCTCGGCGATCTCCCTTCGCGTCAGCGCGTCCGCAGTCGCGGTCAGCGCGATGCGCGGCACCTTGGGGAAGCGCTCGGCGAGTGCGGACAGGCCGATATATTCCGGGCGGAAATCATGGCCCCATTGCGAGACGCAATGCGCCTCATCGATCGCAAACAGCGCGATCTGCGCCTGGCCGAGCAAACTGAGGCAGCGCGGCGTCAGCAGCCGCTCCGGCGCCACATAAAGTAGGTCGAGATCGCCCGCGAGCAGCCGCCGCTCGACCTCGGAGGCTTCCTCATAGGACAGCGTCGAGTTCAGCACCGCGGCGTTGACGCCGGCTTCAGTGAGGCCCGCGACCTGGTCGCGCATCAGCGCAATCAAAGGCGACACCACGATGCCGCAGCCGTCGCGCAGCAGCGACGGCAGCTGATAGCACAGCGACTTGCCGCCGCCGGTCGGCATCAGCACCAGGCAATTACCGCCATCGGTGACGCGGCGAATGATCTTTTCCTGCGCGCCGCGGAAGCCCGACAGGCCGAACACGGAACTGAGCACGGACAGCGCATCGCGAGACGGGGCGGATGCGCGATCGAGGGCGGGCTGGGCGGTCATGATCCCTTGCGCGATCCCTTTGGGATTTTCAGGATTCCTTGAGGTCAACAGGCGGTGATCGAGGTCTTCTGGCCGAACGATACCGGAACGAAAGGTGTTAATACACGTCCCAACAACAAACTCAATTCAGCATGACTGGTCAGCTGCGGATCATCACAGGCATTGCCGCGATCGTGCTGGTCGCGGGCGCGGCGGCGGCCTTTGCCGTCGCCTGGCGGCCGCAGATTGCCGCCATTGCGCCGCCGCGGGCTGATACCTTCGACCCCGATGTGGTCAAACGCGGCCGCGAACTCGCCGCGATCGGCAATTGCAACACCTGCCATACCGTGCAGGGCGGCGCGAATTATGCCGGCGGGCTCCCGGTTCCAACGCCGTTCGGCATCGTCTTCTCATCCAACATCACGCCGGATGCCGAAACCGGCATCGGGCGCTGGCCGGAAGAGGCGTTCGTCCGCGCGATGCGCTCGGGCGTGGCGCGCGATGGCCAGCATCTCTATCCGACCTTTCCCTATGACCATTTCACCAACGTCTCGGATGCGGACGACCGGGCACTCTATGCGTTCCTGATGACGCGACAGCCGGTCCACGCGTCGCCGCCGGCGAATCAGCTTTCGTTTCCGTTGAACTATCGACCGCTGATTGCAGGGTGGAAGCTGCTGTATCTGCGCAGCGGCGATGCCCCTCAGGACTCGGCGAAGGGCGCGGAATGGAACCGCGGCGCCTATCTGGTGGAGGGGCTCGCGCATTGCGGCGCCTGCCACACGCCGCGCAACGCGCTCGGCGCCGAGCGTGTCAATGCGCAGTTCGCGGGCGGCGAGGTCGACAATTGGCACGCCTACGCGCTGAACGACACCTCGCACGCCCCGGTGCGCTGGACCGCCGACGCGCTCTACGCCTATTTGCGCCACGGCTGGCAGGCCGATCATGGCACCGCGCGCGGGCCGATGGCCGAAGTGGTCGGCAATCTGGCGACGGTGCCCGACAGCGACGTGCGGGCCATCTCCGTGTACATGGCCGATATCTCGGGCGCGCCGGCGCCGGATCGCAAACGGCCGGCCGACGTCGTCGCACAATCGTCTTCCGATGATGCGGCACAGACCCATGCGGCCGGCGCAGCGATCTATGCCGCGGCGTGTGCCTCCTGCCATGAGGGCAACCGCGCGCTGCCCTACGGCGGCGTGAATCTCGCGCTCAGCACGGCGATCGCAAGCCCCGACCCGCGCAACCTCCTCAATATCGTGCTGTCGGGCGTTGGCGCCGTCGAAGGCGAGCGCAGCCCGATCATGCCGGGCTTCGCCAGCAGCATCGATGATGCGCAGATGGTCGCGCTCACGGCCTATCTGCGCGAGCGGTTCGGCAAGCGGCCGGCGTGGGCCAATCTCGACAAGGCGGTGCGCGATGCGCGGGCGGTGCAGGCGACGTCGCTTGCGGCGCGCGACACGCCGGCGGAATCCAGACAGCGAGGCAAGCCATGATGACATTGAAGGTCAATGGCAGGGATCATCAGGTCGATGCGGAGCCGGATACGCCGCTGCTCTATGTGTTGCGCAATGATCTGGCGCTCAATGCCGCCAAGTTCGGCTGCGGGCTGGGGCAATGTGGCTCCTGCACGGTGATCGTCGACGGCAAGGCGGTGCTGTCCTGCGTCACGCCGCTGGTCCTGGTCGAGGGCAAGCAGGTGACGACGCTCGAAGGGCTCGGCACCGTGGCCGCGCCGGCGCCGATCCAGCGCGCCTTCATGGAGGAGCAGGCGGCGCAGTGCGGCTACTGCATCGCCGGGATGATGATGCGCGCGCAGGCGCTGCTGATGCGCAACCCGAAGCCATCGGATGCGCAGATCCGCGCCGAGCTGGAGCCCAATCTCTGCCGCTGCGGCACCCATATGCGCATCCTGCGCGCGGTGCACCGCGCTGCCAGGTTGATGGATACGGCCGACGCCGCAAGCGACAGGAGCGTCCGATGACCGCGCCGGTGGTTCTCGATCGCCGCAGCGTGCTGGCCGGCGCCGGCGCGCTGATCGTCAGCTTCTCGCTGCGCGACGCGATCGCACAGGAGCAGAAGCCACAGAGCCCGGCGTTGCCGGGCAGCCTGGCCAAATCGCCCAATCTGGATTCCTGGATCCGTATCGATGCCAACGGCCAGGTCACGGCCTTTACGGGCAAGGCCGAACTCGGCCAGGGATTCCGCACCGCGTTCCAGCAGATCGCGGCCGAGCAACTCGATATTCCCTTCGATGCGCTGAAGGTCATCACCGCCGACACCAAGCTCACGGCGAATGAGGGCTACACATCGGGCAGTCATTCGATGCAGGACAGCGGCACGGCGATCCTGCATGCCGCGGCGCAGGCGCGCGCGCTGCTGGTTTCGGAGGCAGCAAGGCGCTTCGACTTGCCACCCGACGGCTTGCGAACCGAGAATGCGGCCGTCATCGCTCCCGATGGCCGGCGTCTGGGCTATGGCGAGCTTGTCGCCGCGGACATGTTGCACGTCCAGGCGCAACCGACATCGAGCCTGAAGGATCCGGCGAGCTTCAAGGTGATGGGCCAGCCGGTGCCGCGCGTCGATATTCCGGCCAAGGTCACGGGCGGCGCGGCCTATGTGCAGGACATGCGGCTTCCCGGTATGGTGCAATGCGCGCGTGGTGCGCCCGCCGAGCTACGGCGCGCAGCTCGTGGAATGCGACACGGCCGCGATCGAGAAAATGCCCGGCATTATTCAAATCGTGCGCGATGGCAACTTCCTGGCCGTGGTGGCGGACAAGGAATTTTCGGCGGTCAAGGCCATGCACGCGCTGGCCGCCGCGGCGAAGTGGCGGGAGAGCGCGAAGCTGCCGAACCAGCACGATCTGGCCAACGTGCTGACTGCGTTGCCGTCGCAGGATTTCGCGATCTTCCAGCGTAGCGATCCCACGGTGCGCGGCGCGCGGTCGCTCGAAGCGACCTACACGCGGCCTTACCAGTCGCACGGCTCGATCGGGCCGTCCTGCGCGGTCGCGCAATTCGTCGATGGCGCGCTGACGGTGTGGACGCACACGCAGGGCGTCTATCCCGACCGGCAGGCAATCGCCGAGATGCTCGGCATGACGCCCGCCAGCATCCGCCTGATCCATATCGAAGGCTCCGGCTGCTACGGCCACAACGGCGCCGACGATGCCGCGGCCGACGCTGCGCTGATCGCCCGGGCGCTGCCAGGGCGCTCAATCCGGGTGCAGTGGATGCGCGAGCAGGAGCATGGCTGGGAGCCCTATGGCCCGGCGATGGTGACGAAATTGAGCGCGTCGCTGACGACCGACGGCAAGATCGCCGACTGGAATTTTGCGGTGTGGAGCAACACCCATTCGATGCGGCCGGGCGGCGCCGGCGCGCTGCTTGCGGCCCAGCACATGGCGCGATCATTCGCGGTGCCCGCACCAAAGCCGTTGCCGCTGCCGGAAGGCGGCGGCGATCGCAACGCGATCCCGATCTACAATTTTTCGAACGCGCATGTGATCCATCACTTCATCCCCGCGATGCCGGTGCGGATCTCCGCGATGCGCGCGCTCGGCGCCTATCACAACGTGTTCTCGACCGAGAGCTTCATGGATGAACTGGCCGGTCTCGCCGGCGCCGATCCGGTCGAGTTTCGCCTCAGGCATCTCGACGACCAGCGCGGCCGCGCGGTGGTCGAGAAGGCCGCGGGGGAGTTCGGCTGGACGCGCGGGCAGCAGCCGCCCCGAAATCGCGGCTACGGCTTCGCGTTCGCGCGCTACAAGAATCTCGCCGCCTATTGCGCCATCGCGTCCGAGGTCGAGGTCGATCGAGAAACCGGGCGGGCCCGGCTGGTGCGCGCGGTCGCCGCCGTCGACGCCGGCCAGGTCGTCAATCCGGACGGCATCACCAACCAGATCGAGGGCGCGATCGTGCAGTCGACGAGCTGGACGCTCTATGAAAGTGTCACCTTCGATGAGACGAGGATCACCAGCATCGACTGGCAGACCTACCCGATCCTGCGCTTCAATGCGGTGCCCGACAGTATCGCCGTCCACATCATCAACCGCCCCGGCCAGCCGTTCCTCGGCAGCGGCGAGACCGGGCAGGGCCCGGCCGCCGCCTCGCTCGCCAATGCCATCGCGCATGCAACCGGCAAGCGGCTGCGCGAGCTGCCGCTCAGCCGCAAGCGGATCAAGGACGCGATCGACGCCTGAAATGAAGTGATTGGATTGATCTAACCGCAAACTCGCTGCACCTCTCCCGCTTGCGGGGGAGGTCGTATCGCATCGAAGATGCGATACGGGTGGGGGCTCTTTCCACAATGTGACTCGCTGAGAGACCCCCACCCCAGCCCTCCCCCGCAAGCGTAGGGCAATCGCATATGACCGTTTGAGGCGATCGGAGTTCCCACAAACTCGTCATGCCCGGGCTTGTCCCGGGCATCCACGTCTACGTTTCCACGCGAAGAAAAGACGTGGATGGCCGGGACAAGCCCGGCCATGACGGCGAGGAAGAATCGGTTCATTCCATATGTGATTGCCCTGCCCGCAAGCGGGAGAGGGAGCAGGTCGCCTTCGCGGTTAAATCATGCTTTGAGGCCTTCAAGCCGTCAGGCCGTCGGCGCGGGTGGCGCCGGGGGCGGCGTCATTGGCTCGACGTTGTAGGTCTTCGGCATATTGATCGGCTTGTAAGCCGGATCCTTCTCCATGCGCTCCAGCACCGAGGCGTGGATGGTTGTGCCATCCGGAATCGGACGGGGCTCGCCCATCGGCAGATAGAAGCCGAAGAAGGATTTCCGCTCCGGCCATTCCTTCCATTTGTCGCGCTTCGGAATCCATTCCAGGATTTCCCAGGCGGCGGTCAGCGAATTGTGCAGCGGGGCGGTTGCGCTCGGCGGCACATAGTCGTGCTTGTGCGGCGGCAACGGCATCCCCCAGGCGAGATGATCGATCAGCGCCCGATCCATGTGCAGTCCGGCCGCCTTGGCCTGCTCGAGCATCCAGATCAGCGGAAACTTTGACGGTCCGCTCTGGTCTTCCGGATAGCCGCCGCCGACGTCGGAGTGCACGCCGGCAAACCAGACCTGGCGGATGTCCTGCTCCACCTCCGTCGCCGGATCGAACGGATCCGAGCGAAATTTCTGCGGCTCGATCCAGCGATTGAGTCGGAACATGCGCCTGCGCTCGTCGATCGAGATCGCCTGGCGGAACCGTTTGACGCTGGAATTGGTGCGGGTGAACAGCAGCGTCTGTAGGTCGAACAGGAAATTGTCCTGTCGCGGCACGATGATCGAGGCCACGGTGTCCCAGACCCCGACGAACTCGATGGCGATGTTGCGGCCGCCGGCAATCTGGCTGAAATGCCAGGCTTCCTTCAACGGAGCATAGTCGAACGTGCCGTCGGATTTCTGGGCGTCGGAGCTGGCTTTTTTGTAGGTGCCGAAGGCGTAGCTCGCGAGGTCGAGCTGGTCGACGGGCAGCAGGCCCATCACATGGACGAAGGCCGCGAGCACGCGCACCGTGTAGGCACCGCGGCTGAAGCCGAACATCCAGACCCGGTCACCGGGCTCCCACGTTCGGCACAGGAACAGGTAGGCGCCGAGCGTGTCCTGGTCGAGACCGGCGCCGAAGGCCAGCCCGAACAGGCCGCGCATCTGCTGCTTGAAGCGGCCCCAGGCGTTTTGCAGGCCGATGGTGCCGAGGCCGGGATGATAATAGATCCGCTGCCGGTCATTCTTGTCGGCGACGCGGAACAGCTTCAGCACGTTGGAAATATTGTCACCGATCTCGTTGCCGGTGCCGTCGCAACAAATCACAATATCCTTCGGCATCCGTTGCCCTCGCGGCCGCCGTGAAAATTCGCGGCCTCTATGTACGGCAGAACGTGGTGAAAATTCAATCTCCAATTGAAGACGGTTCTGTGGCGGCGGCGTGACCGCCGGTGGTGCCGGGTAGCCGAAGCGCGATGCGCGTCGACGCTGCCTGCCGTTGGCTCTCGAATTGAATCTCGCCACGGCCGGCAAAGCTGCGCCAAGGACGACGTCGCTTCAGCTCGCGGATGCCCGGCCACGAGAGATCCAATTCCGTTTGCGATGCGTTGAGTCGGCCGCCAACGGCGCTCCCAGAATTCAATTGCAACACTTCGGAAAAGATGGAAATCTGCTCGTCGATCATTGCTATATGCGTCGGCATTTTCTCCCTTTCAGGGACTCCGCGGTGCACGCGATCATCTTTCCGGCTGCCTGCCGCAGCTTCCTCAGCAACAACAGGAACAGGTCGGCATGAGCCCTCAAGCTCTCGTGACGGCCATTCTCCTAGGACTTGTGGTGGCGGCGTTCGGACTGTTCTGGTGGGTCGGCAGCTATTCCGATCGCGTGTTCGCAAGCAGGTTCCGCACCCGCTTTCCGGAGAAGACGCTGAGCTACACCGGCGACCAGCTTGGCGAGCTGGTGCAGTCAGATCTGCGGATGAAGTATGTCTTTCCGATCCTGTTTCCGTTCGATCTCATCGTCATGCTGGCGTTGGCGGGCGCGATGGGCGCGGCGTCGTCGCACTGGCTCAGCCGGATCTATCCGTCCGCGGCCTGGCTCGGTCTGGTCGTGCCGGCTGTGTACCTGCTCAGCGACCTGATCGAGGATTGTCTCCTGGCATGGCTGCTGCTGCACGGCGACCCGCATGCGGCGGCGCGGTCGGTCTCGATCCTGAAGGCGATCACGACGATCAAGCTGGTCGGCATCTTCGCCTCGATCGCGCTGACATTGGCTGCGTTCGTCGGGTGGCTGTTCCACGGCGAGTCGCTTGCCATCTAAGCGCGGCCGGCGGCCTATTGATACGTCGCGACGATATCCGACACGGCGCGCTCGAGCTGCCGCGCGGTCGCGCATTGCCGCACCACGCTGCAGAAGGTCGCGTAGCGCGGCATCTCGGAATCGCCGAAGCCCCAGACCATGCGGCCCTCGGGGTTGAGCCAGACCAGCCGTTTGGAGCGCTCGCCGATACGGCGCAGGATGTCGGCGCGCGGATCGAGGTTGTTGCTGCGGGCGTCGCCGAGCACGATCACCGTGGTCTGCGGCGTGATCGCGCTCATCCAATTGTCCTCGAAATCGGCGAAGGAATTGCCATAGTCGGACGAGCCGAAGCCGACCTTGGACATGATCTCCTTCATCGCCTCTTCCGGCGAGTTCGATTCCAGGATGTCGCTGACCTCGATCAGGTGGCCCGAGAAGGCGAATGAGCGGACGTCGTCCACCACCTCGTGCAGGCTGTGGATCAGGAGCAGGAAGAAGTCCGAGACGCGGGCGACCGAGCCCGAGACGTCGCATAGCGCGACGATCTTCGGGCGGTCGCGATGCTTGCGCTTCCAGGCGGTGAGGAAGGGGACGCCGCCCCAGGCCGCGTTGCGGCGCAGCGTACGGCGGACGTCGAGATGGCCGCGGCGCTGGCGCTTGCGCGGCTTGGAATAGCGCTCGCGCAGCCGGCGCGCGATCTGGCGGATCAGCGTGCGCATCTGCTCGACCTGCCGCGGCTCGATCCGTGCCAGCGGCGCGTTGCGCAGGATCTCGTTGCGCAAATTCTCCGCTTCCTCGCGCCCATACAGCAGCAGGGCTTGCGAGACCGCATCGCGAACGGTGCCGCGCAGGCCGTTGAGCGCCTCCTGCAGCCGTTCGGCGAGCGCGGGATTGCGCGTGGTCTGCTCGTCGATGTCGTCGCGCAGGCGCTGGATCCCCATCGCATCGAGGATGCGGGTCTGGAAGATGCCGCGCTGGGTGAAGTAGCGGATGTCTGGCAGCGAGGCGGCGCCGGAGGCATTGGCGATCGCGCTCGAAATCGCGGAGCGATCTTGCGACAGCAGCATCTGCGCCAGCGGCCCGACATTCTCGCTGGCGGCGCCGCCCGACGCATCGCCATGCTCGTCGGCCGACGGGTTGGCGCCGGATTCGCTGCCATCGTCGGTCTTGTCCTGCTCGACGCTCTCCTGCTGCGGCTCGGGCTGGCTGAAGAACAGGTCGAAGCATTCGCCGAGCGCGCGCTTCTCGTCCTGGGTCTTGGCCAGCGTCAGCAGGAAGGTGTCGCGCAGGATGTCGCGATCGGCAAAGCCGACCTGGGCGACCGCCCGCATCGCATCGATGCTTTCGGCGGGCGAGACCCGGACCCCGGCCCCCCGCGCCGCACGAAAGAAGCGATGCAGGTTCTCGCGCATCTTGGTCTAGCTGAACACGCCCTGGCGCGACGCCTTGGCGATGAAGGTCGAAATCTGCGGCGTCGCGGCCTCGATATCGGCCTCGTATTTCAGCAGCACGTTGAGCGTGTCCTTGACGATCTCGTGGTCGAGCTCGCTGGCCTGCAGCAGCACCAGCACGCGCGCCCAGTCGATCGCCTCGCTGACCGAGGGCAGCTTCTTCAGGTCGAGCGAGCGGATCTCGTGGATGAAACCGACCATCTGCTTGCGCAGGGTCTGCGAGATGCCGGGCACCCGGCTCTCGACGATGCGCTCCTCCAGCTTCTGCTCGGGGAAGCCGATGTGCAGATGCAGGCAGCGCCGCTTCAAGGCATCGCCAAGATCGCGCTCGCTGTTCGAGGTCAGGATCACGGTCGGCGGCGCCACCGCGGAGACGGTGCCGAGCTCGGGAATCGTCACCTGGAAGTCCGAGAGGATTTCCAGCAGCAGCGATTCGAATTCGGCATCCGACTTGTCGATCTCGTCGATCAGCAGCACGCAGCCGGCCGGCTGCTCCAGCGCCTGCAACAGCGGCCGCGGCTCGACGAATTCCTTGGAGAAGAACACGTCGCCGAAGGTGTGGAGCTGGTCGAGCGCAGCCGCCAGCGACTGCGCGCCGCCGAGCACCTCGCCGAGCTTGTCCTTCAGGATCTGGGTGTACAGCAGCTGCTTGGCGTACTTCCACTCATACAGCGCCTTGGCCTCGTCGAGGCCCTCATAGCATTGCAGGCGGATCATCTTCATGCCGCGCCATGCGGCGATCGCCTTCGCCAGCTCGGTCTTGCCGACGCCGGCAGGGCCCTCGACCAGGATCGGCTTCTCGATCTGCTGCGACAGATAGACCGCGGTCGCGATCTGCCGGCTCGCAATATAGCCTTGCGCGGCGAGGCCGCTTTCCACGGCCTCGATCGAGGCGGTGGGCCTGGTGTCAGCCACGAGGATCAGCTCCGAATTTGCCTTGAACTCGGACCTGTTCTGCGCCCGTTGCGGACAAAGCACAAGGCTCGTTTGGCCCGCAAAGCGCATGGTTCCGGGGTATTCCGCCAAGCGCAATACGGGCTACGCTTGTTAGCGTGTAGTTCGAACCTCCCCTTGAAAAGGGGAGGTCGCTTTGTCGCCAGAGCAAAGCGGGTGGGGATCTACTCTCTCCATCAACGCCGGCGTCTGCGGCTGACCCCCATCCCGACCTTCCCCCTTTCAGGGGGAAGGAGAAGAATCTCGTAGCCCGGCTACCGTCAACCCGCGCAGCTCTTCACGAAATCCTTGCGCTGAGGGCCCGTGATCTTCTGGTCGATCGCCTGCTTCAGGCAGTCGACATGCGCCTGCGCCATGCAGAGCCGCATCTGGTCGTGCCGGTCCTGGCCCTTCAGCGCCCTCGCCGAGCTCTGGCAGGCCGCGCGCTTCGCACCGGGCACGGGCGCTGCCGTCGACGTGCCCTGTTGCGCGGGAGCTGCCGCCGGCGCTGTTGCGGGGGCCGGCGTTGTCTGCGCGAGCGCTGCAGTCGAGATCAGCAGCGAACCAGCCGAGACAAGGGCGACGACAAGACGTTTCATGGGAAGTGCCTCCGCGAGGCATGATCCGGAGAAGTGGACGTCGGTTTTCCGGAACGTCATGCTCAGACCAGGAAAGGGGTCACGATGCGATCGCGCCGTGACCCAAGGGAGGCCGACAGTTAGAAGCCGCCGCGTGAATGCGGCATGAATAGGCGCCGAGCCCGCTTCACCTCAGCGTGAGGCCGGTCGCGGCTTCAAGCTCGCCGATCGCCTGCGCAGCATTCGCGACCTTGATCGTGGTCATGCCCATCTCGCGCGCCGGCTTCAGATTGACGCCGAGATCGTCGAGATAGACGCAGTTCTTCGGGTTCACCTGCAGCGTCTCCACCATCATCCGGTAGATGCGCGGATCGGGCTTGCGCAGGCCGATCTTCGCGGACTCGATGACGTGATCGAACAGCGCCATCACCTCGGCGACGTAGAGCGTGCGTCCGCTGCGGCTGCCGATCGCGTTCGCCGGCAGATTGTTGGTGATGCAGCCGGTCTTGAATTTCGCCTTGATGCGCTTCAGCGCCTCGACCATCTCGGGGCGCAGGTCGCCGGAGAGCAGCGGCAGCACGTCCTTGCCGCGCACCTCGGCGCCGAGCGCCTTCGATTCCGTCGCGAACAGCGCGTCGAACGCGTCGATATCGATCTCGGCGCGCTCGAACTTGGCCCAGGCGTTCTCGAGATGATTGGCGGCATTGGTGCGGCGGATGATGTCGATCGGCAGGCCCCGCTCGGTCTCATAGCGCGCGAATGCCTCGAACGGCGAGGTGGTCAACACGCCGCCGAAATCCCAGATCACTGCCTCGATCATGCTTTCCTGCCCAATGATGCGTTGCTTGAGGAGCGGCTAACACGGATCGCAGACCGGGACCAGCCCGATCCGGCGCTTGTTCGGTGCTCGTTCGGCGCTTGGCGACCCGCGCGGAGCGGGCTATTGCTTCGCCGATGAAGACATCCCGCCTGATCCTCGCCGTTCTCGTGTCGCTGGTCTGCCCTCCGGCTTTCGCCATCGTCGGCGGCGGCGCGCCGTCGACGGATGGCGTTGCGCGCTCCGTCGTCACCATCGTCGGCTCGCGCGGCAATTTCTGCACCGGTGCGCTGATCGCGCCGAAGGTCGTGCTGACCGCGGCACATTGCGTGCAGCCCGGCGCCGATTACAAGATCGTCGAATATGGCGCGGACAAGCAGCCGAAGCTGCAGGACGTCAGGACGGTTGCGATCCATCCCGGCTTTCGGATGCAGGCGATGACCAATCATGTCGCGACCGCCGATGTCGCGCTGCTGCAGCTCGCGGCGCCGGCCACAGGCAAGGCGCCGGCCGCGCTCGGCATGCCAAACATTCCGATCCAGGTCGGCGGCCGCTTCACCATCGCGGGCGTCGGCGTCACCGTGCGCGGCGACGGCAAAAGCGGTGGAGCTACCCGCGTCGCCGGCCTGATCGCGAGCGGCAAGCCCGGCACGTTGCAGATCCGTCTCGTCGATCCGGTCGGGCAGGGCGTGCGCGACGGGCTCGGGGCCTGCACCGGCGATTCCGGCGCGCCGGTGTTCGAGGACAAGCAGGGCGGCCCCGCAATCGTCGGCGTGGTGAGTTGGTCGACAGGGCCGAACGGCGCCGCCGGCTGCGGCGGCATCACCGGCGTGACGCCGCTGACACTCTATCGCGACTGGGTGATGCAGACCGCGCGGCAGTGGGGCGCGAGCTTTTAGCGCGGTGGCGGTCGAAGTGCTGACGGGCTCAAAGTTCCGTCATCCCCGCGCAAAGGCTTCGCCTTTGTCGCTGGAGGAGCCGCGAAAGTGGCGTCTCGAAGGATCGACGGCCACCAGCCGGGCCGTGCATCCTTCGAGGCTCGCTCCGCTCGCACCTCAGGATGACGGGGAAGGAGAAAGCGAGTATCGAACCCTAATGCCCCGCGGCCTTGTTCGCGGCGGCGTTGTTCAGCACGATCAGGCCGTCGACGGCGACGCCGAGCTTGCTGTTGATCAGGAACGGGTTGACGTCGATCGAGGCAATGCGCCCATTGGCGTCGGCCATCAGGTTGGAAAGCCCGACCAGCGCCTTCACTGCCGACGGCTCGTGCAGCGCGGGCTTGCCGCGATAGCCCTTCATCTTGACGCCGGCCTTGGTCCTGGCGATCAGCTCCTTCGCCTCGGCGGCGTCGAGCGGCGCGCCGGCGAGCGCGACGTCCTTCATCAGCTCGATGTCGACGCCGCCGGTGCCGAACAGCACGACGGGGCCCATCTCGGCGTCGAGCGAGGCGCCGACCACGAGCTCGAGGTCGGCCTTGACCTGCTGCGCGATCAGGATGCCCTCGAGCTTCGGCTTGCCCTTCAGCTTCTTCACCCGCGCGGTGATGTCGTTGAACGCCTTCTTCACCTCGGCCGCATTGGCGAGATTCAGCACCACCCCGCCGACATCGGATTTGTGCAGGATGTCGGGGCTGACCACCTTGGCGACCACCGGGAAGCCGATTTGCTTGGCGATCTTCACGGCCTCGGCTGCAGTCTGCGCGACCTCTTCCTTTGAGATCGGGATACCATAGGCCTTGAGCAGCTTCTTCGAGGCGACCTCGTCGAGTGCGGCGGCGCCGTTGGCGGCCTTCAGCGTCTTCTCCAGCACCGCGCGCGCCGATGCCTTCGAGCTCGACGCGATATCGGGCACCTCCTTGCGCAGGCCGGCATATTCGATCAGCGACTTGATCGCGCCGACCGCGCGGTCGAGGCCCTGCATGACCGCGATATCGGGCAGCGACTTGCGAAGCCCCTTGGTGAATTCGGTGAAGCCGATCGACATCGCGCTGATATAGATCACCGGCTTGTTGGCCTGGCCTGCCATCTCGTTGACGATGCGCAGATTGCGCTCGCGCAGCTCGTGCGGCGCCTTCGGCAGCTCGGCATCGATGATGACGATATCGGTGTCGGGATCGTCGATCATGATCTTGATCGACTTCATGTAGACGGAGGGATCGACCACCGCCGCGAAGCCGGCGTCGAGCGGATTGCCGACAATGCTGCCGGGGCCGAGCATCTTCGCCAGCTGCTCCGAGGCGCTCGGGCTCAGCGGCGCGAAGTTCAGGCCGGCGGAATAGAACGCGTCGATCAAAAGGCCGCGCTTGCCGCCCGATAACGACACCGCCGCGAGGCGATTGCCCTTCGGCGGATCGGCATGCACGAAGCACTCGGTGGTTTCGATCAGTTCATCCAGCCCGCGCACCCGGATCACGCCTTCGCGGGTCGAGATCGCATCGAAGGTCTCGATCGAGCCGGCGAGCGCGCCGGTATGCGCCATCGCCGCCGCGCGGCCGCCTTCGGAGGCGCCGAGCTTGAGCGCGATCACCGGCTTGCCGGCGGCGCGCGCGGCCTTGCAGGCATCGCGGAATACCTTCGTGTTCCTGACGCCTTCGAGATAGACCACGATGACACGGATGCTCGGATCGGCGGCGAAATAGCTCATCAGGTCCGGGGTCTCGAGGCCGGATTCATTGCCGGTCGTGACCATGTAGCCGACGCCGACCCCACGATCCTCCAGCGCCTGGCGGATCGCCATCACGATCGCGCCGGATTGGCCGGCGATCGCCACCGCGCCCGGCTCCATGGTGACGATGCGGTCGTCGATATTGGTGAACAGGTTCTCGCCGGCGCTGAGATTGCCGAGGCAGTTGGGGCCGGTGACGGCGAGCCCGGTCTCCTTGATCGCCTGCTTCAGCTCGACCGCGAGGCGCTGGCTCTCCTCATCCTGCAGCTCGCTGAAGCCCGAGGTGACGATGGTCGCCGAGCGTGCGCCGGCCGCGGCCGCATCGCGGATCACCTGCACGGCAAACCGGGCCGGCACCAGCACCAGCACATGGTCGGGCTTCTCGGGAAGGCTGGCGAAGTCCTTGTAGCAGGTGACGCCCCAGATCGCTTCGCGCTTGGCGTTGATCGGATAGAGGCCGCCGGCGTAGCCGTATTTGACCAGATTGTTCCAGATCCGTTCGGCGTAATTGCCGGGCTTGTCGGTGGCACCGACCAGCACGATGTTGCGCGGATGCAGCATCGCGTGGATGCTCTTGACGATATCGCTGGCGTCAGCGGGCGGCGCCCATTCGTGGGACACATGAGACGCGGTGCTTGCGAAAGCTTCCATGGAGCCTGCCCTTATCCTTGTTGTCTTTGTTTCCTCTGGCCACGGCGGATCACCGTGAGGCGCGCGATTTTTCATTGTTTTTATGACGAGGGAAAGGGGGTAGCAACTCATGCTGGCGCAGGTCAGGGCACCGCGCGCAATATCCCGGCAGGCGCAAAATTGATTGCCTATCAGGAACCCGATTCGCGCGGGCGCGAATCCGTTTCGATCAAGGTCGCGTGCAGCAGATAACGCTCGGACCCCGATGTCAGCGCGTCGAACGGCCAGCAGGTCGACAGCACCAGTTCATGTCGGTCAGTCATCGGATCGATGCCGGATTGATCGAATCGGACCACCGAGCTGCGATCGGCCCGATAGCGAAAGATCTTGCCGTCGCTTCGCGTGACGTCGATCTCGTCGCCGATTGTGACATCCCTGAGAAAGCGAAAATGCGTGTCGCGGTGTGCCGAATAGACCGCGACGCCCCGCTCGCCGGCATCGACGGTCTGTTCGACATGGCCGGGGCCGAACGCAAGCGCCTGGCCGCTGCTGCCGGCAAGCACGATCGCGGAGGCGTGCAGGCGCTTCACCTCGATCCGCGCCACCGGCCAGGTATCGGCCCAGTTCCACGGCTTCACCGGCTGGCCGGTCGCGATGCTCTGCGCGAAGGCGCGCTCCAGCAGCACCTGCGCGAGCAGCGCCTTGGCATGGATATAGGCGCCCTGGCCGAACAGAATCAGGCCGATGAGGGCGAAGCCGAGGGCTGGGATGAAGCGGGGCATTGTTGCGCCTGTTGCTGTCATTCCGGGATGGTCCGAAGGACCAGACCCAGAATCTCGAGATTCCGGGTTCGATGCTGCGCATCGCCCCGGAATGACATTGCGGGTTGAGGAAGAGTGGCGCGCGCGGCCCTTGGGGGACGGGTGGAAGGCCGCGCGCGCTCTTGAAGGAGGAGGTTGGGGGGCACCTCCTCCTTTCATCCGACGTCATTGGGGCGACGTCTGACGCCGGTTGAACACCAGGAGGAGAAGGCTGACCGTGAGCAGGATCACGCCCGCGATCATCTTCAACTCCGCATCGGTCGCGGTCTTCGGCAGCTGGATCGTGCCGGGACCTTGTGTGGCGACCGGTGACCGCTTCAGCGCAGCGAGCTGCACCTTGCCGTCGCCGGCGTCGGCGCGCCGCTCGCCAGGTACGGCCGGCAGACTCGGACGCTCGCCGAACACCTTCGCAAAATCCCAGCCGGCGGGCAGGTTGAGCGGGAGTTCGCTCAACTTCAGCGGCTCGCCTTCCGGGCGGCTCGGCGTCTTGTCGACCGCGACAAGGCTGGTCAGCCGCGTCACGAGCTGATGCTCCAGCGCCAGCGCAAGGATGGTCTTGTCGGCGTCCTCGGGGCTCTCCTGCCGCGTGGTGCGCGCCACCTCGGCATCGGCGATCTTGCGGCGCGCCCACAGTTTCGACAGGCCCTTGCCTTCAGCGGCATTCGCGAGCGGCAGCGTCACGCTCCACGGGCGATCGCCGATGCGGCCCTTGATCTCGACCGAGCCGGCCAGCTTGTCGAGCTTGGCGGCCAGCACGAGCGGCTCGTCGCGATAGACGTCGGGCAGTGCCGACGGCGTCAGGTCGGCCGCCGCCTCGGAGAATTTCGCGGAGAGATTCGTCACCGCGGGATTTTCCAGCTTGGCGAACAGGCCGCGCATGCGCTCGTCGACCTGCTCGACCGAGCCGATATGGGTGAAGGTGCCGCGGCCGAGCTCGGCGGTGCGCGTCATCAGATAGGTGTTCGGCGCCGAGCCGATGCCGACCATGAAGATGCGCGAGCGCCCGCGCAGCGCGCTGATGGTCTCGAACAATTGCTGCTCGTTGCCGATGGCGCCGTCGGTCAGGAACACGACCTGGCGGACGTAATTGGCGTCGTCATGGTTGGTGTCGGACAACGCCGCGCGCATCGCCGGCACCATCTCGGTGCCGCCGCGGGCCTGCAGCGCGCCGACGAACGCCGTCGCGTTGCCGATATTGGTGCTGTTTGCCGCGACCGGCGACGGGAACAGCGTGTCCATGGTGTCGTCGAACCGGATCACGTTGAAGCGATCGGTCGGCTGCAGGCGGCCGAGCGCGTAAGTCAGGCTCGCCTTGGCCTGGATGATCGAGGTGCCACCCATCGAGCCGGAATTGTCGATCACGAAGATCACCTCGCGCGGCAACGGCTTCCGTTGCGCCTGCTCGACCGATGGCGGGGTGACGAAGGCCAGCAGATAGTCGGAATTGCCGACATGCTCGCGGAACAGCCCGACCGACGGCGCCTTCTCGGCGGCCGGCTTCCAGGTCAGCTCGAAATCACGATCGGCCGGCACCGGGCCTTCGGCGAGCTTGACGATGCGCGTGGTGCTGTCGGGGCTCTCGATTTTGACCTGGTGGAAATGGCTCTTCACCTCGCCGAGCGGGAAGCCGGCGTTCAGGCGCACGGTGACGTTGGTCGGATTGACCGGCGCATTCGCCGCCGGATCGAGCACTTCGCTCGCGATGCGGTCTCGGTCCGGCACGGGATCGGTTGACGTGGCGCCCCAGCCGTTGCCGTCGGCGCGAAGGTCGACGCTCTGCACCACCGGGCGCGGATTGTAGCGCGGGCCGACCACCATCGGCACCCGCAGCGAGAACTCGTTGCCGTTCTGCTGCACCGGCTCCTGATATTCGATCTGCACCAGCACGGTCTCGCCGGGGCCGATATTGGCGACCGAATTGGTGAAGATGTTGGGCCGCTCCTGTTCGGTGAGGGCGGCCTTCTGGCCGTTCTGCTTGGCCTGCTCGTAGATCGCGCGAGCCTGCTGCCGCTCCTTGATGTCGCCGACCACGACGCGGTCGCCGACCACCATCTTCAGCGTGTCGACCGCGCCGCCAGTCGGCAGCGGATAGACATAGGTCGCCTCCACCCAGTCCTTGGTCGGGTTGCGGAAGATCTGCGTGACGCGGGCGCGGACGGTCGGGCCCGACACGGTGAGGTCGACATCGACGCCGAGCCTGAGTGCATCCCTGTAGCCATCGTCGGTCTTGAACAGCAGCGAGCCGGAACGCGCATCGCTCGGCCGCAGCACCGCCTGTCGCGGCAACTCGGCGGACCACACCGGATCGAAGCTCACGAACAAGGCCGCAAAGCCGATCGCCAGCGCGGCGACACCTTCCACCAGAAAGAACAGCGCAATGCGCATCCTGCGCGACAGGCGGATCTGCGGGCTGCTCTCACATGCATCGTAAATCGTCATTTTCGTCACTCCCGAGCGAGGCTTTCGCTGCCTCGCGATCATGGAGAACGGCGGTTTTGGCGCGAGCAGAATGATCGGCAATGATTGGCCGCAGTCCGGCGCGGCCCGCCGCCGCGGGAGGCGGATTTGTGCGGTTTGGTGATGGATTGTCCGGTCTGCTAGACTGCGCGGAATCAAGGGGAACCGGGCAGGAATTCGGATGCCGACGCCTGACAAGCAGCTATCCGCCGAGCAGAGCCAGCAGGTCGCGGAGACCATTCGCGAGGAAATCGCGCGCCGCCGAATCTCGCGGCAGGCGCTGGCCGAGCAGGCCAAGCTCAGCCTCTCGACGCTGGAAAAGGTGCTCGGCGGCCGCCGCCCGTTCACGCTGGCGACCACGGTGCGGCTGGAGCAGGCGCTCGGCGTGTCCTTGCGCAAGCTGCCGGAGGCGATCACGGTGGCCGCACCCGCCAATGGCGGGATCGCACCCGACAGCCTCGGCTCTTATTCGCGCCGCGCGGTGGCGCGGATCGAAGGGACCTACATCACGGTGCGTCCGTCGTTCGGCGAGCAGGGCGCGCTGTACGCCTATCGCACCGAGATCGCCTGGGACGAAGCGGCGTCATCGCTCGGCTTTCGCGAGGGCGAACGGCAGGACGCCGATTACACCCAGTATGGCGAGGTAGCGGTGCCCAATGAATCCGGCTTCGTCTACCTCGTGACCAACAGGCACGGCCAGCATCGCGTGATCACGGTGTCGCGCCCGCGCAATTCCGGCGAGATGTACGGCATCATCACGACGCTGCTCGCCGGCCGCGGCTCGCTGCTGACGCCGGTCGCCGCGCCGATCGCGTTCCTGCCGGTGAAGAACGTGCCCAAGCCCAGCCTCGGCCGGGTGTCGGCGGATGATGCGAACTACGCCGCCTATCGCGAGCATCTGCGTCGAACGATCGACGAGCCGTTCGCGATTTTCTTGCCGGGATAGTCATCTGCCAGTCCCGTCATCCTGAGGAGCGCGAAGCGCGTCTCGAAGGATGCACGGCCACCAGCGGGGCCGTCGACCCTTCGAGACGCCGCTTCGCGGCTCCTCAGGGTGACGGTGATAGAGTGGTCGCCGGCGGACTTAACAAGCCCCACCCTGCGAAGGACCGCAAAAAGCAACGAAGCCGCCCGGATGGGCGGCTTCGAGATGGCTGATGTTTGGTGGCGGTGCGCGTCGCGCTAGCCGCCGGTCTCGGCGCTGATGATGTCGCCGAACAGCTCCCACTGCCCGTTCTTGAACTGCATCATCTTGAGCTGCTCGACCGGCGCGAAGTCGGTCGCGCTGGTGTTGATCCTAATGCCGGGGATCAGAGTGTCGGGCGCAAAATCCTTCAGGCTCGCGGCCTGCTTCATCACGTTCTCACGCGTCAGGTTGTCGCCGGCCTGCTTCAGCACCTGCACCATGGTCTGGGCCGCGGCGTAGCCATAGACCAGATTGGCGTCGGCGAGGTTGGCGCCCGGCATGTACTTCTCGGCGAAGGCCATGAACTTCTTCATGCCCTCGTCATTCTTCCACTGCGCATCGGACGCGTCCTTCAGATAGCCGGCCGACAGCACGCCTTCCGAGGCCTCGAGCCCGGCGGGCTTCATGACCGCGCCGATCGAGATCGAGACGTCGGTCATCACCTGCATCGGCTTCCAGTTGAGCTCGGCGATCTTCTTGATCGCCTGCGCCGCGAATTTCGGCGTCGAGATGTTGACGAACACGTCGGCGCCGGTGTCCTTCAGCTTGACGATGTGGGAGTCGATCGACGGCTCGGTGGTCTCGTAGCTCTCTTCGGCGACGATCTTGACGCTCGACTTGTCGAGGATCTCCTTCAAGCCGACCAGGTAGTCCTTGCCGAAATCGTCATTGGCGTAGAAGATCGCGATCTTGGCATCCGGCTTGGCCTTCAGGATGTACTTGCCGAAGATCCGCGCCTCGACGCGATAGCTCGGCTGGAAACCCATGGTCCACGGGAAATCCTTCGGATCGTTCCACTTGCTGGCGCCGGTGGCGAGGAACAGCTGCGGCACCTTCTTGGCGTTGTGATACTTCTGCACCGCGGTCTGGGTCGGCGTGCCCAGCGCGTTGAACACCAGGAAGACCTCGTCGCTCTCGATCAGTTTGCGGATCTGCTCCACGGTCTTCGGCGGCGAGTAGCCGTCGTCATAGGAGATCCAGTTGATCTTGCGGCCGTTGATGCCGCCCTGGTCGTTGATCATCTTGAAATAGGCTTCTTCGGTCTTGCCGATGACGCCGTAGGCGGAGGCGGGACCGCTATAGGCCTCGACATTGCCGATCTTGATCTCGGTGTCGGAGGCGCCGGTATCATACTTCTTTTGTGCAAAGGCGGCCTGGGTGGAGAGCAGGCAGAGCGCCGTGGCGGCTGCCAGCAGCGACAGTGTTGTTGTTTTCATAAAGGCAATTTCCTCGATTGATCTTGGTTGGGGACTTACGCAACGAACCCGCAGCCGGTCCCGGCAGACGGCAGCGGGGCAATCCTTGTCGCGGCGAATCCCGGAACGCGCGGCGCGCGTCTGGCTCACGCCGCGGTATCGGTTGGCTTCGGCCGGCTGAATTGCTGCCGGAGCGTCGGCTTATGAATTTTGCCTGTCGCGTTCCGCGGCAGGACCTCGATGAATTCGATCAGGCGCGGGCATTTGAACCGCGCCAGATTGGCCTGGCAATGCGCGTGCACCTCGGCCGGCGTCAGCGAATGGCCGGATTTCACGGCAATGATCGCCATGCCGACTTCGCCCCATTGCTCGTCGGGTATGCCGATCACGGCGGCTTCGGCGACGGCGGCCAATTGATGCAGCACGCTCTCGACCTCGGCCGGATAGACGTTCTCGCCGCCCGAGATGTACATGTCCTTCCAGCGGTCGACGATGTAGTAGAAGCCTTCCTCGTCGATCCGCGTGGCGTCGCCGGTGTGCAGCCAGCCGTCGGTGAAGGAGGAAGCATTGGCGTCCGGCCTGTTCCAGTAGCCCGGCGTGATGTTCGGGCCCTTGACCCAGAGTTCGCCGAGCTCGCCGACCGCGGCGTCGCTGCCGTCGGGCCGCACGATGCGGACCTCGGTGTGCAGCACCGGCTTGCCGGAGGAGCCGGCCTTGCGCGCGGCATCCTCGCGGTCGAGCACCATCACCGCCGGCGAGGTCTCGGTCATGCCGTAGCCCTGCTGCAGCGCCACGCCGCGCGCCTCCCAGGTCTTGAGCAGCGGCACCGGCATCGGCGCGCCGCCGACGCCGCCAATGACGAGGCGGCTGAAATCCGCCGTAGCGAAGGAAGGATGCTGCGCCATGAACTGGTAGATCGCGGGCACGCCGAAGAAGACGTTGATGCCCTGCAAGGGATCGCCGATCAGCTTCAGCGCCTCGCCGGGATCGAAGGCGCGCATGATCAGCACGGTGCCGCCGGCATGCAGCACCGGGTTGGTGTAGCAATTCAGCCCGCCGGTGTGGAACAGCGGCAGCACCGTGAGCAGCACCGAGGCCGGCGAGATGTAGGCGGGGCCGCCGAGATTGACGCAATTCCAGAACGTCATCCCATGCGTGATAATCGCGCCCTTGGGCTGGCCGGTCGTCCCCGAGGTGTACATGATGGTCGAGATGTCATCGAGCATGACCTCCTCGAACCGTTCGAGCGGCGTGGCTGCCGCGATGCCGGCCTCATAGGCGCCGCCGGGGCCGAGCCTCACGGTCGCAGCGACATTGCAGAGCTTTGCCACCGCAAGCGCGGCCTCGGCGAGATTGTCGTCATAGATCATCACCTTCGGCGCGGCGTCGCCGGTGATGTAGCGCAGCTCGGGAACGGTGAGGCGGGTGTTGAGCGGCAGGAAGATCGCGCCGATCCGGAAGCAGGCGAACTGCACCTCCAGCGTATCGGTCGTGTTCAGCGCCAGCACCGCGACGCGGTCGCCGCTGGCAACCTTGAGCCCATCGCGCAGCCAGGCCGCGAGCCGTGACACGCGGGCGTCGAGCTCCGCATAGCTGAAGCGGCGTCCGCTGGCGAGATCGACAAGCGCCATCTTGTCCGGCGTGCGCCGGCGATGATGCGCGATCCAGTCGTAATAACGAACCGGCAAATTTCCCTCCTCCGGAACGGCAGTCTTGCGCCGCCTGTTCCTGGCTCAATTGATGCCATGAATTGGCAGTGGAGGGGGCGTATAAGGATACTGTCTTGCGTTTAGTGGCTGGCAAATCGCCGGGCCGGGCGTCGGCACCGATGGCAGCCACTCGACGCAAGTGAACCGGGAGAAATCCGGACATCGTCGGAGGGAAGAATCAACGGAGCACGCGGATGGCAAACCCGTTCTACACCGGCGAGCATGAGGCCTTTCGCGAGGTGATGCGGCGCTTTGTTGCCAAAGAAATCGAGCCTTATGCCCATCAATGGGACGAGGACGGCGAGTTTCCGCGCGAGCTCTATGCCAAGGCGTCCGCGATCGGGCTACTCGGCCTCGGCTTCCCGGAAGAATATGGCGGCATCGCCGCCGACCAGTTCATGAGAATCGTGGCCTCGCAGGAGCTGGCGCGTGCCGGCGCCGGCGGCGTCTCCTCGAGCCTGATGAGCCACACCATCGGTTCGCCGCCGATCGCCCGTGCCGCGCGACCCGAGGTCAAGGCGCGGGTGCTGCCGGAGGTGCTCGCCGGCAAGAAGATCTCCGCGCTCGCGATCACCGAGCCGAGCGGCGGCTCCGATGTCGCGAACCTGCGCACCAGGGCGCGGCGCGACGGCGACCACTATGTCGTCTCCGGCGAGAAGACCTTCATCACCTCGGGCATGCGCGCCGACTATCTGACGGTCGCGGTGCGCACCGGCGGCGAAGGTCCCGGCGGCGTCAGCCTGCTGTTGATCGAAGGCAATACGCCGGGCCTGTCCCGCACCAAGCTGAAGAAGATGGGCTGGTGGGCGTCGGATACCGCGACGCTTCACTTCGACGAATGCCGCGTGCCGGTCGAGAACCTGATCGGCGAGGAAGGGCAGGGCTTCAAGATCATCATGCAGAACTTCAACAGCGAGCGCATGGGCATGGCGGCGAGCTGCACCGCCTATGCGCGCGTCTGCCTCGACGAGGCGGTCGCCTATGCCAAGGAGCGCAAGACGTTCGGCAAGCCGATCGCGCAGCACCAGGTGATCAGGCACAAGATCGTCGACATGGCACAGAAGGTCGCGGCCTCGCAGGCGATGCTGGAAATGCTGGCATGGCGGCTCGGCCAGGGCGAAAGCCCGGTCGCCGAAATCTGCATGATGAAGAACCAGGCGACCCAGACCATGGCGCATTGCGCCTCCGAGGCGGTGCAGATCTTCGGCGGCGCCGGCTTCATGCGCGGCGTCAAGGTCGAGCGCATCTACCGCGAGGTCAAGGTCAATGCCATCGGCGGCGGCACCGAGGAGATCATGAAGGACCTCGCGAGCCGGCAGATGGGGTTGTGATCGCGTCAGGTGATGATGTGGTCGCGGCGAAAAGGCGGATTGTGAACCCTCCCCCTGAAAGGGGGAGGGCAGGGTGGGGGTCAAGCCGCGAGTCGGACTGCTAGTTTGACCCCCACCCGGCCCGCTCGGCATAGCCGAACGTGCCGACCTCCCCCTTTCAGGGGGGTGAGAAGGAAAGGTCATTCCGGGGCGCGCGCCAGCGCGAACCCGGAATCCAGAGGTAATGGATCGAGATTCCGGGTTCGATGCTTCGCATCGCCCCGGAATGACAAAGGATAGTTCGAGAACATGCTCTTCACCGCCGACCACGACGAACCGCGCCGCGCACTACAGAAGTTCATCGCGGCCGAGATCAATCCCCATGTCGACGAATGGGAGAAGGCCGACATCTTCCCGGCGCATGAGCTGTTCAAGAAGCTCGGCGATCTCGGCTTCCTCGGCCTCAACAAGCCGGTCGAGTTCGGCGGCCAGGGACTGGATTATTCCTACGCGCTGATGATGGCCGAGGAGCTAGGCGCCATCACCTGCGGCGGCGTGCCGATGGCGATCGGGGTGCAGACCGACATGGCGACGCCGGCGCTGGCGCGGTTCGGCTCCGACGAGGTGCGGCGCGAATTTCTAAGCCCCGCGATTGCCGGCGACCAGGTGGCCTGCATCGGCGTCTCCGAGCCCGGCGCCGGCTCCGACGTCGCCTCGATCAAGACCAGTGCGCGCTCCGACGGCGACGACTACGTCATCAATGGCGGCAAGATGTGGATCACCAACGGCACCCAGGCCGACTGGATCTGCCTCCTCGCCAACACCAGCGACGGCCCGGTCCATCGCAACAAGTCGCTGATCTGTGTACCGATGAAGACGAGGGGCGTGCAGGTCGCGCGCAAGCTCGACAAGCTCGGCATGCGCTCCTCCGACACCGCGCAGATCTTCTTCGACAATGTCCGGGTCCCCAAGCGCAACCGGATCGGCGAGGAGGGCCAGGGCTTCACCTACCAGATGATCCAGTTCCAGGAGGAGCGGCTGTGGGGTGCGGCGGCCTGCCTGAAGGCGCATGAATTCATCATCAACGAGACCATCGACTACACTCGCAACCGCAAGGCATTCGGCGGTTCGATCCTCGATAACCAGGTGGTGCACTTCAAGCTCGCGGAAATGCAGACCGAGGTCGAGCTGCTGCGCTCGCTGATCTATCGTGCCGGCGAGGCGCTGGTGGCCGGCGAGGACGTGACCCGGCTCGCGACCATGGCCAAGCTGAAGGCCGGCCGGCTCGGCCGCGAGCTCACCGACGCCTGCCTGCAATATTGGGGCGGCATGGGCTTCACCAACGAGACGCCGGTCAGCCGCGCCTATCGCGACAGCCGCCTGACATCGATCGGCGGCGGCGCGGACGAGGTCATGCTCATGGTATTGTGCAAGATGATGGGCACGCTACCTGGCCTGAAGCAAAAGGGAAACGCCTGATGATCACGCTCTATCATTGCGACGCCGCTCGCTCGTTCCGTCCGCTGTGGATGCTGGAGGAGCTTGGGCTGTCCTATGAGCTGAAGATGCTGCCGTTCCCGCCGCGCGTGTTCGCCAAGGAATATCTCGGCATCAATCCGCTCGGTACCATCCCGTTCATGATCGATGGCGAGACCAGGATGACGGAGTCCTCCGGCATCTGTCATTATCTCGGCACCAAATACGGCCCGACGCCGCTGATCGTCGGCGTCGACGAGCCGGCCTATGGCGCGTTCCTGAACTGGATGTATTTTTCCGACGCGACGCTGACGTTTCCGCAGACGCTGGTGCTCCGCTACAGCCAGCTCGAGCCAGAGGAGCGGCGCAACCCGCAGGTCTCGGGCGACTATGCAAAATGGTTCCTGGGCCGCCTGCGTGCGGTGGAATCCGCCGCCGCGAAGTCTGAATTCCTCTGCGCGGAACGCTTCACGGCGGCCGACATTGCCAACGGTTATGCGCTCCGTCTCGCCAGCAATATCGGCCTTGCCAAGGATTTCGGGCCGAATGTCGCGGCCTATTGGGCGCGGCTGCAGCAGCGCGACGGTTACCAGCGCGCGGTCGCGGCGGAGCAAAAAGCCGGTCAGGAACAGAACGTTGCGCCGCGGGCGCGGCCGTAACTTCTCCGTCATTCCGGGACGATGCGTCAGCATCGAACCCGGAATCTCGAGATTCCACAATGCGCAATTGCGCATTGGGGGCTCGCATCTTTGATGCGCCCCGGAATGACGACGTTTCGTTGCAGTGACACCGTGCGAATTTGCGTTATGGTAGCTCCGCCGCAGCGGCCCAAAGAGCCGCGCGAGGAGGAACCGCCATGGACGCGATCGCGGACGCGAAGTGCCAGAGCTCCAACCAGCAATCCGGTCACCGGATGCTGATCACGCCGGAACGGGTGTTCTATGCCGGGCTGCTCGGACGCCCGCGCGAGCGCTGTCCCGGTGCATTCCACGTCTATGTCGCGATCCGCGACGGCTTGCATCTGTCGACCAGCGAAGGCCGCGAGTCCCACGGCGAGCTCGCGGTGACGATGCCGAACCTGCGCCACACTATCACCAGCGAATATCGTTCGGCGATCTGCGTCGCGATCGAGCCGGAAAGCGTGCCCGACGGCACGCTCGAAGCCGTCGCCCGCCGTTTGCAAGGACCGGACTCTCATCTGTTCGCCAATCGCATTCGTAACGCTTATGCGACGCTTGCCGAGATGCAGCACCGTGACGCGATCGCGAATGCCGAGTTCGACACCATGTGCTTCGGCGACGCGCTGCCGCAGCGCGTGCTCGATCCGCGGGTCGTGCGCGCGATCGGCCGCATCGGCCAGTTCTCCGGCGAGCCGGTGACTGCGGCGGGCTGCGCTGCCGAAGCCGGGCTATCTCCCTCGCGCTTCCTGCATCTGTTCAAGGAGGAGACCGGGATTTCGTTCCGCTCCTTCCGCGCCTGGAAGCGCGCGCGGCATCTGCTGCACTTCGCCAACCAGGACATCAACCTCGCGCATCTCGCGCAGGATATCGGCTATCCCGACTCGACCCATTTCAGCCACTCGATTCGTCGCTTCTATGGCTTGAAGCCGCGCGCGATTTTCTCCGGCTCGCGGGACCTTGCGATCTACCGCACCGGGCAGGCCGCCAGCGAACGCGCGCTGACTTAACCATCCGTCGTCCCGGCGAAAGCCGGGACCCATACCGCGTGATCTATCCGTGACGCGGGATGGCAGAGATCTCGCGAAGCAATTGACGGCTGTGGTTATGGGTCCCGGCTTTCGCCGGGATGACACTTGGGTTGTTCTGCGTTCACAAGTTCGCGCCCTGAATCACCTCGCCGAACCGCAGCCAGCCCGGACCTTCGATCCGTTGCAGCTGAAGCTGCTGCAGCGGGTGATGATTGGTCGGGCTGGTGTTGACGCGGATGCCGGGCAACAGCGTCGGGACCTCGATGTCCTTCAGGTTGTTGGCCTGCGCCATGATGTTGTCACGGCTGAAATCGCCCTTGCATTGCTCGAGCACGATTTTCAGCACCTGCGCCACCGTGTAGGCGTAGAGGTTGTAGCCTTCCTTCGGATTGCCGTCGGGGAAGTACTTTTCCATGAAGGCGAGGAAGTTCTTCACGCCGGGATCATTGGCCCAGGCCGGGTCGGCGACGTCCTTGACATAGGCCGACGAGATCGTGCCCTGCGACTTGTCGAGGCCGACAGGCGCGATGGTCGAGGAGATCGAGGCGGCGCCGCTGGCGATGAAGTGCATCGGCTTCCAGCCGAGCTCATAGATCTTGCGAATCGACTGCGCGCAGAACTTTGCCGTGGTGCCCGAGATCAGCACATCGGGATTGGCGCCGCGCAGCGCCACGATCTGGGAATCGATCGTGGGATCGGTCACCTCGTGCGAGGCCACCACGGCGGCGGTCGCGAACCGCTCGGCGAGCACGTCCTTGGCTCCGGCGACGAAATCCTTGCCGAGGTCGTCGTTCTGGTAGAGCACCGCGAATTTCGCGTTCTTGTTCTGGCTCAGTGCATATTTGACGAACACCTGCGCCTCGGTCCGCGCGCTCGGCGCAAAGCCCATGGTCCAGGGATAGGTCTTGTAGTCGCCCCATTTGTCGCCGTTCACCGACAGAAACAGGTGCGGCACCTTGGCGGCATTGATGTATTTGACGATCGACGAATTCGGCGCGGTGCCGAGCATGTTGAACAGGAAGGCGACATTGTCGCTCTCGATCAGGCGGCGCACCTGCTCGACCGTCTTCGCCGGATTGAACGCGTCGTCGTAGTAGATGTATTTGATCTGCCGGCCGGCGATGCCGCCCTGCTCGTTCAGCATCTTGAAATAGGCTTCCTGACAGCGCGCCTGCACGCCGAGCGCGGACACCGGGCCGCTCAGCGAGGTGGTGCTGCCGATCCTGATCTCGGTCGCGGTGACGCCTGGCGTGTCCTCGGCAAGTGAAGCTCGGACGCCTGCGGCTGCGGCAAGCCCCACGCCTGCCGCGCCGGTGAGCCATCTGCGCCGGTTGATCGAGACCATGACGTTCTCCCCGTGATGCCGGCTTGTTGCGCCGCTTCTGCTTGGCGGCAAGGTTAGGCGTGACGCGGGCGCCGCGTCTTGTGTTAACCGGCTGACGACGGATTGTGTCGTCGGCGCATCCACTTAGCCAGTCAACGCAAGATGGCGCGAAGGCAAAGTTCTCATCATGGCGAAATCAGCAGCGCAGGTGCGCTGCAAAGCGGACAAGAGACCCATGAGCGACAAGGCCGTCATCACCTGCGCGCTGAACGGCGTGCTTACCGACCCGAAGCAGCACAACGTTCCGGTGACGCCGGAACAGATGGCGCGCGAGGCCAAGGCCGCGTTCAACGCCGGCGCCAGCATCATGCACATCCATCTGCGCCAGCAGGAGCCGAACAAGGGCCATCTGCCGTCGTGGGACGTCGGCGTCAGCAAGGAGATCCAGCAGGCGATCCGCGAGGCCTGCCCCGGCGTGATCATCAACCACACCACCGGCACCTCCGGCCCGAACTACCAGGGCGCGCTCGATTGCGTGCGCGAGACCAGGCCCGAGATCGCCGCCTGCAATGCCGGCTCGTTGAATTATCTCAAGGTGAAGGCCGGCAACACCTGGGCCTGGCCGCCGATGATGTTCGACAACGCCGTCGAGAAGGTGCAGGACTATCTCGACGTGATGAAGGTGGCCGGCACCATTCCCGAATTCGAGTGCTTCGATGTCGGCATCGTGCGCTGCGTCGGCATGTACCGGCAGACCGGGATGTATTCCGGTCCGCTCGAATACAATTTCGTCATGGGCGTCGCCTCGGGCATGCCGGCCGATCCGGAGCTGTTGCCGATCCTGTTGAAGCTGAAGGCGCCGGAGGCGCATTGGCAGGTCACCGCGATCGGCCGTGCCGAGATCTGGCCGCTGCACCAGCGCGCCGCCGACCTCGGCGGCCATCTGCGCAGCGGGCTCGAGGATACGTTCTATCTCGGCGACGGCACCAAGGTGACGTCGAACGGGCAGCTCGTCGAAGGCCTCGCCGCCTGCGCGCGCCGCGCCGGCCGCGAGATCGCAAGCCCGGTGGAAGCGCGGCAAATTTTCGGGGTCAGGCACTAGCCGTCGTCCCGTCATTGCGAGCGAAGCGAAGCAATCCATCTTGCCGTTTGGAAAGTATGGATTGCTTCGTCGCTTCAGCGCAAAATTGCTTTGCAATTTTGTCGCGAGCTCCTCGCAATGACGAGGCAGGAGGACATACATGGACAATCTCGCAGCAACCGGCGGCGTCACCGGGCCGGGCCGCATCGGGCGGGTCGCGATCGGCGATCTCCTGAAGCGCGCCGCGCGGCGGTTTCCGAATCGCATCGCGCTGACCGACGGCAGCAGGCAGGTCACCTTCACCGAGCTCGAGCGCGACGCCAATCGCTTCGCCAATCATCTGGTGCAGCGCGGGCTGAAGCCGGGCGAGAAGATCTCGACCATCTGCAACAACTCCGTCGAATTCGTCAAAGCGCTGTTCGGCATTCACCGCGCCGGGCTGGTCTGGGTGCCCATCAACACCATGCTCGGCCCGTCGGATATGGACTACATCCTCGGTCACGCCGGGGTGCGTTTCGCCGTCATCGACGACGCCCTTCATGCCCAGGCCGACCGCCGCGCCGCGCTGGAAGCGCGCGGCATGGAGATGATCGCAATCGACCTGACCGGTAATGCCGGCAAGACCGGATTGCAGGAGTTCAACGGTCTGCTGGAGGGACAGTCGGATATCGAGCCTGACATCGAGATCAACGACCGCGATCTCGCGATGATCATCTATACGTCAGGCACGACCTCGCGGCCGAAGGGCGCGATGCATTGTCACCTCGCCGTTGTCATGGCCGTGATGAGCAATTGTATCGAGATGCAGCTCTCGCGCGATGACGGAATCACCGGGCAGTTTCCGCTGTTCCACTGCGCCGGCCACGTGCTGCTGCTCAGCTATCTCTCGGTCGGCGGCCGCATGGCGCTGATGCGCGGCTTCGATCCGGTGGTTTGCATGGAGGCGATCGTCCGCGACAAGCTCACCGTGTTCGTTGGCCTGTCCTTGATGTATCAGGCGATCCTCGATCATCCGCGCCGCCGCGACTACGACCTGTCGGGCCTGCGCTGCTGCATCTACACCATGGCGCCGATGGGCAAGCCGTTGCTCGAGCGCGCCATCGCCGATCTCTGTCCGGACTTCGTGCTGTCCAGCGGCCAGACCGAGATGTATCCGGCGACGACGATGTCCCGCCCGGAGGTTCAGCTCGACCGCTTCGGCAACTATTGGGGCGAATCGCTGATCGTCAACGAGACCGCGATCATGGACGACAACGGCAACCTGCTGCCGCGCGGCGAGATCGGCGAGCTGGTGCATCGCGGGCCCAATGTGATGATGGGCTACTACAAGGACCCCAAATCGACCGAGGAGGCGCGCAAGTTCGGCTGGCACCATACCGGCGATCTTGCCCTGATCGACGGCAATGGCGAGGTGCTGTTCCTCGACCGCAAGAAGGATATGATCAAGTCGGGCGGCGAGAACGTTGCCTCGGTCAAGATCGAGGAGACGCTGCTGGCGCATCCCGCCGTGCAGAACGCCGCCGTGGTCGGCCTGCCGCATCCGCAATGGGGCGAGGCGGTCTCCGCTTTCGTCAAGCTGAAGCCCGGCGCGGTGGCCGACGAGGCCGGCATCGAGGCGCATTGCAGAAAGCATCTCGGCGGCTTCCAGGTGCCGAAGCTGGTGCGTATCCTCGAGGAGATGCCGATGACCGCGACCGGCAAGCTGCGCAAGGTCGAGCTGCGGCAGCAATACAGTGGGCATTTCGACGGAAAGAACACGTGATGATGACTCACAATATTGGCGTCGTTCCGGGGCGCGCATTTGCGCGAACCCGGAACCTCGAGATTCCACAATGCGCAATCGCGCATTGGGGTTCGATGCTCTCGCATCGCCCTGGAATGACGGAGCAAGGTTGATGGCCATCATTGAGAACACGATTTCCACCGGCAGCGCCGCGTTCCAGGGCAATCGCGACGGCATGCTGGCGCTGATCGCCCGGATGCGCGCGCTGGAGGAGCGGACGCGCGCAGCCTCCGCCGCGGCAAAGGACCGCTTCCACAAGCGCGGCCAGCTGTTGCCGCGCGAGCGCGTCGCGCTGGTGCTCGATCCCGGCTCGCCCTTCCTCGAACTGTCGACGCTCACCGGCTACATGTTTGACGTGGCGGATGTGGACAAGAGCGTGCCCGGCGGTGGACTGGTCGCCGGCATCGGCTTCGTCTCTGGCATCCGCTGCATGGTCAGCGCCAATGATGCCGGCATCGACGCGGGTGCATTGCAGCCTTACGGCCTCGACAAGACGCTGCGGGTGCAGGAACTCGCGCTGGAGAACAAGCTGCCCTATGTGCAGCTGGTCGAGAGCGCGGGCGCCAATCTGCTGCGCTACCGCGTCGAGGACTTCGTCCGTGGCGGCAACATCTTCCGCAACCTGGCGCGGCTGTCGGCGGCAGGGCTTCCCGTCGTTACCGTCACCCACGGCTCCTCGACCGCGGGCGGTGCCTACCAGACGGGCCTGTCCGACTACATCGTGATGGTGCGCGGCCGCACCCGCGCCTTCCTCGCCGGGCCGCCTCTGCTCAAGGCCGCCACCGGCGAGATCGCGACCGAGGAGGAGCTCGGCGGCGCCGAGATGCACACCCAGGTCTCGGGCCTTGGCGATTATCTCGCCGAGGACGACCGCGACGCGCTGCGCATCGCGCGCGACATCATGGCCAAGCTGCCTTGGGACCGTTCTTGGGATTGGCCAGCACCGGCGCCGGCCGCGTTCAAACCGCCGCGTTACGACGCGGAGGAACTGCTCGGCATCATGCCGATGGACCACAAGCGTCCCGTCGACATGCGCCAGGCAATCGCGCGCTTCGTCGACGATTCCGACTTCACCGAGTTCGGCGCCAATTACGGTCCGGCGACGGTCTGCGGCCAAGCCCGCATCCAGGGGCAAGCGATCGGCATCATCACCAATAATGGCCCGCTCGACGTGCCCGGCGCCAACAAGGCGACGCATTTCATCCAGGCCTGCTGCCAGTCGCGCACGCCGATCCTCTACATGAACAACACCACCGGCTACATGGTGGGCAAGGCCTATGAAGAGGCCGGCATGATCAAGCACGGCTCGAAGATGATCCAGGCGGTGACCTCGGCGACGGTGCCGCAGATCACCCTGTATTGCGGCGCCTCGTTCGGCGCCGGCAATTACGGCATGTGCGGCCGCGGTTTCCACCCTCGCTTCTGCTTCTCCTGGCCCAACGCCAAGACCGCTGTGATGGGCGGCGAGCAGGCCGCCGAAACCATGGCGATCGTCACCGAAGCCGCCGCCGCGCGGCGCGGCAAGCCGATCGAGAAGGAGAAGCTGGAGGCGATGAAGGCGCAGATCACCGGCGTGTTCGACAGCCAGATGGACGTGTTCTCGACCAGCGCCCGCGTGCTCGACGACGGCGTGATCGATCCGCGCGATACGCGGACTGTGCTGTCAGAGGTGCTTTCGATCTGCCGCGAGGCCGAGGCCCGCAGCCCGCAGCGCATGCAGTTCTCGGTGGCGCGGCCATGAGCGGGGCAATCGTGAAGCGGACGCCGTTCTTCAAGATCCTGATCGCCAATCGCGGCGAGATCGCGCTGCGCATCATGCGATCGGCACGGCGGCTCGGCCATGGCGTCGTTGCCGTCTATTCGGACGCCGACCGTGACGCGCTGCATGTGCGCGAGGCCGACCAGGCGGTGCGGATCGGCGAAGCGCTGCCGGCGCAATCCTATCTGAAGATCGACGCGATCATCGCCGCCGCCAAGGCGAGCGGCGCCGGCGCGGTGCATCCCGGCTATGGCTTCCTCGCCGAGAACGAGGATTTTGCGCAGGCCTGCCGCGATGCGGGTCTTGTGTTCATCGGTCCTTCGCCGGAAGCGACCCTTGCGATGGGCAACAAGGCCGGCGCCAAGGAGATCATGCAGCGGGCCGGTGTGCCCTGCGTGCCCGGCTATCAAGGCGCCGACCAGAGCGATGCCGTGATGCTGGCGGAAGCCAGGGCCATTGGTTTTCCGGTCATGATCAAGGCGGTCGCCGGCGGCGGCGGCCGCGGCATGCGGCTGGTCGAGGACGCGGCGGCATTTCCCGACGCGCTGCGCAGCGCGCGATCGGAGGCGCAGGGCGCGTTCGGCGATCCGACCGTCATTCTGGAGCGCGCGATCGTCAATCCCCGCCACATCGAGATCCAGGTGTTCGGCGACCGCCATGGCAACGCCATCCATCTCGGCGAGCGCGATTGCTCGGTGCAGCGGCGGCACCAGAAGCTGGTCGAGGAGGCGCCGTCGCCGGCGGTGACGCCGGAGCTGCGCGCGCGGATGGGCGCGGTCGCGGTGCAGGCGGTCAAGGCGATCGGCTACGAGGGCGCGGGCACGCTGGAATTTTTGCTCGATCGCGCCGGAAATTTCTACTTCATGGAGATGAACACGCGGCTGCAGGTCGAGCATCCCGTCACCGAGGCGATCACCGGGCTCGATCTGGTCGAATTGCAGCTGCGTGTCGCCAGTGGCGCGCCGCTCGGCTTGACCCAGGAGGACGTCAAGTTCTCCGGCCATGCCATCGAGGTCCGGCTCTGCTCGGAGGATGCCGGGCATGATTTCATGCCGCAATCCGGCCGGATGGCGCGGTGGCAGATGCCTGATGGCATCCGCGTCGAGCACGCGCTGCAGTCCGGCTCGGAGATTCCGCCGTTCTATGATTCGATGATCGCCAAGGTCATCAGCCATGGCACGACACGCGAGGAAGCGCGCGGCAAGCTGATCTGCGCCCTGGAGGAGGTCACGGCCTTCGGCGTCACGACCAACCAGGGTTTTCTGATAGACTGCCTGCGCCATCCGGTCTTTGCCAGGGGCGAGGCGACCACGGCCTTCATCGGCGACAACCGCGACGCGCTGTTGGCGCCGCGGCCGGATCGCGGCAGCGATCTCGCGCTTGCGGCGCTGCTGCTCTACGTCACCAATCCGCACGCCCCGCCATGGCAGCGCGGCCGGTCGCTCGCAGCGACGTTCCCGCTCGGCCTGCGGATCGATCTCGGCCACGGCGTGCAGGAGATCGAGATTGTCCGCGAGCGCGACGGCGGCTATATCGCGACCCGCAACGGCGATCGCTTCAGCTTCGTGATCGACGAGCTCGGCCAGGACAGCATCCGCTTCCACCACGATGGGGTGATGGAGCATGCCCAATTCCTGCGCGATGGCGACCGGCTCCATATCCTGCATCGCGGCGTCACGCTGGCAGCGCGCGATCTCACCCTCGCGCCGCCGGAGAGCGCGACGGCGGCCGGCGGTGACGGCAAGGTCCGCGCCGCCATGAACGGCCGGGTCGTCGCGGTGCTGGTGAAGCCGGGCGACAAGGTCGCGGCCGGCCAGCCGCTGATGACGCTGGAGGCGATGAAGATGGAGCACGTCCACACCGCCGGCGTCGCAGGCACGGTGTCGTCGATCGATGTCGCCGAGGGCGAGCAGGTGACGACGGGGAAGATCGTGGTGGAGATCGACGCCACCGCATAACCGCTGTCGTCTCGGGCAAGCGGAGCGCGACCCCGGACCCATAACCACAGGACGTGGTGATTCAAAAAAGCTGGGGCCACAGCGCGGCGCAACAGCCAACATTTGTGGTTATGGGTCCCTGCTTTCGCAGGGACGACGATAGAATTATTCGCTCCGCCCCGTCCCGTCATTCAGCCAGCAGGCGACCTGATGCGCCGGGCCGGCCGCCTGCAGCGCCGGGCGTTCGACCTTGCAGCGATCCATCGCGTAACGGCAGCGGGTGTGGAAGGCGCAGCCTGAAGGTGGATTGATCGGACTCGGCACATCGCCGTCGATCAGGGGCGCGGTGCGTTTCGCCTTCGGGTCGGCGATCGGCACCGAGGCGAGCAGCGCCTGGGTGTAGGGATGGCGCGGATTGGCGAACAACTCGTGCTTGTCGGCGATCTCGACAAGGCGGCCCAGATACATCACCGCGACGCGGTGGCTGATATGGGCGACGACCGCCAGATCGTGCGCGATGAACAGGTATGAGAAATTCTGCTTGCGCTGCAGGTCGATCAACAGGTTGATCACCTGCGCCTGGATCGAGACGTCGAGCGCGGAGACCGGTTCGTCGCACACGATCAGCCGCGGCCCGAGCGACAGCGCACGCGCGATGCAGATGCGCTGGCGCTGTCCGCCAGAGAACTGATGCGGGAAATTCTTCATCTGGTCGGGTCGCAGGCCGACTTGCTGGAACAGTTCCGCGACGCGCTCCTGCTTCTTCGCGCCCGTCGCAAGGCCATGCACAATGAGGGGCTCGCCGACGATGTCGCCGGCCGTCATGCGCGGGTTGAGCGAGGCGAACGGATCCTGGAACACGATCTGCATCGAGCGCCGGTACGGCCGCAGCGCGGTCTTGCTGAGCGGTGCGATGTCCTCGCCATCCAGCTTGATGGCGCCGCTGGTCGGCTCGACCAGCCGCAGCACGGTGCGCGCCACCGTCGACTTGCCGCAGCCGGATTCGCCGACCAGGCCGAGCGTCTCGCCGGCGCCGAGCGCGAAGCTGACGCCGTCGACCGCATGCACGGTGCCGACCTGCCGGCGCAGCACACCGCCGCGCACCGCGTAGTGCTTGACGAGGTCGGTCACCTCGAGGAGCGGGCGTTGTTCGGTCATGACGCCTCCGCCATCTCGCCGGCGCGCCAGCACGCGGCCCAGTGATTGCTCTTGATCTCGTCGAGCGGCGGATATTCCTGGCGGCAGCGGTCGACCGCGAGCTTGCAGCGCGGCGCGAAGGCGCAGCCGGGCGGCAGCTTGGTCAGCGACGGCACCATGCCGGGGATTTCGACCAGCCGGACGTCGGCCTTCGCGTCGGGCGAGGGCACCGCGGGGATTGAGGCCATCAGCCCGCGGGTATAGGGATGCAGCGGCGTCTCGAACAAGGATTCAACCGTCGCCTCCTCGACCTTCTTGCCGGCATACATCACGATCACGCGCTGCGCGGTCTGCGCGACGACGCCGAGGTCATGGGTGATCAGGATCAGCCCGGTGCCGAGCCGCTGCTGCAGATCGACGATCAGCGCCAGGATCTGCGCCTGGATGGTGACGTCGAGCGCCGTGGTCGGCTCGTCCGCGATCAGGAGCGCCGGCCGGCACGCCAGCGCCATCGCAATCATGGCGCGCTGGCGCATGCCGCCGGACAGCTGATGCGGATATTCCTGCGCGCGGCGCTCCGGCTCCGGGATGCGCACCAGCCGCAGCATGTCGACGGCCTGCTTCCAGGCCTCCTTGCTGCTGACCTTCTGGTGCAGCCGCACCGCCTCGATGATCTGGTCGCCGATCCGCATCACCGGATTGAGCGAGGTCATCGGCTCCTGGAAGATCATCGAGATGCGGTTGCCCCTGATGTCGCGCATCGCGGCTTCGTCGAGCTTCAGCAGATCGGTGCCCTCGAGTGTCACCGAGCCGCCGACGATGCGGCCGGGCGGATCGGGCACCAGACGCATGATCGACAGCGCGCTGACGCTCTTGCCGCAGCCGGATTCGCCGACGATCGCCAGCGTTTCGCCGCGGCGGACCGAGAACGAGACATCGTCGACCGCGCGGAACAGGCCGGAGTTGGTGAAGAACACCGTCTGCAGGTTCTTCACCTCGAGAACCGTATCGAGCGTCTTGGCCTCGCTCATCAGCCGCGCTGCCTCGGATCGAGAATGTCGCGCAGTGCGTCGCCGAACAGATTGGTGCCGAACACCGCAAGGCTGATCGCAATGCCGGGGAAGATCACCAGCCACGGCGCGGTGCGGACATATTCGGCGGCGGATTCCGACAGCATGCGACCCCAGGACGGATAAGGCTCGGGGATGCCGAGGCCGAGGAACGACAGCGACGCTTCGGTCAGGATAGTCGAGCCGAGCTGCGCGGTGGCGAGCACGATCAGCGGCGCGATGGTGTTGGGCAGCACGTGGCGCAGCGCAATCCGCATCTCGCTCATGCCGATCGATTTGGCGGCCTCGACGAACGGCTGCTCGCGCAGCGCCAGCGTGTTGGCGCGGATCACGCGCGCGACCGTCGGGATCAGGGGAATTGCGATCGCCAGGATCACGTTCGGCAGCGAGGGACCGAGCGCCGCGGTCATGACGAGTGCGAGCACCAAGAGCGGCAGCGATTGCAGGATGTCGGTCACCCGCTGGAACACGAGGTCGACCCAGCCGGAGAGATAGCCGGAGGCGAGACCCACGATCACGCCGAGCGTGGCGCCGAGCGTCGTCGAGCCGATGCCGACCGCAAGCGAGATCCGCGCACCATGGATGATGCGGCTCCAGACGTCGCGGCCGAAGGAGTCAGTGCCGAACCAGTGCAGCGCGGACGGCGCCGCCAGCCGGTGCGCGGAATCGACGCTGAGCGGATCGTAGCGGCTGATGACGTTCGCGAAGATCGCGGTCAGCACGAACAGCAGCATGATGACGAGGCCGACCGTGCCGAGCACATGGCGCTGCGCGAGGAACGCAAACCGTCCCCAGCCGCCGGTGGCGTTGGCCCCGGCACGTCGCAATTCGCTGTCGAAATTGATTGTTGCCACGTGCTCAGTCTCCAAACCGGATACGTGGATCGATTGCCGCATAGAGCATGTCGACGATGAAATTCACCACCACCACCACGACGGCGATGAACATCACGAGGTTCTGCACGATCGGGTAGTCACGCCAGCGCAACGCCTCGACCAGGAAGCGGGCGATGCCGGGGATGTTGAACACAGTCTCGGTGACGATCAGGCCGCCGATCAGGAACGCGGCCTCGATGCCGATCACGGTGATGACCGGCAGCACCGCGTTCTTCAGCGCGTGGTGATAGTTCACCGAGGCCTCGGAGGCGCCCTTGGCGCGCGCGGTGCGGATATAGTCCTGGCGCAGGATCTCCAGCATCGAGGAGCGGGTGATGCGCATGGTGAGTGCCGCGCTGCGGAAGCCGACCGCCATCGCCGGCACCGCATAGATGGTCAGCGCCTCGATCCAGGTTTTCGGGTTCGGATTGAAGATCGGCATGGTGCCGAACAGCGAGACCGAGGCCATCAGGATTAGCAAGCCGAGCCAGAATGACGGCAGCGACAGGCCGCTGAGGCTGACGACGCGCAGCGCATAATCGAGCCGTGAGCCCTGGTGGACGGCGCTGATGACACCGAGCGGAATGCCGATCGAGGCGGAGAACAATAGCGCCAGTCCGGCAAGCCGCGCCGTGATCGGAATCCGCGGCAGGATTTCCTCCAGCGCCGGCTTCTCCGAGACGTAGGAATAGCCGAGATCGCCGTGCAGCAGGCCGCCGATCCAGTGCAGATACTGGATCACGATCGGTTGGCTCAGGCCGAGCTCACGCTCGAGATTGGCCTTGTCGGCGGGATCGACGAAGCCCGCGGCGTCGAACAGGATGTCGACGATGTTGCCGGGAACGACGCGCAGCAGCACGAAGATGATGACCGAGATCCCGAACAGGGTCACGAGCATCAGGAACAGCCGCCGCACGATATAGGCAAACACCCTGGCTCTCTCCCTGATCCCGCCTGTGTCTTGTCTTCCGACGCGTTTTCGTTACGCGAACCGGTATTCACTTCGCCCGAAAACGCTAGGCCTATTTGTCCAGCCAGACGTCTTCGTAACGATAGCCGTTATAGGAGCTGTTGGACATGATCGTGACATTCTTTACGTAAGGCTGCCAGCAGGTGCCGGTGCGGGCGTGGAAGATGATCGGACGCGCAACGTCTTCCTGCAGCTTCTTGTCGATCTCCCAGACCAGCTTCTTGCGCTTGTCGACGTTGGTCTCTTCCGACTGCTGGTCGAACAGCTTCTCGATCTCCTTGTTGCAGTAGTTGGTGTAGTTCCGCTCCGAGCCGCAGGCATAGTTCTCGTAGAACGACTGGTCGGGCTCGTCGACGGCATTGCCGGTGAGGTTGAGGCCGAGCGAATAGTCCTTGCGGGCGATCTTCGGGAACCATTGCGCGGTGTCGACGACGTCGAGCTCGCCGTCGATGTAGATGCTCTTGATCTGGTCGATCAGGATGATCGCGGGATCGCGATAGACCGCGATGTTGCGGGTCGAGACCTTGATCTGCAGGTGCTTGTCCGGGCCATAGCCCGCCTTCTGCATCAGCTTGCGGGCTTCCTCGCGGTTCTTCTCGATGTCGGGACCGTAGCCGGGGATCTGCTCCAGCATGTCCTTCGGCATCGCCCACAGCCCGTCCGGTGCCGGCTCCATTGTACCGCCGATGTCGCCCTGGCCCTCGAACATGATCTGGATGAACGCCTTGCGGTCGAGCGCCAGCGCCAGCGCGCGGCGGATGTCGAGATTGTCGAACGGCGGCGCGGTCGAATTGATGATGATGTTGGTGGAGACGTTGTTTGGTTCCACCATGCAGACCGCATTGGGCGCCTGTGACTTGACGTCCTTGAGCAGCGGGATCGAGACCTCGGTCGGGAACGTCATGTCGAACTTGCCGGAGACGAAGCCGAGGATCGCGGTCGAGCGGTTCGGGATGATGGTGAACTCGATACCGTCAAGATAAGGCAGGCCCTTCTTGAAATAATCCGGGTTCTTGGTGAGCTTGATCGACTCGTTGGCCTTGAACTCGACGAACTTGAACGGACCTGTGCCGACCGGCTTGGTGCGCATCTCGGCCGGCGACACATGGCAGGGATAGACCGGCGAGTAGCCCGAGGCGAGCAGCGATAATAGCGCCGGCTGCGGCCGCTTCAGCTTGAACGACGCCTCATAGTCGCCATTGGTCGTGACCTCCTCGACTTGCTCGTACCAGGACTTGCGCGGGTTCTGCCGGAACTTCTGCTGCGACTTGCCCATCAGCATGTCGAAGGTGCATTTGACGTCGGCTGCGGTGAACGGCTTCCCGTCGTGCCATTTCACGTCCCTGCGTAGCTTGAAGGTCAGCGTCTTGTTGTCGCCGCTCCAGGCCCAGCTTTCCGCAAGCTCGGGCCGGATCGTGCTGGCGCTGTTCTGGGCGATGTGCTGGTCGAAGATGACGAGATTGTTGAAGATCGGCATGAACGGAACGTTCAGCGAATAGGTCGCGCCCTCGTGGATCGAGGCGCTGCCGGGGCTGTCGCGGTGATAGATCCTGAAGATGCCGCCCGGTTTCGGCTCGGCTGCGCGTGAAACGTCGCTGATGATCAGCACAGACAACACCGCGACGGCCAGCGCTTGCACGCTCCGCATGGTCCCCTCCCACATTTCGGTCTCAATGGCCGATTGGCATCGACGATACCACGGTGAGGCTGTCGGGCAACCAGCGAGGATCGCGCGGGGATTGGCAATTCGGATGACCCCACAACATTAAAATTTCCGCGGATCGGGAATAATGGCTGTGATTGCGGGGAACCTGGGTTGTTTTGCTATGCAGCGGTAGAACTCCAATCGAATTCGATTGCGGACGCCGATGCGTGCGACGTGAAGCGGGCCGCAATCAGCGACAGTATGTCGCCGACGTGTCGCACAATTTCTTCTTCCGTCATCCTGAGGTGCGAGCGGAGCGAGCCTCGAAGGATGCACGGCCACCAGCCGGGCCGTTCATCCTTCGAGACGCCGCTTCGCGGCTCCTCAGGATGACGGTATGACTGGTGCCACATCACGCTCACTCAGCCGCCTGCGGCGAGGGCAGGTGCATGTTGGCGACGCCATCGGCCTCGGTCGCCGAGATCGTGGTGCGAATCATCAGGCGGCCCTCATGCGCCGGCCAGGGGCGGCCGCGATGCATGGTGGCCCGGTTGTCCCACATCACGACGTCGCCCTGCTTCCATTGATGCAGATAGCTGACGCCGGGCACGGTCGCGGCTTCGGTCAATTGCTCGATCAGCGCCCTGCCGGCCTCGGCATCCATGCCCTCGACGCCATAGGCATGGGAGGCAAGATACAGCGCGCCGCGGCCGTTGACGGGATTGCGCCAGACCATCCGCCGGCATACCGGCGGCAGCGCGTCGACTTCTTCAGTCGTTGCGAGGCCGGTGGCCACCTTGCTGCGCGAATGCGCGTAGGAGTGCCAGGCGAACGCGTTCTCCAGCCGACTTGCCGCGTCCTTGTCGAGCCGCTCGAAGGCAAGCCGCATCGAGACGAATTCGGTCTCGCCGCCATGTTCAGGAATGATGCGCGCCGACAGGATCGAGGTCAGCGCCGGCACCTGCTTGAAGGAAGAGTCGGTGTGCCAGAGCTGGTTGGCCCTGGCGCGCAGCTGCTGCCGGTGATCGGATGGAACCACCTTGCCGTCGGGCCCGAAGGTCGAGAGGATCACGAAATGCGAACCGGTGCCCATCGAACCGACCTTGGTCACTTCGGGCGGACCGAACCGGCGCGAGAAGGCGAGCTGGATGTCGTCACTAACCTCCTGACCGCGGAACACCAGCACCGAATGTTCCTCGAACGCCGCGCGCACCGCCGCATAGGCGGTATCGCTGGCGGCAACGTCCGACAGCGTGACGCCGCGCAGCTCGGCACCGAAGCCAGGTTTCAGTGGGATCACTTCCATCGCAAGTCCTCCCTTTTCTTTGTTGTTGCGGCGAGGTTAGGGGAAAAGCCCGCCATCGGCAACGCGGCCCCTCAGCCCATTGCGATCAGATTGTGCCGCGTGCGCCGGTCGGCGACCTCGATGCGATGTGTAATGAAGGCGAACAGCGCCCAGCTGGAGTGGAAGGCGATACCGGCCAGAATCACGATGGTTCCTGGAATCGGACCGATCGAAGCGCGGTCCCAGATCGCGCCCATCGTGGTCAGCGGCAGCGGGTGGATCGCCAGCTTGCCGTAATAAGCGATGGCCTGGATCGCGAAGATCCAGCCATAGGTCCGTCGCAGGCGCCGGCCGATCGCTCTGACATAGCTGATGTGATAGCTGGGGCGGCGGTAGTCGTTGGCGAGCAGTTCGGTCCAGGCTGCGTTCGGTGTGGGGCCCTCGCCGCGGATCATCGGCGCGTAGAAATCGGTTTCGAGCAACCGCGCCCGGGCGCGCCAGACGTTGAAATAGCGATAGCGCCGCGCCTCGAATAGCAGGAACACGGTTACCAGCAGTCCGACCAGGACCATCGGCAAGGGCGAAGCCTCTGCGCTGCTATAGGTCGCCGACAGCGCGATCCCGGTCGTGACCACCGCCCAGTTGGTCGAGCTGTCGAGACGGGTGCGCCAGACCGTGCTGCGATAGACCTCGCCACGATAGAGATGGGCGAGTGCACCGATCTCGGCGGCAGTGAATTCGAGCCTTCCGGCCTGCACCGGCTCCGGCTCGCGCGGCTGGGGCGATGGCATGGCGGCCTCCGGCGAAGCTGGCTTACGATCCCGGAGCATAGCGCGAAATCCGCGCGACCGGCGAGTCCGTTGCGTCCGTCGGCTTGGTTGGCAGCATCAGTCTGGATGCCGCACCGCCGCTCACACGATCCGCGAGGTCTTGTTGCCCCAATAGCGGTCACGCAGCAGGCGCTTGTAGAGCTTGCCGGTCGGCAGCCGCGGCAGCTCGGCTTCGAAATCCACCGAGCGCGGCACCTTCTGGCGCGACAGCGCGCCGGCGCAGAACGCGATCAGTTCCTCGGCGAGGTCCGGCCCCGGCGCGATACCGTCGACCGGCTGCACCACCGCCTTCACTTCCTCGCCGAGATCGACATTGGGTACGCCGAACACCGCGGCGTCGGCGACCTTGGGATGGGTGATCAGGAGGTTCTCGCATTCCTGCGGATAGATGTTCACGCCGCCGGAGATGATCATGAAGGTGGCGCGGTCGGTGAGATAGAGGAAGTTGTCGTCGTCGACATAGCCGACGTCGCCGACCGTGCTCATGCTACCGTCGGGCGAGCGCGCCTCGCTGGTCTTGGCGGGGTCGTTGAAATATTCGAATGGCGTGGCGGTCTTGAACCACACGGTGCCCGGCGTTCCCTTGGGGCAGGGCTGCATGTTCTCGTCGAGGATGTGCAGATCGCCGAGCAGGACCCTGCCGACGGTGCCGCGATGCGCGAGCCACTCCTCGCTGTTGCAGGCGGTGAAGCCGAGGCCCTCGGTCGCGCCGTAATATTCGTGGATGATGGGACCCCACCATTTGATCATGTCGTCCTTGACCAGCGCCGGGCAGGGCGCGGCGGCATGGATCGCGATCTCGAGGGTCGACAGATCGTAGCGGGCGCGAACCTCCTCGGGCAGCTTCAGCAGACGCGAGAACATGGTCGGCACCAGCTGGCTGTGGGTGATGCCCCATTTCTCGACCAGCTGCAGATAGCGCTCCGGATCGAAGCTCTCCATGATGACGACCGTGCCGCCCATCCGGATGGTGAGGTTGACCGCGGCTTGCGGCGCCGAGTGGTAGAGCGGCGCCGGCGAGAGGTAGACCATGCCCTCGCGGTAGTGCCAGAGCTTGGTCAGGAAATCGAACAGCGGCAGGTTCTGCGACGGCGGCTGCTCCGGCAGCGGCCGCACGATGCCCTTGGGCCGGCCGGTCGTGCCGGAGGAATACAGCATCGCGGTGCCGGCATATTCGTCCGCGATCGGCGTTGACGGCAGGCCTGCGGTGGCCTCTCGCAGTCCGACAATGCGATCGCTCTCGCTTTCGCCGTCGACCACGACGCAGAGCTCGACCCGCAGGCACTCCTTCAGCGCCTCGCGCGCGATGTCGAGCTTCAGCTTCGAGGTGATCAGGATCCGCGACTGGCTGTTGGTCAGGATGTAGGCGAGTTCGCCCGCGGTGAGGTAGGAGTTGACGCAGGTGAAGTAGAGCCCGGCGCGCTCGCCGGCGCCGCAGGCCTCGAGGTAGCGGTTGTTGTTCTCCATGAAGATCGAATAATGGTCGAGCCGACGCAGCCCCTGCTTGCGGAACAGATGCGCGAGCCGGTTGGAGCGCGCCTCGAGCTCACGATAGGTGACGGTCTCGCCGGTCCCGGCCATGATGAAGGCGGGTTGCAGCGGGCGCAGGTAAGCATGCTTGCCGGTATACATCGAACTCCAGATCCCCCTTGATCGTGCTTGTTCTTAGTTTGACGCGTTTTCTTCACGCGAACCGGTACCCACTTCGCTCGAAAGCGCTCTATGCAGCCATCTCCAGAATCTCGCGAACCTGGGATGGATCGTCGATCTTGCGCGGATTGCGCGGCACCCAGGGCGTTCGCATCGCTTGCGTTGCGATGCGGTCGAAATGCTCGGGGCCGACGTGGACCTCCCTGAGGCTGCGCGGCATGCCGAGGTCGCGGATGAAGCGGTCAAGCACGTCGCCGGCGTCCGCGCCCGCATGTCCCATTGCGGCCGCGACCAGCGCCTGCCGGTCAGCATTGTCGCGCTTGTTCCAGCGCATCACCGCAGGCAGCATCACGCACGAGGTATAGCCGTGCGGCACGTCGAACTCGGCGCCGAGCACGTAGCCGATGCCGTGGCTCGCGCCCATCGGCACGCCCGAGGCGAGCGGGCCGGTGGAGAGCCAGGTGCCGATCTGGCAATCCATCCGCGCCGAAATATCCTTCGGGTCGGCTTTCACCCGCGGCAGGCCGGCCGCCAGCATCTCGAGTCCCTTCAGCGCCTGCGCGTCGCCGTAAGGATGCGCCTCGCGCGAGCAAATGCCCTCGACGCAATGGTCGACGGCGCGGATGCCGGTCGACAGGAACAGCCATTCCGGCGTGTGCACCGACAGTTCCGGATCGAGGATGGTGGCGCGCGGCATCACCAGCGGATGGCGCAGCATCTCCTTCTGCCGCTTGGCCTCGTTGGTGACGCCGGCGATCGACGAGAACTCGCCGCCGGCGATGGTGGTCGGCACGCTGATCTGGCGCACGGTCGGTGGGTTCATCGCGGGCGAGACGCCGCCATGGGTGCGGATCGTCTCGATGCCGTCGGACGTCGTGACGTTGTTGGCGAGGCAAAGCTGCACCGCCTTGGCGCCGTCGGTGATCGAGCCGCCGCCGATCGTGACGATCAAATCCGCTTTCGCGCCGCGCGCCTGCTCCGCCGCCGCGATCACCGCGGCGCGCGGCGTATGCGCCGGCATCTTGTCGAAGGTGCCGACGCAGCGGCGCCCAAGCGCCGCGCGAACCTTCTCGATCTCGTCGGTCTCGCGGTTCAGCGTGCCCGACACCATCAGAAAGGCGCGCTCGGCGCCAATCCGGTCCAGCTGCTCGACGATGGCCTCACGCGCGGGCCGCCCGAACACGACCTCGTCCATGGCACCGAATACGACACGGCCTTGATGCAAGCGCCTGTCCTCCCTCAACACGGTCCGCCTTGCTGGCGGACCTTTGCGGCGAGGTTAGCGGAGGAAATCGGGGCCGTCATCAGGGCTCTGGGCCGGTGGTTTGATACGGTCGCGCCGCCCATTCCGCTGTCGTCCCTGCGAAAGCACTAGGGCATTTACACATCTCTTCGAGGCTAGAAAACCGAATCATCATCAAGGGGTTAGCTACTAGGCGAGAGCCGAAATCGGCGGGCGCAACCCTAGTGCAGATGAGTAAGTTCTCTGCGGTTTTCGGCCAACTCTTTGAGAAGACTCCGGAAAGACTGCGGAGGATATGTATATACGCTAGTGCGAAAGCAGGGACCCATAACCGCAGGGTTGCGTTGTTGAAGTGAGCTGTGGCCCGAGCGCTGGCTAAACAATTGGCATCGGTGGTTATGGGTCCCGGGTCGCGCTGCGCTTGCCCGGGACGACATCAAATATGTGGCGCTCGCGTGAGTCATACATCCGCATCCTCGCGGCGCGCTGCATCCGAGTCTTGCGTTTACTTGCCTCCCCCTGGAAGCAGAGGGCGCCCCGGAATGACGGTGAAAGCTTCAGGTCGAAATCGGATGACCGACAGAAATCTTGACGGCAACATCGCGGCGTGTGTTACACCTCGAAAGCAACAGGGACGTGCGCATGACATCGACCGTCGATCTCGCGAAACTGCATATTGACGACTTCACGCCGCATCAGGAAGCGGAGTTCGAGATGCAGGCGGAGAGGGATCGCGTCGTGCCGCTGAAGCTCGCCAAGGTCGAGCCCGCGGGCAACAGCGGCCGGCCGGGTGGCGCGTTCTCGCTGCTGTTCGCGGCGCCGAGGGGCGCGTGGCTGCCGCAGGCGATCTATCCGGTGCGCCATCCGGCATTGGGCGTGATCGAGATGTTCCTGGTGCCGATCGGTCCGGTCGCGGAGGGCAATGGTTATCAAGCGATCTTCACCTGACGCTCTGCCGCCCGCCAGCGCATCAGGTCGTAAACGCCCTTGTCTTCCTCGGTGATGAAGCCGAGCCGCCGGTAGAGCCGCATCGCCGGGTTGAGCTTCTCGACGTGGATCGAGACGTCCTTGCCGGCGGCCTTCGCCTCGTCGATCGCGTCGCGCAGCAACGCTTCGCCGTAGCCCCTGCCGCGATGCTCCGGCAGGAAGGCGATGTCGATGATGCGGTGCTGGCTCGGCCAGCGTTCGAGATAGAACCGGCCGACGTCTTCACCTTGGCGCGCGACCACCAGCCAATCGGCGTTCGGATAGTGCTGCTGGTAGTGCGCGTGCTGGGCGCGGAATTGCTGCTCGAGAAAGGCGGCCTTGTCGGCCTCGCTCCACGGCACCGGCGCAAGTTCCTCGGCGCGCGTCGAGGCATAGAGGCGGCGGAGGAACGGCAGGTCCGCCTCCGACAGGCGGCGAAAGCCGCAACCGACTTCGGCCGCGCGCGCCCAGCCGAAGGCGGGCGTGATGGTGCCTGGTGCGTCGAGAGCCAAAACGAGCTCAGCCTCGCGCCGGGAAGACACCCTGCAGTGCGATGCAGAAGTTCAGCGTGAGGTAAGGCTGCATGTTGTTGTGCGGAAGGTTGCCGCCCGTCATGCCGATCATGGTGGCGTTCATCTGCGTCAGTGTTGGCGCCGGGCTCCCGGGCACGTAGGCGAACGCGTTGGCCGATTTGCCGAGGATGCGGGTCGGGCTCGGGACTTGAACGTCGGCCGTGTCCTGCGTACCGACGTTCACGGGGTGGTTGTGCTGCGGTATCTGGTTTTGCAGCAGCGTCACATTGGGGGAGCCGATGGTCTCGCCGAGGTCATACAGCGACAGCCCCGGGCCCTGTCCGGGCGCCAGCGGCGCGTTGCCCTGCGTGTTGGGAAGCGCGAAATTCGTCGTGCCGTTGCCGCCATAAGTGACACCGAGCAGCGAGAACAGCGCCGTGTTCTGCGAGATCGGCAGGATCTGGCCGCTGCAGAAGGCCCAGCCCTTGGGAGCGAAGTTGAACGGAAAGATGCGGATTTCGGCGACGAAGGGGTCGGCCATGGTGTCGCGCTCCTAGCCCTGGCTCGGGAAAATGCCGTACAGCGAAATGATGAAGGTGACGCAAAGCAGCGGCTGCAAATTGCTGTGCGGCAGGTTTCCACCGGTATTCGTCAGCATTCCGCTTGCCATGGGCCCGTCGGGCGGCTGGCCGTCGATGTACATCGCGATGGTGCCGGTCGTCTGATCGAGAATATTTCCCTGCGGGTTCGACGCGGTGCCGGTCTGCTTCGCGGCGATGAAGGCGTGCGAATGCTGCGGGATCGCCTGCGTCGTGAGTGTTACGTTTTCGACGCCGCCAGTCTGCCCCATGACATAGGTCGTGCCGCTGCTGGCGGTGCCCGTGTGGATTGGCACACGGCCGCGCAGATCGGGGACCGCGAAGGTGGATTGGCCATCGCCGCCATAGGTGGTGCCGATCAGATTGAACAGCGCGTCGTACTGGGAGATCGCCAACAGGCTGCCGTCACAGAAATTCCATCCGACCGGGGCAAAGCTGCCGCCGAACATGCGGATCTCGCCTAAAAAGGATTCTGACATCGGCGCTTCTCGTCAATTCTGCGAGGGGAAAATGCCCTGGAGGGCAATGCTGAAATTGATCGTCAGGAACGGTTGCATGTTCTGATGGGCCTGGCTGCCGCCGGCATTGCCCACGGTCAACGGATTGAGCGGGGTGATGTCGGTCGTCGACGTGCTGTAGCCGTTGTTGAAGGCACCGAGATAGGCCCCCGAATCGAGCGGCTGGCTACCGTTGCTGTTGGTGGCGTTGGCCAAATGATTGTGCTGCGCCATCTCGTTGATCGTGAGCGTGTGGCTCTCCTCGCCGCCGCGTTGGCCGAGCGTATAGCCGGGGCCCATACTGATCGGCACCCGGCCTCGAAGGTCGGGCAGGCCAAAAGTGACGCGCCCATCCCCGCCATAGGTCGTACCTAGCAACGAGAACAGTGCCTGATTCTGAGCGATGGGAAGCAGTTGGCCGTTGCAAAATGCCCAACCCTTGGGCGCAAAGCTGAACGACATCATGCGGACTTCGGAAAGAAACGGATCGGCCATCGGTCCTCCGCGAATACGTCGTACGATTTGTGAAAAATTCGAAGCAATGATGCTGCGTGTGCAACGTCTGCACGATAGCGTGTTTTACGACTAGTGCAACCTCAACGATTGTCGGGTTTCCGCGATTTTTTCGATTCCGCGGCCGCGCGAGCCATTCGCAGTTCGCGACGAGATGGTATCGCCGCTGACGGGACCGTTGTCACGAATCGGACATGTCCAAGCGGACATCATGAGGCGATTGAAGTTTGCCGGGTCGACGGAAGCGCGGATCCCATCCATCTGAGGCAACGCCTGCCGGAACGCTTCGGCAGGCGTTGTGTAGTCGATACGGTGCCCGGTCAGACGATCAGGTCATGGTGCAACTGGGCGTGGTTGTCGGTCGGCGTGCCGCCCATGGCGGCGAACGTCGCCTCATGGCCGACCCACCATGGGGTGCCGGCATTGGCGTGCCCGCTGAACAGATCGGACCAGATCTGGGTGTTCGCGGCCAGGTCCGCGTGGCTCGTGCTGGCCTGCGACGGCGTCTGGGTGAACGACGAGAAGTCGAAGCCGTCGCGGTTCAGAGTCGAGGATGTGTTGCTCTGCATGGGCATCGCCTTCGCCGATCCCACGTTGGCCTGCGTGACATCCGCGGCGGTTGGGAGCCGCCGCTCGCCGTCGGCGAGACTGATATACATCAGGTCGTTGACATCGGATGACGACGTCAGGTCGGGGAGGCCGAGCACGTGTCCCAACTCATGGACCACGGCGGTCAATAGATCGAGATGACCGGCTGCGGCCGTCGACGAATCGGTCTGCAGATCGGAGCCGGAAGCATTGAGCGCGTGGGTGAACTCAAAATTGTCAAACGGTGTCGAATCGACGAACCAGCCATGGCCGGCGGCATCGGCATCGATCGTAATGTGGCCGGCGCTTTCCAGGCCGACCACCTGGCCGGCGAGATCAGCGACGCTGAAGGTGACGGCATGCAGCGCGGCCAGTTGATCCGCGTCCACGCCAGCCTTTGCCCATTGGGTAATGGCCGCCGAGACGACCGAGTCGAGCTGGCTTTGCGTCAGGTGGGTTTCACCCGGGGTCGCGACGGCGGCCTGCACGCCGCCATCGGCGGCGAGCAGCGGCGACGAGCCGAAGCCGTTGGTGCTGCCCGCTGTGACGCTGATGGTCGGCGCCGTGGTGACCGTATTGTGCGCCAGGACGTAGCTCGAGATCGCGGCGGTATCGGTCGCGCCGCCGCCATAGGACGAGCCGTCGCCTGAGTGCAGGCCGACGGTCGTGGCAAACCGATCGCGCAGCCGGATATCGGTGCCGGTCGCGCCCGAACCGAGGAACTGATTTTCCTGGGCGCCGGTGCCGCCCAGCGTCAGCGAGACGCTCTGCGCATCGCCCGCGACCGTGCCGGCATTAAGTTCGAAGCCATGAGCGCCGAACGCACCCGGGTTGGACACCGTGTTGCCCATCACGATCGCGGTCAATAGGGCGTTGCCGCCGTTCGCAGCGTCACCGGTCTGCAGTTCGATTCCGTCGTTGTTGTACTGATACAGATGATTGTTGGTGATCGTGACGCTGGAATTGGCCCCGCCCATCGTGACGAAGCCGATGTCGCTGCCCTGGGCGGAGCCGCTGTTGGCGATGCCGGCGACGCCGATCGTGTTGGAATCGATCGTGCCGTTGAACGAGCTTGCTCCTGATCCCGTGCTGATGCCGAGCGCGGTGCCGAGGGCATCACGCATGGTATTGTTGGCGATGTTGAAGGTCAGGTTGGCGTGGTCGCCGGTCCCGCCGGAGCTGATGGTGATGCCGCCGCCGCCCGAGACGATATTCTGGTTGTTGTTCGAGAAACTGTTTCCGTTCAGCACGAGGTCCGAGCTGACGCCGCCGTGCAGATCGAGCTGGAACAGGTCGCCGCGCGCCGACGTGAATGTCGAATTCTGGACGGTCGCGTTGAATGTTCCGTCGGTGGCCTGGAACACCAGGGCATCGCCCGAGCTGTTTCCGGCCGCAGAATTGGTCGCGAAGGTCGAGCCGGTGATGGTGATACGGTTGAGTGTCTGACCGCTGTTGTTGAAGACGTGGAACGCATCGAGCGCCGCGCCCGTGAAGGTCGAATTCGTTATCGACGCCGTGCCGGACAGGCCAGTGAAGTAGACGTCGCCCTCGCCGATGCCGCCGACGTTGGTGCCGTTGGTGCCGGTCACTGTGGTGTTGCCGAGGGCAAATCCGGTGACGCTGGTGCCGACGATGCCGTAGTTCTGGAAGTCGTGCATCGCCAGGTAGGAGAGCTGAACGTCCTTGGTGTTGTTCAGATAGACGCCGCTGCCCTGCGTGGTGCTGCCGTCGGCGCCGGTCTTGTTGGCGATGGTGCCGCCGCTGCCCGCCGTCGAACCGTCGCCGGTGATGTGCAGGCCGCCATTGCCGGCGGCCGTGCCGGTATTCGACAGGATGATGCCGTTGTTGGACCCGCCGCTCGAGGTGATGCTCTTGAGGATGAGGTTGGACGAGCCGATCTGGGTGTTCTCGACATCGAGCGCGGTGCCGGTGCCCGACGTGATGGAGTTGTTGGTGCCGGTCAGCGTGATGGTGCCGCCATGGGTGAAGCTCATGCCGGTGCCGCTGGCAGTCTTGACCGTGATGTCGGACATCGTGACGGTGCCGACATTGTTGTTGTCGTCGCTGATGCCCATGCCGGTCGAGGCCGAGGTATCGATGCTGACGCCGCTAATGCTGTGGCCCGAGGTGCCGAGCAGGTCGATGCCGTTGTCGGCGCCGGTCACCTTGATGACCGGATCGGTGCCGGTCGCGGTGTTCGCGGTCACCACAGCGCCGGTCACCGGATTGGTGAACGTCAGGGAGTGACTGCCGCCGACCAGGTTGACGCCATTGGCGAGGTTGATGCCGTTGGCCTCGGTATAGGTGCCGGACCTCAGCACGACATAGTCGCCCGAGCCCGCCGGATTCGCCGCGTTGTAGGCGGCGATCGAGGTGTATGGATCGGCCGCGGTGCCGAGATTGGCGCTGTTAGCCAGCGCCGTGGGCGAGTTGTCGATATAGAACACCTGCGGGACGACACCGACGTGGAAGGTCTGGGCGCCCGACGTGAGCGGCCCGCCGGTGCCGGTGTTGCCGTTGTCGTTGATGTTCAGCGTGACGGTATCCGAGCCGGTGAAGCCGTCGTCGCTGTTGTATGTCAAGGTCGCCAGCGCGGTGTTGACCTGTGCGACGGTGCCGGTCAGCGTCACCGTGTGGCTGCTGTTGTTGGTGGAGCTGGCGAGCCCGGCGGTATTGAAGGTCAGGTTCGCATGGCTTGAGGCAATCGTCGCCGTGACATTGCCGCTGGCGGCATCGATGTCGGCGACCGAAAGTCCTGAAATCGCGAAGTCAGTGTGCGAGAATGCCGTGCCGATCGAATTGTCCGCCGGCACCGACGCGGTGGGTCCGTCGTCCACCGCGGTGACGCTTCCCGTCGTCGATCCCGTCCCGGTGTTGCTGCCGCCATTCGCGGTACCGCCGTCATCGTGCACGGTCAGGCTGTAGGAGCGCGCGGTGGTGTCGGGGTTTTCGCTGGTGTTGTTGAACTGGATCAGGTCCAGCGCCGCATTGTAGTGCGCAAGCGTGTCGGTACCGGTGAAGCTGATCGTTTCGGTACCGGCGGTGCTGGTGATCTCGAAGTGGATGCCGCCGATATCGCCGCTGTTGCCGGCGTGGCCTGCGATCGACAGCGCATCCGATGGCTTCAGATTGTTCAGAACGAAGGTCGCATCAGTCAGGTTATTGCCTTCAGCGTCCGTGATCGTCAGGTTCGGCGTGATCGTGACCGGCGTCGAGTTCGCTGCCGGCGTGCCGTTCGGCGGCTCGGAGAAGCCGGTGATGGCACCGAAGCTCACGACCGGCGCATCGTTGACCGGCGTGACGTGGATGGTCGAGGTCGAGGTGTTGCTGCTGCCGGTGCCGTCGGTGACCGTAAAGCTGACGATGCGATCCGCCCCGGATGGGTTGTCGCTCGAGTTGAAATAGGTGATGGAATCGAGCGCAGCCTTGTAGTTGGCGACGCTGGCGGAGCCGGTCAGCGTCAGCACGCCGGTCCCGGAATTGTACGAGCCGGTGATGCCGTTCTGGTTGACGAAGCCCAGTACGTCCTGGCCGGCGGCGAAGCCGCCGGTGATCTGCACCGTCGCGCCGGTCAGATTGGCGCTGTCGACGTCGGTCACGTTGACCGACGCGTCGATCACGGTCGCGGCCTGGTTTTCGGTGTAGTTGAGCGTGCCGCCGGCGGTCGTGACCGGCGGATCGTTGACCGGCGTGACGTTGATGGTGCCGGTGACCGGCGTGGAGGTCGCCGTGCCGTCGTTTGCGATGATCGTGACGGTGCGCGCCAGGCCCGACGGGTTGTCGCTGGTGTTCTGATAGGTCACCGAGGCGAGCGCCGCCTGATAATCGGCGACGCTGGCGGTGCCTGTCAGCGTCAGCATGCCGGTTCCCGCATTGAACGAGCCGGTGATGCCGTTCTGGGACGTAAAGGCGAGGACGTCCTGACCGTTGGCGTAGTTGCCGGTGATCTGCACCGTCGCGCCGGTCAGCGTAGTGTTGTCGACGTCGGACACGATGATCGCCGGGTCGAACGCGGTCGCGGCCTGGTTCTCGGTGTAGTTGAGGGTATGACCGGCGGTGACGACGGGCGGGTCGTTGACCGGGGTGACGTTGATGGTGTCGGTGACCGGCGAACTGTCGAGCGTGCCGTCATTGGTCGTGATGGTGACGGTGCGCGCCAGCCCGGACGGATTGTCGCTGCTGTTGATGTAAGTCACCGACGCCAGCGCGGCCTGGTAGTTCGCGACGCTGGAGGAGCCGGTCAGCGTCAGCGTTCCGGTCGCGGCATTGAACGAGCCGGTGATGCCGTTCTGGTTGGTGAAGCCGAGGACATCCTGGCCGCTGGCATAGTTGCCGGTGATCTGCACCGTCGCGGACACCAGATTGGCGTCATCGCCGTCGGTGACGGTGATCGCCGAATCGATCACGGTCGCGGCCTGGTTCTCGGTGTAGTTCAGCGTGTGGCCGGCGGTGACGACCGGCGCCTGGTCGACCACGACGGCGATGGTGAAGGTCTGCTGGCTATGCAGCGTGCCGTCGCTCGCATCGACCGTGACGTCATAGGACGGGTCGGCAATGTTGATCTTGCTGGGATCGGCGACCGTGATCTTGCCGGTGGTCGCATCGATGGTGAAGCCGCCGCCGGAAGTGTCGCCGACCAGCGAATAGGTCACGGCGGGGCCGTTGAGGTCGGTCGAGGATGCCGTGACGCTGGTTCCCGCGCCGACCGGCGCGTTGACCGCAACGCGGTTGGCGCCGGCGTCGGCATCGACCGGGGTCGACGGCGCGACGTCGGTGACGGCGATGGTGAAGGTCTGCGAACTCGTGAGCAAACCGTCGCTGGCCTGCGCGGTGACGGTGTAGGCGTGTCCGGCCGGGCTTTCGTAATCGATCTTGGAGCTGTCCGCGACGGTGATGACGCCCGTCGTCGCATTGATGGTGAAGCCACCGCCGGAGGTGTCGCCGATCAGCGACCAGGTCACGGCGGGGCCGTTGACGTCGGTTGCCGCCGCGGTGATGCCGACGGTCGAGCCGTTGGCCGCGCCTTCGGCGATCGAGTTGGTGCCGGCGTCGGCATCGACCGGGGTCGACGGTGCGGCGTCGTTGACGGCGATGGTGAAGCTCTGCGAGCTCGCCAGCGTGCCGTCGCTGGCCTGCGCGGTCACCGTGTAGGAATGGGTCGGGCCGCTGCTCTCATAATCGATCTTGGTCGGGTCGGCGACGGTGATGACGCCGGTCGTCGGGTCGATGGTGAAGCCGCCGCCGGAGGTGTCGCCGATCAACGACCAGGTCACGGCCGGGCCGTTGACGTCGGTCGCGTGTGCGGTGATGCCGACCGCAGTGCCGGCAGCCGCGCCTTCGACAACGCTGTTGGCGGCGGCATCGCCGTCGACCGGAGTCGATGGCGCAACATCCGCGATGTTGATGGTGAAGGTCTGCGAACTCGCCAGCGTGCCGTCGCTGGCTTGCGCGGTGACGGTGTAGCTGCCGCCCGAGCTTTCGAAATCGAGCTTGCTCGAATCGGCGACCGTGACGACGCCGGTTGCGGCATTGATGGTGAAGCCGCCGCCGGAGCTGTCGCCGATCAGCGAATAGGTCACGGCCGGACCGTTGATGTCGGTCGCCGACGCGGTGATGCCGACGGTCGAGCCGTTGGCTGCGCCTTCAATGACGGTGTTGGCGCCGGCGTCGGAGTCGACCGGGGTCGACGGCGCGACGTCGGTGACGGCGATCGTAAAGGTTTGCGAGCTCGCCGTCGTGCCGTCGCTGGCCTGCGCGGTGACGGTGTAGGAATGGGTCGGACCGCTGCTCTCGTAATCGAGCTTGGTGCTATCCGCGACGGTGATGACGCCGGTTGTCGCGTCGATGGTGAAGCCGCCGCCGGAGGTGTCGCCGATCAGCGCATAGGTCACCGGCGGGCCGTTGACGTCGATCGACGACGCCGTGACACCGACGGTCGAGCCGTTGGCGGCGCCTTCGGCGATCGCATTGGCGCTGGCGTCGCTGTCGACCGGGGTCGAGGGCGGGGCTTCGGTGACGGCGATGGTGAAGGTCTGCGAGGTCGCAAGGGTGCCGTCGCTGGCCTGCGCGGTAACGGTATAGGCGTGGCCGGGCGCGCTTTCGTAATCGAGCTTGCTCGGGTCGGCGACGGTGATGACGCCTGTTGTCGCGTTGATGGTGAAGCCGCCGCCGGAGCTGTCGCCGGTCAGCGAATAGGTTACCGCCGGGCCGTTGATGTCGGTCGAGGATGCGGTGACGCCGACCGTGGTGCCGACGGCCGCGCCTTCGACGACGGTATTCGCGGCAGCATTGCTGTCGACCGGGGCCGACGGCGCAACGTCGGTGACGTTGACGGTAAAGGTCTGCGTGCTGGTCTGCGTGCCGTCGCTGGCCTGCGCGGTGATCGTGTAGGCATGGCCGGGCGCGGTTTCGAAATCGACCTTGGTGGGATCGGCGACGGTGACGACGCCGGTCGCGGCGTTGATGGTGAGGCCGTGGGCATCGCCGACCAGCGAATAGGTCACGGTGCCGCCATTGATGTCGGTGGCGTGCGCGGTGATGCCGACGGCGGTGCCGATGGCGGCGCCTTCGACCACTGTGTTGGTCGCGGCGTCAGAGTCGGTGGGAGCCGACGGCGGGGCGTCGGTCACGCCGATCGTGAAGGTTTGCGTCGTCGTGGTCGCGCCACTCGTCGCCTGCACCGTGATGGTGTAGGCGTGGCCCGGCGCGCTCTCGTAATCGAGCTTGTTCGGATCGGCGACGGTGACGACACCCGTCGTGGCATTGATGGTGAAGCCGCCGCCGGAGGTGTCGCCGGTCAGCGAATAGGTGGTTGCGGGGCCGTTCGGATCGACCGCGGAGGCGGTGATGCCGACCAGCGTATTGACGGCAGCGCCTTCGACGACGCTGTTGGCGGCGGCATTAATGTCGACCGGGGTGCTGACCGCCACGTCGTTGACGTTGATCGTGAAGCTCTGCGAGCTGACGCCGCCATGGCCGTCGCTGGCCTGGACCGTGATGGTGTAGGCGTGGCCCGGCGCGGTCTCGAAGTCGATCTTGGTGGAATTGGCGACGGTGACGATGCCGGTGTTGGGATCGATCTTGAAGCCGCCATTGGAGGAATCCGATGTCAGCGAATAGGTGACCCCGGGGCCGTTGACGTCGGCCGACGACGCGGTAATGCCGACCGAGGTATTGACCGCGGCGCCCTCGTTGACGGCGTTGGCGGTGGCGTTGCCGTCGGTCGGTGTCGAGGGCGGCGCATTGCTGACCGCGATCGTGAAGCTTTGCGACGAGACGAAGATTCCGTCGGTGGCCTGCACATAGACGACGTAGCTGCCGCCGGAGCTCTCGAAATCGACCTTGGATGGATCGGCAATCGACACCACGCCGGTATTCGGATCGACCTTGAAGCCGCCATGCGAGGAATCGGACACCAGCGAATAGGTGACCGGAAGACCGATCAGGCTGGTGGATTGCGCGGTGATGCCGACCGATGTATTGGCTGCGGCGCCCTCAACGACCGTGTTGGCGCCGGAATTGGCGTCGGTCGGAGGTGACAGGAAGCCGGGCACCGGCGGCCACGGCGTGCCGGGAGGACAGCCCAGGTAAAGATATTGCAGACCATACGTATTGACGAACGCCTGCGCGGCCGGATCCAGAATGATATTGCCACTCGGATCGAGATGAAGCTCGGGGCGGGTTAAACCACCGATTGTATAGGCAGGTATGGTCGTCATGAGCACTCCTGCGATCGGCGTGAAAGCCGATCAACTAACTACAATTGTTGGGGACGATGACGTGTGAAGCAGTTCACACGTTGAGGTTGACAACTCGCGATCCGAGATCGCACCGGTCCGCTCGCAATATGCGGACACCGCGACGGTTGCGGAGTCCCGACATCAGCAAGTTCAAATGCGCTTGCCATTACGTAATCGCTTCCACTCACTCACGCCGCGAGAAAAGCCCAATGAATGTTCGAGAAAAGCGCGGCGGCCAAGAAAATTTACCGGTTGGCAACCACGACCGTATTGTCGATGCTTCCGAGTGTCAATGTGTGTCCACGTGACATCGCGTCGTTAACCACGATTCGGCCATGCAGCGGGAGGTAGAGTGTGGGAACTCGACCATTTTTAATCTTGTGCGACCCCCGGTAGTTTCTGCGCCGCAGACGGAATTGGCGTTGTGTGACGAACATGTGTCAGTGATTCGCCTTGTGATTGATTCCCGACAAGCCGTCTGTGATCTCTCCTCACCCGAAAGGCCAGTGAATCTGTCCCTTCCTGTCGTCACGGCTTCGCGATCACGTCGTAAGGCTTTCAGATTGCGCAACTATTTGCTTGATCCGGCGGCCATCTTGAACAGACTGGGGAGCGGCTACATCTGTGACGTCCGCTGCCGCGACATTGCGGTGGTCCATCCGCGTTGAATCACCGCAAGTTTAATTGCGACTTTCGTAGCCCTGCACTGATCCTTGGGGAGAGGGAATTGAGTTCGATTGACAGAACGGGGCGTGTGGCTCCGGTGACCGGCGTCGAGCGTCATTCGCTTCGCCGCCATGCCTCACGCGGCCTGTCGCTCAGGCCTTGGCTCGGCCTTGCGCCGATCGGGCTGCTGGCGGCGCTGGCGCTCGGCGGCTGCGACAACAAGAGCGCGCAATCGCAGGCCGCGCCTCCGCCGCCGCCCGTGACCGTCGCGCAGCCGGTCAAGCGCACGGTCACCGACTGGGACGAGTTCACCGGCCGCTTCGAGGCGATCGAGGAGGTTCAGGTCCGCGCCCGTGTCGGCGGCTTCGTCAACAGCGTCGAGTTCAAGGATGGTGCGATCGTCCATGCCGGCGATCTGCTCTACATCATCGACCCGCGGCCGTTCGAGGCTGTCGTGCTGCAGGCCGAAGGCCAGCTGGCTGACGCGCGGGCCAAGGGGGAGCTTGCCAAGCGCGATCTCGAGCGCGGGCTGAACCTCGTGCAGACCAGCGCGGTCTCGGAGCAGGTCGTCGACCAGCGCCGTCAGGCATTGCAGGCGGCGCGCGCCGCCGAGACCCAGGCCGAAGGCACGCTGAAGGCCGCGCAGCTCAATGTCGAATTCACCCATGTGCTGGCGCCGATCACCGGCCGCGTCAGCCGGCATCTGGTGACTCCGGGCAATCTGGTGCAGGGCAGCGAGGGCGGCGCGACGCTGCTGACCTCGATCGTGTCGCTCGATCCGATCTACATCTATTTCGACGTCGACGAGGCGACCTATCAGCGCAACAGCAAGCTGTGGTTCGAAGGCAGGCGGCCGAGCTCGCGCGACACGGCGAACCCGGTGCAGATCGCGTTGACCGGCGAAACCAAGCCCTCGCATGAGGGCAAGATGGACTTCCTCGACAATCGACTCGACGTCTCGACCGCGACCTTGCGCAGCCGCGCGGTCGTTCCGAACAAGGATCTGTCGGTCCTGCCCGGCCAGTTCGGCCGCGTCCGCATCATCGGCTCCTCGCCCTATGAGGCGCTGTTGATCCCGGACAGCGCTGTTGCCACCGACCAGTCGCGCAAGATCGTGTTCGTGGTCAAGGACGACAACACGGTGGAAGCAAGAGCGGTCACGCTCGGGCCGCTCGACGATGGCTTGCGCGTCGTCCGCGAAGGCCTCAAGGCGGAGGATCACGTGATCGTCGACGGCCTGCAGCGCGCCCGCGTCGGCGCCAAGGTGACGCCAAAGATGGCGCAGGCTCCGGCGGATTCCAAGCCCGCGGCAGGCGACAAGCCCGCGGCCGCTGACAAGCCCGCCGCAGGTGCCAAACCATGAATCTCGGCAGGCTCTCCATCAACCAGCCCATCCTCGCGATGGTGCTGTCGATCGTGCTGCTGATCGTCGGCGCGATCGCCTATCCGACGCTGCCGGTCTCGGAATATCCGCAAGTGGTGCCGCCGACCGTCGTCGTCACCACGCAATATCCGGGCGCCTCGGCGCAGACCGTGTCCGACACCGTCGCCGCGCCGATCGAGCAGGAGATCAACGGCGTCGAGGACATGCTGTATCTCTACAGCCAGGCGACGTCGAACGGCCAGCTCACCATCACCGCGACCTTCAAGCTCGGCACCGACCTCGACAAGGCCCAGGTGCTGGTGCAGAACCGCGTCGCGATCGCGCAGCCGCGGCTGCCCGAAGAGGTGCAGCGCAACGGCGTGACCACGCGCAAGAACTCGCCCGACATCCTGATGGTCGTGTTCATGCTGTCGCCCGACGACACGTTCGACCAGCTCTACATCTCCAACTACGCGCTGCTGCAGGTCCGCGACCAGCTGTTGCGGCTCGACGGCGTCGGCGACATCCAGATGTTCGGCGCGCGCGATTACTCGATGCGGCTGTGGCTCGATCCCGACCGGATCGCCAATCTCGGCCTGACCTCGACCGAGGTGCTGGCGGCGATCCGGGCGCAGAACCTGCAGATCGCCGGCGGCCAGATCGCCGAGCCGCCGATCGCCGATCGCGCATTCCAGCCGAACCTCGTCTTCACCGGCCGCCTCAAGGACATCAGGCAGTTCGAGGACATCGTGGTGAAAGCCGGCTCCGACGGCCGCACGGTACGTCTGCGCGACGTCGCCCGCGTCGAGCTCGGCGCGCTGTCCTACGCCACCAACAGCTTCCTGCTGCGCAAATCCGCCGTCGCGCTGCTGGTGACGCAACGGCCCGGATCGAACGCGCTCGCCACCGCCAAGAGCATCTCCGACACGATGGAGCGGATGAAGGCGAGTTTCCCGAAGGGGCTCGACTACAATATCGGCTACAACCCGACCGAATTCATCGCCCAATCGGTCCACGAGCTGATCAAGACGATCTACGAGGCGATGGCGCTCGTCGTCATCGTCGTGCTGGTGTTCCTGCAGGGATGGCGGCCTGCGATCATCCCGATCATCGCGATCCCGGTGTCGCTGGTCGGCACCTTCGCGGTGATGGCGGCGCTCGGCTTCTCGATCAACAATCTGACGCTGTTCGGCCTCGTGCTGGCGGTCGGCATCGTGGTCGACGACGCCATCGTGGTGGTCGAAAATGTCGAGCGGCATCTCGAGCACGGCATGAGCAGGCGCGACGCTGCGCTCAAGACCATGGAGGAGGTCGGCGGCGCGCTGGTCTCGATCGCGCTCGTGCTGTGCGCGGTGTTCGTGCCGACCGCCTTCCTCGGCGGCATTTCCGGGCAGTTCTTCCAGCAATTTGCGGTGACGATCGCGGTCGCGACCGCGATCTCCTGCTTCTGCTCGCTGACGCTGTCGCCGGCGCTGGCCTCGCAGATCCTGGTGCCGCATGAGGAGAAACGCCCGCCGGCACGCTGGAACATCATCGCGCGCGGCTGGGACAGCTTCACCGCGCTGTTCAATCGCGTGTTCGACCGGCTCGCCCACGGCTATGCATCGGTGGCCGACTTCGTGATCCGGCATACGGTGGTGATGCTTGCGCTCTACCTCGTACTGATCGGCAGCGCCGGCTGGCTGCTAGCGACCACCTCGCAGGGCTTCATTCCGGCGCAGGATCGCGGCTACGTCATCATCTCGGCGCAACTGCCGGGCGCCGCCTCGCTGGCCCGGACCACCGCTGTGGTGCGCGAGATCGAGCGGATCGCGCTGGATACGCCGGGCATCGTTCGCGTCGCGGCTTTCGCCGGCTTCTCCGGCGCGACGCGCACGCAGCAGGGCAACGCCGCGGCGCTGTTCCCGGTATTCGACGAGCCGGAGGCGCGCCTGAAGAAGGGGCTGACGGCGAACGCGATCACGGCCGAATTGCGCAAGCGTCTCTCGGTGATCCAGGGCGCCTTCATCATCGTCATTCCGCCACCGGCCGTGCCCGGTATCGGCACCGGTGGTGGCTTCACCATCCGTGTCCAGGATCGCCAGGGGCGCGGACCCGAACTGCTGGCTTCCGCGACCGATGAACTGGTGACAGCCGCGCGCAAATCGCCGTCTCTCACGTCGGTGTTCTCGCCGTTCACCGCGAACACGCCGCAGCTGTTCGTCGACATTGATCGCGTCAAGGCGCAGAAGCTCGGGGTGCCGATCGCCAACATCAATGACACGATCCAGACCTATTTTGGTTCGACCTATGTCAACGACTTCAACCTGTTCGGCCGCACTTATCACGTTACCGCGCAGGCCGATCTGCCGTTCCGGAAAGACAGCCCCGATCTCGCAAGGCTGCGCACCCGCAACGTCGCCGGCGACATGGTGATGCTCGGCAGCATCGTGGACTTCAAGGACGTCTCGGGACCCGACCGCGTCGCGCGCTACAATCTGTATTCGGCGTCGGAACTGCAGGGTGAGCCGGCACCGGGCGTGAGCTCGACGACGGCGCTCAACACCATCAAGCAGCTCGCCGACCAGACATTGCCGAGCGGCTTTTCGTTCGAGTGGACCGACCTGTCCTACCAGCAGGTCACCGGCGCCAATGCCGGCCTCTACGTGTTCCCGATCTGCGTGCTGTTCGTCTATCTGGTGCTGGCCGCGCAATATGGCAGCTGGACATTGCCGTTCGCGGTGATCCTGATCGTGCCGATGTGCCTGTTCGCGGCCACGATCGGCGTGCGCCTGATGGGCCAGGACGTCAACATCCTGACCCAGATCGGCTTCGTGGTGCTGGTGGGGCTGGCCGCCAAGAACGCGATCCTGATCGTCGAGTTCGCACGCGACATCGAGCTCGAGGGGAGGTCGCGGCTGGACGCGGTGATCGAGGCTTGCCGGCTCCGTCTGCGGCCGATCCTGATGACCTCGTTCGCCTTCATCCTCGGCGTGCTGCCGCTGGTGGTGTCGACCGGTTCGGGCTCGGAGATGCGGCAGGCGGTCGGCGTTGCCGTGTTCTTCGGCATGCTCGGCGTCACCCTGTTCGGCCTGGTCTTCACGCCGATCTTCTACATGGTGGTGCGCAACCTCGCGGAAGGAAAGAACGAGGGCAAGCCGGCCGAGCCCAAGGCAACCGTGGCGGGGTGAGGGCGGCACCCAACGTTCCGCAGCAGCAAGTCCTTCCCCGTCATCCTGAGGAGCCTGCGAAGCAGGCGTCTCGAAGGACGCACGGCCACCGGCCGGGCCGTCGACCCTTCGAGACGCGCGTTCCGCGCTCCTCAGGGTGACGGGAAGTTAGCAAGTGCTGTCGACGCGAGCCCATACTTTTGGCTGAGCGGAAAGAGATGGGCAGGCGTGGGGTTATAAAATAATGTCGCGCCGATTTTCCTGATAGAAACTGCTGGGAGAGCATAGAATGAAGTCCGGATTTTTGGCCGCGGTCGCGGCCTGCAGCCTGATGCTTGCGGCGCCGGCGATGGCCCAGGGCGTCAAGATCGGCATCCTGAACGATCAGTCCGGCGTCTATGCCGACTACGGCGGCAAATATTCGCTCGAAGCCGCGCGGATGGCGGTCGAGGATTTCGGCGGCGAGGTGCTGGGACAGAAGATCGAGATCGTTACCGCCGACCATCAGAACAAGCCGGACCTTGCGACCGCGATCGCGCGGCGCTGGTACGAGGTCGAGAACGTCGACATGATCACCGAGCTCACGACGTCGTCGGTCGCGCTCGCGGTGCAGGAGCTGTCGAAGGAAAAGAAGAAGATCGACATCGTGGTCGGCGCGGCGACCTCCCGTATCACCGGCGATGCCTGCACGCCCTACAGCTTCCACTGGGCCTATGACACCCGCGCACTCGCGGTCGGAACCGGCGGTGCGCTGACGGAAGCCGGCGGCAACACCTGGTTCTTCCTGACCGCCGACTACGCCTTCGGCTACGCGCTGGAGAAGGACACCAGCGACATCGTCACCTCAAAGGGCGGCAAGGTGGTCGGCTCGGTCCGCGTGCCGCTCAATTCGTCGGACTTCTCGTCCTTCCTGCTGCAGGCGCAGAGCTCGAAGGCCAAGATCATCGGGCTCGCCAACGCCGGACTCGACACCACCAACTCGATCAAGCAGGCGGCCGAGTTCGGCATCGTGCGCGGCGGCCAGAAGCTTGCCGGCCTGTTGATGACGCTGTCGGAGGTGCACGGTCTCGGGCTCGAGGCGGCGCAAGGTCTCGTGCTCACCGAGGGCTTCTACTGGGACCACGACGACGCCTCGCGCGCCTTCAGCGAGCGCTTCTTCAAGCGCACCAGCCGGATGCCGAGCATGATCCATGCCGGCACCTATTCGGCGACGCTGAGCTATTTGAAGGCGGTGAAGGCCGCCGGCACCAAGGACAGCGAGGCGGTCGCCGCCAAGCTGAAGGATCTGCCGGTCGATGACGCCTTCGCCAAGGGCAAGGTGCTCGCGAACGGCCGCATGGTGCACGACCTCTATCTGTTCGAGGTCAAGAAGCCCTCGGAGTCGAAGAAGCCGTGGGACTATTACAAGCAGATCGCCGTGGTGCCCGGCGACAAGGCCTTCTTCACCGCCAAGGAAAGCGGCTGCCCGCTGACCAAGTGAGGCGAATATCCACGGGTGGTGTCGTCCTGGCGAAAGCCAGGACCCATTACCCCGATTGGATGTTGTTGCACCACGCTGTGGCCATCAGATTGCCCATAACCACGCTCTGTGGTTATGGGTCCTGGCTTTCGCCAGGACGACGGTAGTGGTTATGGCGCGACCGCGCCTTCAATGCGCCAGCCGCCACATCGCGCCGCCGATTGCGCCAAGCCAAAGGATGACGCAGGCCAGCGCCTGGATGGCGAAGCCGGGGCTGCGTTTTGCCACCGCTTCGCGATAACCGATGAAATAGACGATGCGGCCGATCACCCAGATCGCGCCGACCGCCGCCGCGGCGGCATCGCCGATATAGACCGCGAACAGCCAGAGCGACGGCAGGAAGATCGGCATCCATTCCAGCGTGTTCATCTGGATGCGGTAGATGCGCTCGAAATCCGGATTGCCCGTGATCGCCGGCAGCTTGACCCCGTAGACCGCGCGGGCGCGGGCGACCTGCAGCGCGAAGAAGAAGTGCAGCGCGACCGCAAGGCAGGTGACGATGGCGGTGTAGTGGTACATGTCAGGCGTGTCCTCTTTCCATTGGCCCCGATGTCATGACGGGACAGCGAAGCCCGGTGTGACATGCGTGGCCGTTATTCGCGGCATCGGAACTGCGTTCCCTCTCCCGCTTGCGGGGGAGGGCCAGGGTGGGGGTTCTCTCCGCGAATCGTATCGTGGAGAGAGCCCCCACCCGGCTCGCATCTGCCGATGCGATCCGACCTCCCCCGCAAGCGGGAGAGGTGCAGCGAGTTTGCCGCCGTCACTGTGATTCAGCCCAAACTCATCTTGCTAGTACCCCGTCATCTCAAGATAGCCGATTCCGGCGTGGCTGCCTGCAAAGCGGATCGGGCCTTCCCAATAGGGGAAGCTGGTTCCCATCCAGCTCCGTGCATTGAGCGGCGTGGTCTCGATGGCAAGGCCGCGTGCGGGCAGGCTGACGCGCCATGACGTCGGCAGCTTGCGGCCGTCGATCTCGGTGGTCGCGAGCGGCGCGATGCTGTTGCCGCTGGCGGCGATCTCGGCCGAGCGGCCGTCCGGCGTGATCCAGTTGCCGAACAGGCTTTCGCGGCCGTCCTTCTGGCGCAGCCGGTACAGCATCAGCTTCTCGTCGCCGGGCAGATGCAGCGAGAACCAGTCCCAGCCGGTCTGGTCGGCCGCCAATGGCTGGCTGCTCCATTCGCGATCCATCCACGCCGAGCCCGTGACGTCGACCGGTCTGTCGTCGATCACGATGCGGCCGGACGCCTTGTAGAACGGCTGGCTGTAGTAATAGGAGGCCTGCCCGCGATCCGACTTGCGGCTGTAGCCGTGGTCGCCCTGCAGCACCAGCGCGCGGCCGGCCTCGAGCCGCAGCGCGGTGCTGAAGTCGGCGGCGGAGGCCTTGAGCTCGAGCGGCGCGACGCGCTGCGCATCGAACGCATCGCGCCCGCGCAGCTCCCAGGCGTCGATCCAGGCGCGGAACGGCGTGGCTTCGACAGCGGCCTGCCCGACGCCGCCGCGGGCAAAGGTCTCGCTGAAGCGGTGCGTGCCGGCGCTGGTCACGGCGGCGTGGCCCATCCAGAGCTGCTGATTGGCCCAGCCCTCGGCCGGTCCGCCCGCTTTCATCGCCTGGCGGAACAGCGTCCATTGCGCGCCATAGGCCGCGCCGCTCGTGTCGGACAGGTTGGCGGTCACGTACCACCACTCGATCCGGAATTCCGGATGTGGACCGTGGTCCGCGGGGAACGTGAATGGCTTGCCCGGCGTGACGGCGGCAAATCCTTCCGCCGTCTCGCCGAGCCCGGCGAAGCCCTGCGCGAGCGTCTTGCCGCCGAGCGCCAGCCCCAGCGCACCGCCGGCAAAGGCGCGACGGGTGATGGTGCCGCTAGCGCTCATTGACAAAGATCCTGATCAGGCTGGCGGGCTGCATGCGCGCCAGCCTCGCGACCGGAAGCGCCGCGGCACAGAATGCGGCGGCCAGCGCCACCGCGAGCAACTCGATCAGCTGCAGCGGGAAAACGTGGAACGGCAGCCGCCAGCCGAACGCCTTGACGTTGACGATCGCAAGCAGGCACCACGCCACCAGCAGGCCGAGCGGCAGCGCGAACAGCGCGGTGATCAGCGCGACCGCCATAGTCTTCAACAGTTCGAGTGCGGCGAGCCGCCGCCGGGTCAGGCCGATCGCCCACAGCGGCGCCAGCTGCGGCAGCCGCGAATTGGCCAGCGTGAGCAGGCTGGTCAAAAGCGCAATGCCGGCGACGCCGAGCGTGAAGGCGTTGAGCGCGGCGGTCACCGAGAAGGTGCGGTTGAAGACCCGCTTCGATTCCGTTTTCATCCTGGCCTGGTCGGCGATGTTGCGATCATCGAGACCGAATTTCTCCTGTAGCGCGGTGATCAGCGGTGCGATCTTGTCCGGTGCCACGCGGAGGCCCATCCGTGTCATTGGTGTCTGCGGGAAGCGCCGGGTCAGCGCGGCGAAGTTGACCGCGATCTGGCCCTTGGGGTTGCCGTAATCGGCATAGATGCCGACGATCTCGAGCGGCCAGTTGCCGCCGGGGGCGGGTACCTCGATATGATCGCCGATCGCCAGCTTCATCCGCCGCGACAGCTGCTCGCTGACGAGGCAGGTGTCGCCGGGCCGCAGCCGAACCCACGCATTTGCGACGCTTTCGAGCAACGGCCAGCTGTCGCGATAGGTGGCGTGGTCGGGCAGGCCGAGCACCTCGATCGGCGCGCCGTCGAGCTGGGTGTCGGCGCGGCCGCCGGGCAGGATGGCCTGAACCTCGGGCCGATCGCGCAGCCAGGCCTTGATCTCCTTTGCCTGCTGATCGCTGGCGGCGCTGATGTAAACGTCGGCGGCGAGCCTTCCGTCGAGCCAGACCAGGAAGGTGCGGTTGAAACTTTCCACCATGGTGCCGACGCCGACATTGACCGCGAGCGCAAGCAGCAGCGCCATCAGCGCCAGCGACAGTCCCGACAATTGCTGGCGGCTGTCGGCCCAGAACCAGATGCCGACCGGCGCCCGCGCGCTGCGCTGCCCGAAGGCCAGCGCAATCTGCAGGACCATCGGCAGGATCAGCGCCGCGCCGAGCATCAGCGCGGCGAGCACGGCGAAGCCCGCGATCAGGGAATCGCCGAACCAGATCAGGCCCGCGGCGACCGCAAACACCGCGAGTGCCGCCGCGCTCTGGAGCAGCAGCCAGCGCCGCTGCGCCTGCTGCCAGGCCTGCGGCTGCGCCGTCGCCAGCACCGGCATCCGGATCGCCTTGGCAAGGCTCGCAGCCGCCGCGGCGAGCGCGCCAAGAATGCTGATAGCGATGCCGGCGAACCACCAGGCGGGTTTAAGCGAAAGCTGTCCGGGAATCTGCGCGCCATAGAGCCCGCGCAGCGAGGCCGCGACATCCGGCAGCAAGGCAGCCGCAATGAAGTAGCCGCAGACGAGGCCGATGAGGCCGGCGACCAGCGCCAGCGACACCAGCTCGATCACCAGCACGGTGTTGAGCATTCGCGCCGAGACGCCGCAGGCGCGCAGCGTGCGCAGCATCGGCAGCCGCTGCTCGAAGGCTAGGCCGATCGCGGAGTTGACGATGAACAGGCCGACGAAGAACGACAGCAGGCCGAACGCGGTGAGGTTGAGATGAAAGCTGTCGGTGAGGCGTTCGAGGTCGCTCTCCGCGCTCGGCTCGACCAGGCGGAGCTTGTCACCCGCCACGCTTTCCAGCGCTGTGTGCGGCGCTTTGGACGTGCCGACCAGCAGGCGCGAGACCTGGCCAGGCATCTTCAAGATGTCCTGCGCGATGCCGACATCGACGATCAGCGCGCCGGGCGCGAGCTCGGCCTGCACGCGCAGCGGCGGCAAGCTCGTGCCGTTGGCCTGCGGCCGCTCGCCTTCCTTGAGGCCGAGATCGCGTAGCGTTTCGCCCGCCACCAGCATTTCGCCCGGCGGCGTGACGAAGGACTGCAGGCTGCCGCGTCCGACCGCCGGCGCGTTGCCGACCTCGGACGGCAGCGTTACCGGCTCGACGCCGAGCAGGCGGAAGCTGCGCCCGTCGATTTGGACCCGGCCCTCCAGCATCGGCGACACCGGCCAGCCGGCACGGCGCAGATCGACGAACAGTTGTTGCGGGAAGGTCGCGCTGTCCTTGGCGACCAGCATTGCCGTGCGCGCGCCACCGAAGGTCGCGGCGGCGCGGTCATAGGCGATGCGGGCCTGCTGGTTCAGCGCCTGCACGCCGCTCCACAGCGCGGTGGCCGAGATCAGTCCGATCAAGAGCGTTGCGAGCTGCATCGGATGCCGCCGCCAGTGGCTGAGCAGCACCGCAAGGATCCACAGCGCGCGCCTCATGCGACGATCCCGGCATGCAGGGTGACCTGGCGGTCGAGCGTCGCCGCAAGCCGCGCGCTGTGTGTGACCATCAGGAAGCCGCAGCCGGTGCGGGTCACCAGATCGCGTGCCAGTGCCAGCACCTCGTCGGCGGTGTCCTCGTCGAGATTGCCGGTCGGCTCGTCGGCGAGCAGCAACAGCGGCTTTGGCGCCAGCGCGCGGCCGATCGCGACGCGCTGCTGCTGACCGCCGGACAATTGCTCGGGATAGCGCCTGAGCAGGCTTCTCAGGCCGAGGCGCTCGACCAGTTCGTCGTGCCAGGCGGCGTCATGCCGGCCGGCGATGCGCGACTGAAACACGAGATTGTCCGCGACCGTCAGGCTCGGGATCAAATTGAATTGCTGGAAGACGAGGCCGAGCCGGTCGCGGCGTAATTCGGCGCGGCCAGCGTCGTTGAGGTCGGAGACGACGGTGTCGGCGAGGGCGATCTCGCCGCTGTCGGCGGCATCGAGCCCCGCGATCAGATGCAGCAGCGTGCTCTTGCCGCTGCCGGATTCGCCTGATAGCGCCACGCTCTCGCCGGTCGCAACGGCAAGGTCGACGCCGCGCAGCACAGCGACGTCTTCGCCGGCAGAGCGGTAACTCTTGGTCAGTCCGGTGACGCGAAGCACTGCGGCGGTCTGGTCAGATGAAGCGATGGCCGTGCCTCATTGCGGCTTCTGGTATTTCAGGACGAACTCGTCGATCGGCACCGGTGCCTTGAAGACGGGAATGTCCTTGGGGTCCTCGGCATGATGCAGGAAATCGCCCTCGGCCACCAGCTTGAAGCCGGCCGCCTCGATCTCCTGCTTCAAGGTGCTCTCCTCGATCCGGTGCAGCGTCTTGGCGACACCCGTGCCTTCGCCCGTCTTGGCCGAGTGATCCGCGATCACGAGGAAGCCGCCCGGCTTGAGCGCGGCGAACATCTTCTTGTTCATCGCGGCGCGGTCGACCGGCAGATAGGTGATGTCGTGATAGAAAAAGAAGAAGGTGATCATGTCGAGGTTCTTGAGCTCGGGCGGGATCGGGTCGTCATAGTCGCGCACCACATGGACGACGTTCTTCATCGCCGGCGCCTTGGCGCGGGTGTCGAACTTGTCCTTGACGAAGCGCTCGAGCACGGTCGCGGAATCCTGTGCGTAGACCTTGCCCGACGGGGCGACGGTGCGCGCCAATAGTTCGGTGCTGTAACCTGCGCTCGCCGCCATGTCGAGGATCGTCATACCGGGCTTGACGCCGGCAAAGGCGAGCATCTTGGCCGGCTGCCGGCGCTGGTCGACCTGACGATCCGCATCGCTGCGATCGGGTGCGGCGACGATCGCGGCGTAGTCGGGATTGGCGGCGTCTTCCGCGCGAACTTGAGGCGCGGCAAGCAGCGCGACGGATACAAGTGCTGCGCAGGTGGCGGCACATAGGATCAATCTGTTCATGAAATAACCCCGGGCTTTTCGTTGGCCCTGAACATAGCAGTCGGGACATGACAGTTCACCGCTCCACTGGCGCGACCGACGCGATCGTGATCGGGCCGTTAGAAGCGCTCCGGGGCGCACAACCCCGAGGAAATGCGGTGTTGCGTTGCACGGCGAGGCGTGGCTAGCATCGCCGGACGGGGCCGATTTACGAAGCCAAAAACGAAACGACGGGGAGCCGGACATGACGACGCAAGCGACGCCCGAGAGGACGTCAGAGGGGCTGTCAAAGGGGACGCCGAAGGGCGCCTGGCAAATCACCTTCCTTCTATTCCTGTTCATGGTGGTGAACTTTGCCGACAAGATCGTGGTCGGGCTCGCCGGCGTGCCGATCAAGAAGGAAATGGGCCTCACCCAGGAGCAGTTCGGCGATCTCGGCTCGTCATTCTTCCTCTTGTTCTCGATCTCGGCGATCGTGGTCGGCTTCATCGTCAACCGCGTCGCCACCCGCTGGGTGCTGCTGATCCTGGCGGTGATCTGGTCGCTGGCGCAATTTCCGATGGTCGGCACCGTCAGCTTCACGACGCTGGTGATCTGCCGCATCATCCTCGGCGCCGGCGAGGGGCCGGCGTTCTCGGTCGCCGCGCACGCGATCTACAAATGGTTTCCGGACGAGAAGCGCACGCTGCCGACCGCGATCCTGTCGCAGGGCTCCGCGTTCGGCGTGATCCTCGCGGTGCCTGCGCTGAACTGGATCATCGTCAATCACAGCTGGCATCACGCCTTCGGCGCGCTCGGCATCGTCGGCCTGATCTGGGCCGTCGCCTGGTTCGCGCTCGGCAAGGAAGGGCCGCTGGTGTCGACGTCTGCCGTGACGGCCGACGAGCCCCGGATTCCGTATTGGAAGCTTTTGACCTCGCGCACCTTCATCGGCTGCGTGGTGGCAACCTTCGGCGCCTATTGGGCGCTGTCGCTCGGGCTCACCTGGTTCACGTCCTTCATCATCGAGGGGCTCGGCTTCTCGCAGCACCAGGCCGGCTTCGTCTCGATCCTGCCCTGGATCTTCGGCGCGACGATCGTGCTGCTGACCGGCTGGATCTCGCAGCTGATGCTGACGCGCGGCTTCACCACCCGCGGCGCGCGCGGCGTGCTCGGCTCGGTGCCGCTGATCGTCGGCGGCGCCATTCTTGCGATGCTGCCCTATGCGCCGCCCGGCGGGATCATGATCGCGCTGCTGGTGATCGGCTCCGGCCTGTGCGGCTCGATCTATGTGGTGTGCCCGCCGATGCTCGGCGAGTTCACGCCGGTGTCGCAGCGCGGCGCGATCATCGCGATCTACGGCGCGCTCTACACGATCTCGGGCATCCTGGCGCCGATGGTGATGGGCAATGTGATCCAGCACGCGGCCACGCCGATGGCCGGCTACATGTCCGGCTTCACTATCAACGCCGCGATCATGGCCGGCTCCGGCCTGCTCGGATTGCTGCTGCTGTGGCCGAACACCGAGCGGGCACGCCTGACCGGCACGTCGCAGCCGGCAGGCACGATCAAAGGCGCGATGTCGCCGACGTAAGGGGCGCACCTCTGGCAACTCGCTCCACTTCGCCTCTCCCCTTGTGGGAGAGGCCGGATCGCAGGCGGCGGAGCGCAATGCGATCCGGGTGAGGGGTTGCGGTCTCTCGAGGGACGGAGTTCGCGGAGGCAGACCCCTCACCCGGATTTCCCGCTGACGCGCGAAATCCGGCCTCTCCCACAAGGGGAGAGGCGGGGAGTTGCCGTGACTGTCTTGTCTTAGTTCAACCTCTCAATTCATCCCCTGCGCGCCGCGCACCAGTCTGCCCGGGCGTGCGCCGGTGGCCTTGCCCTCGCGCTGGGTCACGATGCCCGACACGATGGTGGCGTCATAGCCGTCGACCTGCTGCAGGAGGCGGCGGCCGCCGACCGGCAGGTCGTAATGCACCTTCGGAGGGTGCAAATGCAGCCGGTCGTAATCGATCACGTTGACGTCGGCCTTGAAGCCAGGAGCGATCACGCCGCGATCATACAGACCGACCGACAGCGCGGTCTTGCGCGACTGCGCCGCGACCACGAACGGGATAGAGAGCTTCTCGCCGCGGCTGCGGTCGCGCGTCCAGTGCGTCAAGAGATAGGTCGGGAAGCTGGCATCGCAGATGATGCCGCAATGCGCGCCGCCGTCGGACAGGCCGGGCACGGCACTGGGCTCGCGCAGCATCTCATGCACGGCGTCGAGGTTGCCGTCGGCGTAATTCAGGAACGGCACATAGAGCATGCCGCGACCCTCGTCGGTCAGCATCGCGTCATAGGCGAGCTCTTCCGGCTGCCGGCCCTGGCGGCGCGCCTGCGGCCCGAGCGCGTTTTCCGGCGGCTGCTCATAGTTCGGCGGATTACCCAAGAGATACATCTTGTCGTAGTTCGGCCGGAAGAACAGCGGATCGTCGGTCGCCGTCGCGCTCTCGCTCAGGATCGCCGCGCGCACCTCGGGTCGGCGCAGATGCGCGAGCCGCTCGGCCAGCGGCAATTTGGCGATCTCGCGATAGCTCGGATGGGTCTGGAACGGGTTGCGCGACAATTCGAGCCCGAGCAGCAGCCCGACCGGCCGCGCCGCGATCTGGGTCGTGATCGACAGGCCGCGGGCGGCGGCTTCATTGATGGTGTCCATGGTCTGCCGCCAGCGCCGCGGCGCCTTGTCGGCCTGGGCGACGGAGAACGAGATCGGGCACCTTGTGTTCTCCGCGACCCGCAGCATCATCGGCAGGTCCTCGTGCACGGTGCTCTGGTCGAGCACGAATTGCAGCACGCTGCGGCCGACGCCGTGCATCGCGCCGGCGATCGCGGTCAGTTCATCTTCGCCGGCTTTCAGCGTCGGCGTGTAGTCGCCGGTCGAGGTGCGGTGATTGAGCGTGCGCGAGGTCGAGAAACCCAGCGCGCCCGCCCGCACTGCGTCGCCGGCGAGCGCCGCCATCGCCTTGTTGTCCTCGGCCGTTGCCGGATCGCGGCGCGCGCCGCGCTCGCCCATCACATAGACCCGCAGCGCGGCATGCGGCAGCTGCGCGCCGATATCCATGTCGAAATTGCGCTTCGACAGCCACTCCATGTAGTCGGGGAAGCTCTCCCACGCCCAGGGAATGCCGGCGGAGAGCACCGGCTCCGGAATGTCTTCGACGCCTTCCATCAGCTGGATCAGCCTGACGTGGTCGCTCGGCCGGCACGGCGCGAAGCCGACGCCGCAATTGCCCATGATCGCCGTGGTGACGCCGTTCTGCGACGACGGCGTGATGTCATGGCTCCAGGTCACCTGGCCGTCGTAATGGGTGTGGACGTCGACGAAGCCGGGCGCCACCAGTTTGCCGCGAGCGTCGATCTCTTCCTTGCCCTTTGCCGAGACCTTGCCGACGTCGGTGATCTTGCCGCCTGTGATCGCGACATCGGCTTCATGGAGGTCGCCGCCCTTGCCGTCGGCGATGGTGCCGCCGCGGATCACGAGGTCTGGGGTCGAGGTCATGGCATTTCATCCCGAGGCTGTTTTTGGTTGACGGCATCATGGGTCAGCCCCCGATGCTGTCAACCAGCGCCGATGAAGCTCTGGGATGCGCTGATGCTGATTTGCCAGCTGGGATCGAGCGTTGCCGCCCGGCGGAAATTTGTTCCGCCGGGCAAATCGCCGCGAACCTAGCGCGCGCCGAAGAACGCTGTCTTCTGGGTCTCTTCGGCCTGCAGCCTGGCGCGGACGCGCATCAGGTCCTTCCAGCCGATATAGCCGACGAGGCGCTGATCCTCGCGCGAGATCACAGGCAGATGCGAGACGTTGACCTGCATCAGGCGGTCGGCGAGCCGGTCGAGATATTCGTCGGGATAGGCGACGGTGATCTTGCTGCCGGCCAGCAGCTGCTTGAGCGTCGCGGTGCGATGCTTGCCGGCGCGGCGCCAGCGCAGCACGGACGGCGGGTCGATCACGCCGAGCACGCGATGGTTGGCGTCGACGACGGGAAAGCTGGGGTGACCGGTCTTCGGGTTGGTCAGGAAGGCGGCCGCGCCGTGCAGCGTCATGGTGTCGGCGACGGTCTCGACCGCCTTGGTCATGACGTCGCGCACGCGCGTCAGCGCGAACGGATCGACGCGGTACTCGCGCACCAGATGATGGCCGCGCCGCGCCACCTTCTCGGTCAGGATCGAGCGCCGCATCAAAAGCACGGTGACGCCGTGCGCGGTGCCGCAGGCCGCGATCAGCGGCAGCAGTACGTGGGTGTTGCCGGTGAGCTCGACCGCGAAGAAGGTCGCGGTCAGCGGCGAGCGCATCGTGCCGCCCATCGTCGCCGCCATCGCCAGCAGCGCCCAGAAGCCGGGGCTCGCTTCAGGCAGATAGCCGCTCAGCGCCGTTCCCATCGCGCCGCCCATGATGAGCAGCGGCGCCAGCACGCCGCCCGACGTGCCCGAGCCGAGCGCGACCGACCAGATCACGGCTTTCACCACGAGCAGCAGCAGCGCGGCCTTCAGCACCACTTCGCCGCTTAGCATCGACGCGAGGTTGTCATAGCCGACGCCGAGCGCCTGCGGCTCGATCAAGCCGCCAAGGCCGACGACCAGGCCGCCGATCAGCGGCCACCACATCCAGTGGATCGGCAGCTTGAGGAAGATGTCCTCGCAGCCATAAACCAGCTGGGTGAGCACGCCCGACAGCAGCCCGGAGAGGATTCCGATCAGCATCCAGGCGCCGAGTTGCAGCACCGAAATGTCGACGCCGCCGGTGAACGGAAACAGCGGTGCGGGCATGTGCAGGAAGGTGCGCCCGACCGCCGCCACCACGGCGGCGACGGTGACGGGAATGAAGCTGCGCGGCGTCCATTCGAACAGCAACAGTTCGACCGCGAGCATGATCGCGGCGATCGGCGTTCCGAACACGGTGGTCATGCCGGCGGCGGCGCCCGCCACCAGCAGGGTCTTGCGCTCGTTGTCGCTGACCGGGAGCATCTGCGCGATCAGCGAGCCGATCGCGCCGCCCGTCATGATGATCGGGCCTTCGGCGCCGAACGGGCCGCCGGTGCCGATCGACACCGCCGACGACAAGGGCTTCAGGATCGCCACCTTGGGATCGAGCCGGGAACGTCCGAGCAGGATCGCCTCGATGGCTTCCGGAATGCCGTGCCCGCGGATCTTCTCGCTGCCGAAGCGTGCCATCAGCCCGATGATCAGCGAGCCCGCGACCGGAACCAGCACGGTCCAGAGCCCGAGCGGCGAATCCTGCAATTTCAGGTCGGCGAAGCTGAACTGGCCGAAATAGGCGATGTTGGTGGCGAGCTTGATCAGCTGCAGCAGTCCCGCCCCGGCCAGCACGCCTGCGGCGGAGACAAACACGGCGATCGCCGAGATCACCACGACGCGCGGATCGGTCGTGAAGTCGCTCAGGAGGTGGCTGGCCTTCTCGCCGATTTTGGCGGTGTTTGGGGCGGTGTTCGTGGCGGAGGTGCTCGATTTGGTGGAAATGACGCTCATTGGTGGCGTAAGGCTCGGGTGAAGTGGACGCGGCGTCATATCGCATTGCGATATAATTACAAGCGGGAGCCATCGAATGGCAGCGTTGAAAGGACCGTCGAAATCGCCGAGGCAGGACCAGAAGCGGGTTCCCAGCCAGGGCGATTACGAAACGCTGTCGCAATTTCGCTATCTGATCCGCCGGTTTCTGGAGTTCAGCCAGGATGCCGCGAAGGCCGCGGGCCTGACGCCGCGGCAGCATCAGGCATTGCTGGCGATCCGGGGGTATCCGGGCGGCGGGCCGGTTGCGGTCGGTGATCTGGCCGAACGGCTGCGGCTTCGTCACCACACCACGGTCGAACTGGTCGACCGGCTGTCCGAGGCCGGACTGGTCGAGCGCGTGCTCGATCCCGCCGACCAGCGGCGGGTGCTGCTGAAATTAACCGGCCTTGCGGCCGATCATCTCGCCGAATTGTCGGCGGTCCATCTCGATGAGCTGTCGCGGATCGAGCCGCTCCTGAAGCAGGTGCTGTCGCGACGGTCGGAATGAATTCACGTCGCGCAATGCTTCGTGTCTCAGCATGACGGGGCGCATAACTCTATCCACGTCATTGCGAGCGGAGCGAAGCAATCCATGGCTCAGCAGTACGAGAGATGGATTGCTTCGTCGCTATCGCTCCTCCCAATGACGGCGTAAAGCATCACATCTTCTCAGGCGCGCGGGCTGGCCGTCTCGGCCTGATACGCCGAGGCCTGCGGCTTGCGCTCGGTGACCAGAGCAAGCAGCACGGTCAGTATCATGAACACCACGGAGGCGCCGAACACCCAGTGCGGCATGTGCTGGTCCATGATCCAGCCGAACAGCAGCGGACTCACGATGCCGCCGAAGTTGAAGCCGGTGGAGACGATGCCGAAGGCGCGGCCGGCGGCGCCGGGCGGCGCCGCGTTGCGCACCATCATGTCGCGGGACGGCGCGATCACGCCGCCGAGGAATCCGGCAAGCCCCATCGCCAGTGTGAGCGCCGCCGGCGGCAGGTTGAGCAGCGCAATCAGCAGCACGAGGGCGGCATTGACCGCGAAGCAGGCCGCGGCGACCTGGCTGTGGCGGTGGGTCCAGTCGGCGAGGTAGCCGCCGGCGAGCACGCCGGCCGCGCTGGCGCCGAGGAACGCGGTCAGCGCGATATTGGCCGTCGAGAACGACGCGCCGTAGCCGCCCATCAGCGCGACCACGCCGAAATTGTTGATGCCGGAGGTCGACAGGCTGAGCAGCGTGAAGAAGGCTGTCAGCACCATCAGCGCCGGCGTGATCACGCTGGCCTTTGGTGGGGCGTCGTCCTTTGACTTGTTCTTGTTGGCGCCGGCATCGGGAATGCCGAGCACGATCAGGAACAGCGCCACCAGCGGACCGACCGCACCGGCGACGATCAGCGCGCCGAGGCCGCCGATCGAGGCGACCAGTGCCGCCATGATCGCGGGCGCAACCGCGCCGCCGAGGAATCCGGCGAAGGTGTGGATCGAGAAGGCGCGGCCCATCCGCGCCTCGTCCATATGCGCCGAGAGGATTGCATAGTCAGCCGGATGATAGACGCTGTTGGCGAGGCCCAGCAGCACCGCGCAGACGATCAGCGACGTATAGCTGAGATGCAGGCCGAGCCCGATCAGCGCGCAACCGCCGACGGTCAGTCCGATCAACAGGATCTTGCGCGCGCCGATATGGTCGGCGAGGTAACCGATCGGCGCCTGGGTCAGCCCGGAGACCACCGCGAACACCGTCAGCGCCAGGCCGAGCTCGACATAGCCGACGCCGAGCTGCTGCTTCAGGAACGGGAACAGCATCGGCAGCACGAAGATATGGAAATGGCTGACCCAATGGGCGACCGAAATCCCCGTCAGCGTGCGCAGCGCACTGTCGGCTTTCGCTTGCTGCGGTGCGGCCAAAACGTCGACCATGTGCCTGAAAACCCTAATTCCGGAAAGCCCGCCGAAAATAGAGATTGGCCGCTAATTGTCCATGAACGCGGGCGCATGGCTGCCCCCGGCGCGGGCGTGCCGGATCGACACATGCGGCATTAAATGCGGCGACAAAGCACGGCAGCACGGCGATGATCGGCCATGATCGACGCCAAAAAGCAGCTCCGCGTGCTGGTGTCGGAGGGCTCCAGCACCTCCGGCCGCGAGGCGATCACGATCCTCGGACTGGCCGGCCATCACGTCGAGGTTTGCGACCCCTCGCGCTGGTGCCTGGCGCGCTACTCCCGCTTTGTCCGCAAATACCACCATTGTCCGCCGCTGCGGTCGGATCCGGCCGGCTTCCTGCGCTTCGTCGAGCGCCTGTTGGCCTCGCGGCGTTTCGATGTGCTGCTGCCGACTCATGAACAGGGATTTCTGTTCGCCCGCGCCGCGGCGGGGCTGGCATCACGTACCGGCCTCGCGCTGCCGGATTTCGCCAGCTATCGCGCCGTGCACAGCAAGGCCGGCTTCAGCCGGCTGCTCGACCGGCTCGGGCTGCCGCAGCCCCCGACCCGGATCGTGAACTCGGCCGAGGAGCTGCGCGAGGCGGTGCGGTTTCCCTCCGTGGTCAAGACGTCGGTCGGTACCGCCAGCCGCGGCGTCTGGTTCGTGCGCGATACCGGCGATCTCAATCGCGCGCTCTACGACCTCGAGTCCGCAGACGATTTTGCCGGCGAGGTGCTGGCGCAGGATCTGATCACCGGCACGGTCGAGAAGGCGCAGTCGGTGTTCTGCCACGGCACGCTTGTCGGCTTCCATGCGTACCGCCAGATTGCGGCCGGTGTCGGCGGCGGCGAGGCGATCAAGGAGAGCGTGAGCCGGCCGGCGATCCGCGCCGGCCTCGAGACCATCGGCGCGCATCTTGGTTGGCACGGTGCGCTCTCGGTCGACGTCATCATGCCGCTCGACAGCGCGACGCCGCTGCTGATCGACTGCAACCCGCGGCTGGTTGAGCCGATGAACGCCTTTCAGTCGGGCGTCGATCTGGTCGATTTGCTGCTGCGCGTCTCGCGCGGCGAGACGCCGGCGCCGCTCGCCGAGGGGCGCGCCGGGGTGCGGACGCATCTGGCGATGCAGGCGCTGCTCGGCAGTGCGTCGCGCGATGGTACGCGGCGTGACCTGATCCGGGAATGTGGCCGCATCGCCGCGGGCGAAGGGCACTATCGGGGAAGCAGCGAAGAGCTGACGCCGGTGCGGCTCGACTGGCTCAGCGCCGTGCCGCTTGCGATGACGACAGTGCTGCTGCTGGCATCACCGCAGATCGCCTCATCGCTAGCGCGCGGCGGCTTTGGCGCGCATCTGCTCGATCGCGGCAGCATCAAGGCGATCGAGAATGGCGATTTCCGCTAGTATCCCTCCAGCGCGAATTCACCGCACGATCTTGTCTGCGCGCTTCAAGAGCTCCGGTGAAATCTCGACGCCCACGGCCTGGGCCGCGTGGAGATTGAATATCAGCTCTCGCTTGGTGACGACGCCGACTGGCAGGTCGCCCGGCTTCGCGCCCTTGAAAATCTTATCGGCGAATGTCGCAAACTCGCGCCATGTATCGGCGACGTTGGCCCCATAAGTAATCACCCCGCCCGCGTCCGCCTGGCCACCGGGAAACATTGCCGGCAGGCGGTTCTTGATGGCCAGTTCACCGACTCGTTTTCGATTGCTCCAGGGCACCGGCACTTCAAGGACCAGCAGCGCCTCCGCGCGCTCCTTTGCCATCCCGGCAATCGCGGCCTCCAGATCGTCCGCACCCTTGACCTTCACGATTTGCGGCTCCAGCCCCAGCGCCTTGGCTGCGGCCTCGTTGGCGCGGTCAATCGGGGCGAGCCCGCGTTCATCCGCGCCGGGGATCGTTTGATCACTGAGAATCGCAACGCGCGTGATCCCGGGGAATGCCTCCTTCAGAAGCTTGAACTGGTCGCTGGCCTGCTGCTGATCAAGGTTGGTGAGGCCCGTGACATTGCCTCCTGGCTTGTCCATCGAGGCGACAAGCTTCAACGCGACCGGATCGGTGACGATCGCAAAGATCACCGGGATCGTCGACGTGGCCTTCTGCGACGCCACCGACGCCGGGCCGCCGAGTGCAAGGATGACATCCACATTCGCACCGACCAACTCCGAGGCGAGGCCCGGAAGGCGCTCGAGCTTCGATTCGGCAAATCGCGGTTCGATGACGATGTCGCGTCCTTCGAGATAGCCGCGGTCGGCGAAGTCGCTCAGAAGATTTTTCTTGATGGAATCGAAGAGCGGCGACGGGCCGCCGTTGACGAGGATTCCTACTTTTCTGGGAGCTTATTGCGCATCGGACGGGTCGCACATCGACGCGATCATGCAGAAGACCGTGAGCACTGCCTTCGCAAATCTCATGGCACCGCCCCCCAGCAAGGACCCCAGCGTCCATGCGAGCCTAGCATTCAGGGGGTGGGCAACCAATCCGGAAGGGTGGTCCGGCCGACGACCTCGCTGCGACCTAATGTCTGCTTGGCGACGACGAGCCGGGCTCGGTAGCTCGCAAGCTACGAGGCCGCCGCGCGCGACTGCGCGCAGGATCTGTCGATCGATATTCGCCGGGCCTCACAACGGCTCGTCATCATTGCCGTAGCGGTCGAGCTTCGGCGTAGCGATGTCGCCATCCTCGTAATAGTCATCGTCCTGCAGCGCTGCGGGCGGCGGAGGCTTCTTCGACTTATCGTCGGCCTTGTCTTTGGTCTTCGCGCCGTCCTTGCTCGTCTTTCCGGCCTTGGCCATGCGTTTCCCCTGCACGGGTCAAATCAGCTGCCGGAATTCTACTCCAGTTTGCGGACGCTTGTAACGTGATGAGAGGGTACGGCGGGGGCATACCTCGCCCCACCGGATAGCTCTAAAACGTCGCGCCGGCCTTTACCATGTAGGTGCGGCCGGGCAGCGGGTAGGCCGAGAAGCGGCCCTCGGTGAACGTGCTCGCGATGGCGTAGTCGTAATAGAGCGCGTTGAACAGGTTGTTCACGCTCAGCGACCAGAAGAAGCGGTCAACTTGCCCGCTCAGCTTGATATCGGCGGTGGCGTTGCCGGGAATCCGGCTCTGGGTGTTGGCCTGGTCGTTGTCCATGATGCGCGAGCTCCAGGCCCGCACCGTGGCGTCGAACACCAGATAGTTCTGCCAGATATTCCAGGTGACGCCGAGATTGCCGGTGTAGCGCGACACCAGCGGCACGTCGTTGCCGGCCCAGATGCCTTCGCGGAACACCGCGCGGGTGATCGCCATGCCGCCGCGCAGGGTGACGCTGTCGCTGACCTTGAGCGCCGCGCTGGTCTCCGAGCCGTAGCGGCGGGTGGGGTCGAGGTTGGTGTTGAAGAACAGCACCGGGTTGAAATGGATCTCGTTCTCGAGATCCATCAGATAGACGCTGGACTGGACCTGGAAGCGGTTGGTCCTGACGCGAAAGCCGCCCTCGACATCCTGCGAGGTCTGGGTCTTGAGCTGGAAATTCTGCGGGATCGGGGCGAACGTCAGCGGGTCGAATGACGGACCCGACGCGACACGTTCGTCGACATCAGGCGTGCGGAATGCGCGTGCCGCGCGGCCGAACACCGAGAAAGTGTCGGTCAGGCGATGCTCGATGCCGACATGCAGCGCGTATTGCGTCTCGTTGCTGTCGAGCGGTGCCGCCTGGGTGTCGAATGCGAATGGCGCATTCGGGTCGTGGCGATCGCGCGCCGAGATGCTGGTGTTCTGGACGCGCGCGCCGTAGGAGAAGTCGGTCGTTGGCAACAGGCCCAGCGTATGTTGCCAATAGCCGGCCACGCTCTGCTGCTCGATATTGTAGATGTGGAACGGGTCGACGCCCTGATAGGCGCCGCGCGCCTCGCGGAATGTCGAATCGTAATAGTCGATGCCGGTCAGGATCGTCGATGGCATGCCCAGCATCACATTCTTGACGCTGAGCCGCGGCGTCAGCGACCAGGTCTGCAGCGCGGCATCATTGTAGGTCGAGGCGAAGCTGATGGTCGGCACCGTGCCGAAGAAGCCGCTCTGCGTCTCGCGCTGCCGCCAGCCGCCGTCGACGATGAGGTCGACGCCGTTCATCAGCGTCCTGGTGAAGCCGGCGGTGACGCTGGCGGTCTGCTGGTTGGCATAGTCGAAGGGCGTCGCGGCGCCGCGGCGATCGGTGAGCAGCTCATTCACGCCGATCGACGGATCGACCAGCCGTCCGCCGGGCAAACCGAGCTTCTGGTCGCTGCCGGTGACGGTCAGGAAGGCGATGAGATCCGGCGTCGTGTAGTTGATGTTGCCGGCAGCGTTGCGCTGGTCGAGCGCATTGTTGACGCGGTAGCCGTCCGACTTGATGCCGTTGCCGTAGAACGAGGTGGACCACGGGCCGGAATTCAGTGCCGCGGAGACCGCGGCCATGCGGGTGTTGAACGCGCCAACTCCGGCCTCGGCCCGCATCGTCGTCGGCGGGCCGCCGACGCCGGTCTTGGTGATGATGTTGACGACGCCGCCCACCGCGTTGTCGCCGTAGAGCACCGCGCCGCTGTTGCCGCGCGTGATCTCGATGCGCTCGATCGAATCGAGCGGAATCGTGGTGAGGTCGAAGCCGGCCTTGTCGACGTCGTTGAGGCGGCGGCCGTTGAGCAGGAAGAGGGTATTGTCGGTCGCGAACGCGCCGAAGCCGCGCAGGTCGACCGACGTCTTGGCGCCGTTCGGTCCGCCATAGGGCGTTTGCAGCTGCACGCCCGGCACCTGCGCGAGGATCTCGGGCAACGACTGCACCGGCGAATGCGCGATGTCGTCGGCGGTGATCACGGCCGAGGAGGTGCCGACAATGCCGGCGAACTGACGGCCGCCGGTGCCGCCCGTTCCGGTGGCCACACCGGTCCCTGTCGTGCCCGATCCGGCTCCGCTGCCTGTATTGTTGCCTTGCGAGGTGCCCGGCGCCGGGCGTCGCGGCGCCGGCGCTTCGTCAGCGGCCGGCCTGGCGCGCGTGACGTTCTGGTCGCCCGGCTTGGTGACTTCGATCGCCGGCAGCTGATCGGGAGCGGGTGCCTGCTGCGCCAGCGCTGCGGAGACAAGGAATGCCGGCGCGATCATCGTCGCCGGCGCGATCATCGTCGACGCGAGCAGAAGCGCGCGGCGCCGCCGATGGAAAGGGAAGGAGAACATAAGCAAGGCCTCGGCAACGTCAGTGGCACGTCACCGCGAACCAGTCTCACCATCGTGCTCACAGCATCAGGTGAAGCTCATGCCTGTACTCCCCGACCGGCAGCATCGCGTGTGACCACGGCTGACGGCAGGTCTCCTGGCTCGCGGGTCGTTACCCTTCGTCGCCTTCCCAGGACCGAGATTCCCAGTGGCCTGTGACGAAGGATTCACCGCATACAGTTGCGGGGGCAGCCGCGGCGTTGGGGAAGTTTCCCCGTACCGCATTCCCTTTTCATCTCATGAAAGAACCGTCATGTTCATCTAGGGTTCGGCCGGGTAGCAAAGTCAATCCGGCGGAAGTCGGGCAATGGCCGTGCGGCCACGGTTTTTGTCGAGTGTCGCTTGTCTGCCACGACGATCGCTGTAAGAGCATGGATCCGATGAGCGTGCAGGATTTTGCCTTGGCGGCCGAGGTCGCGGCGCGGCGCCGGTGGGGCGCCACCGCGGCGCTGCTCGCGCTCGTGGTCCTGCTGTGCGTGCTCTCGCTCGGCATCGGGCCGGTGCGGCTGTCGCCGCTCGCGGTGATCGAGGCGCTGTTCGGCGGCGGCAGCGATGTGGCGCAGGTGATCGTGCGCGAGATCCGCCTGCCGCGCACCATCCTGGCATTTGCGATCGGCGGCATTCTCGGGCTGTCCGGTGCGGCGCTGCAAGGGCTGCTGCGCAATCCGCTGGCCTCGCCGTCGCTGTTCGGCGCGCCGCAATCGGCGGCGTTCGGCGCGGTGCTGGTGATCGCGCTGGGCCTCGCCGATGTGCGCTCCTACGCGCTGCCGGCGGTGGCGATCATCGCCGCGTTCGGCTCGGTGTTCGCGCTGCTTGCGATCGCCGGCCGCAATGCCGGGCTGTTGATCCTGATCCTCGCGGGGCTCGCGATCTCGAGCTTTGCGGGGGCGGCGACCGCGCTGGTGATGAACCTCTCCAGCAATCCGTTCGTGGTGCTGGAGATCGCGTTCTGGCTGCTCGGCTCGCTGGAGGACCGCAGCTTCCAGCACGTGGCGCTGGCGCTGCCCTTCATCGTCGCGGGCGCCGCCATCCTGCTCAGCCAGGCGAGCGCCTTCCGCGCGCTGACGCTTGGCGAGGAGGCGGCGCAGAGCCTCGGCGTCGACGTCGGGCGGTTGCGGCTCTTCGTGATCACGGGCGTGGCGCTTGGCGTCGGCGGCGCGGTCGCAGTCACCGGCACGATCGGTTTCATCGGCCTCGTCGCGCCGCATCTGATGCGTCCCGTGATCGGTCACGATCCGGCGCGGCTCTTGGTGCCGAGCGCGCTCACCGGCTCGGCGCTGCTGCTCGCCGCCGACATCGCGGTGCGCATCATTCCTTCAACCTCGGACATCAAGGTCGGCGTGCTGACCTCGATCATCGGCGTGCCGTTCTTCCTCTATCTGATCATGCGCGAGCGCCGCGCGCTCGGCGGAGGCGTGGCATGACGCTGCTCTCCGCCGCGGCGCTCAATGCCTCGCTCGGCAGCCGCAAGGTGCTGCACGATGTCTCGCTGTCGCTGCCGTCGGGTCATCTGGTCGCGCTGGTCGGCCCGAACGGCGCCGGCAAGACCACGCTGCTGCGTGCACTGGCCGGGCTGATTCCGTCGGGCGGCGAGATCCGGATCGGCGGCGATCCGCTGGCGTCGCTGCCGCTGCGCGAGCGCGCGAAGCGTTTCGCCTATTTGCCGCAGGGGCACATGGTGCACTGGCCGCTGCCGGCGCGCGACATCGTCGCGCTCGGCCGCTATCCGCACGGCGCGACCGATCCGGCGCGGCTGTCGCAGACGGATATGGAGGCGGTGCTGCGCGCCATGCAGGCGGTTGACGTCACTGAATTCAGCGATCGCCGCGTCACCGAACTCTCCGGCGGCGAGCGCAGCCGCGTCGCACTGGCCCGGGTGCTCGCGGTGGAGGCGCCGGTGATTCTCGCCGACGAGCCGACCGCCTCGCTCGATCCGCGCCACCAGATCGACGTGATGCAGAAGCTGCGCAATGCCGCCGACAGCGGCGTGCTGGTGATCGTGGTGACGCATGACCTGGGACTTGCCGCGCGCTTCGCCGATCACGTGCTGGTGCTGTCGGAAGGGCGGCTGGCCGCGCAGGGCGCGCCCGTCGAGGCATTGTCGGAGAGCGTCCTCGCCAGCGTGTTCCGGGTCAGCGCCTATCGCGCCGAATTTCAGCGCGAGGTCGTCATCGTGCCATGGGCGGACGTGTGATGTGGCCACGGCCTCACCACGAGCTCAGTTCACCTCTCCCGCTTGCGGGGGAGGTCGCTGCGCTCGAAGAGCGCAGCGGGTGGGGGCTCTCTCCACGATATGGCTCGCGGCGAAACCCCCACCCCAACCCTCCCCCGCAAGCGGGAGAGGGGGCTCAGCGTCAGCGTGGCAGCCATCTCGCTTCGCTTCATCTTGGAGCGGTGGTCGCCATAGTGCTGTGGCTTATTTCCGCCGGTGCCGCGTTCGCCGCCGGACCGCGCATCGTCTCGATGAATGTCTGCAGCGACCAGCTCGTGCTGTCGCTGGCCGACCCGGACCAGATCATCGGCCTCAGCCGCTTCTCGCGCGATGCCTGGCAATCCTGGGCCGCGGAGAAGGCGCGAAACTTTCCGCGCTTGTCCGGCGAGGCCGAGGACGTGTTGCTGCTCAAGCCCGACCTCGTCGTGGTCAGCCTGTTCGACAAGCGCGCGACCCGTGATCTGTTGAAGGCCCACGGGCTGCACCTCGTCGAATTCACGGTGCCGCGCACGCTGGACGAGGTGAAGGACCAGATCCGCGCGATGGGCGATGTGGTGCAGCACCCCGATCGCGCGGAGGCCGAGATCGCGCGCCTCGATGCGGCCACCGCCCGGGCGCGGGCGGCGGCGAGCGCGCATCATTACCGCGTGTTGCCGCTGGAGCGGCGCGGCTTTGTGTCGGGCGACGGCAGCCTCGTCAGCTCGCTGCTGGCCGTAACCGGGCTTTCCAACGCCGCCGGCGAACTTGGCGTCGGCGCAGGCGGGTTTGCTTCGCTGGAGGCGATCGTAAAACTGCGGCCGGATTTCATCCTGGTGTCGGAAGCCGGCGACCGCGCCGAGGATGACGGCCGCGCCTTCCTGCTGCATCCGGCGCTGGAGCGCTTCTATCCGCAAAGCAAGCGCATCGTGCTGCCGGAGCGGCTCACGGTGTGCGGCGGCGTGATGCTGGCGGATGCGCTGGATCAGCTGACGGAAGAGCTGAAGCGGGTGACGCAGTGACCTTCCAAACCCGTCATCCTGAGGAGCGGCGAAGCCGCGTCTCGAAGGATGCACGGCCCGGATACTTCCAGGAGTTCGCGGAAGGAGTGTGGCCGTCGCCCTTCGAGGCTCGCTTCGCTCGCACCTCAGGGTGACGGTGAGATATTTGCGAGCGGGCTAAAGGGTTATGAGACTATCCCATCACCACCGGCCCGCCGGCCTTCTTCCAGGCGTCGATGCCGCCATCGATATGCGCGGTGTTGGCCAGTCCCGCCTTCTTCGCGGCGGCCACCGCCATCGCCGAGCGCTCGCCGAAGGCGCAGAAGAACACGACGCGGCGGCCGGTTGCGGCCGCGACCTCGCGCAGCATGCCGCCGGGCTGCAGGGTGGCGCAAATCCCCGGATAGGGCGCGTGCAGCGCGCCCGCGAGCGTGCCGTGCTTGGCCCGCTCGCCGCTCTCGCGCAAATCGACCAGGAGGATATCGGGCCGGCCGAGGCTCGCGATGGCGTCGCGCGCGCTGAGGGAGAGGCCTTCCTTGGCGAGTTCATCCTGGTGCAGGCCAACATGCATGTTGGCGGGCACCACGACGTCCATCAGCTTCGGGTTCGGCAAATTGAGGTTGTTCATCAGCTCGACATAGTCGTCGATCGATTTGACCTGCAGCCGCGGATTGTAGCGCTTCTCCTCGCCGATGGTGGAGACGGTATCGCCCTTGTAGTCATGCGCGGGGAACACCATGGTCTCCTCGGGCAGCTTCAGCAGGCGGTTGAAGATCGAATCGTACTGCGCCCGCGCGCTGCCGTTCTGGAAATCGGTGCGGCCGGTGCCGCGGATCAGCAGCGTGTCGCCGGTGAAGACGCGGTCGCCCATCAGGTAGCTGTAGGAATCGTCGGTGTGGCCGGGCGTGTACAACGCCTCGAGGCAAAGGCCCTCGATCGTCACCTTGTCGCCGTCGGAGACGCGCATCGACACCACGTCGGCCTTGCTCTGCTCGCCCATGATGGTGATGCACTGCGTGCGGTCGCGCAGCTCGCCGAGGCCGGTGACGTGATCGGCGTGCAGGTGCGTATCGACGGCCTTGACCAGCCTGAGGTCGAGTTCCTGCAGCAGCTTGCAGTAGCGATCGGCCTTCTCCAGCACCGGATCGAGGATCAGTGCCTCGCCGCCGGCGCGGCTCGCGAGCAGATAGCTGTAGGTTCCGGATACGCTGTCGAAGAGCTGGCGAAAGATCATGACGGCTTACCTATTCTCCGGGCCGAGTCACATGGAGGATATTATTCCATAGATAGGGTCCGTTCAAAGCAAATCCATCCCCGTGCGACTCCTGTCCCGTCACCCTGAGGTGCTCGCGAAGCGAGCCTCGAAGGGTGGACGGCCCCGAATCTTCCAGGAAAGGAACGGCGCCCGTGAAGACATCGGGGCCGTGCATCCTTCGAGACGCCGCTTCGCGGCTCCTCAGAGCCTGACTGAAAAATGGGTAAGTGATCTCAGTGGGGTGTGATTCCATCGGATTTGCAAAGATTCGAGGGAGAGCACGATGCCCTGGACCAAGATCACTCGGGAGCAATATCGGCGGGACGATCTGCGTTATGCAAGCGATATGACCGATGCGGAGTGGGCGCTGATCAGACGCCTGTTGCCGCGAGCGAACCGGCGCGGCCGGCCGCGTAAGACGGAGCTGCGTCGTGTGATCGAAGCGATCCTCTATATCGTTTCGACCGGCTGCCAGTGGCGGGCGTTGCCGCAGG
>NZ_JAGKJL010000040.1:0-86570 GCF_020329495.1 Bradyrhizobium australafricanum | reverse complement strand
GTCGATATGGATGAAGCCGATGCTGGCGGTCTCGAAGATGCCGGCCTTGGGTTTGTCAGGCTTGGCGAGCCGGCTGATGCCATTGCGCTGCAGGCAGCGGTGAATGGCGCTGCGGGACAGCTTGGCATTGATGCATCGCTGCATCACCTCGACGATGTCATCCAGCGGCAACTGCAGCGACGTCCGCAGCTCGCAAACCGCCCTTTCTTCGACAGCCGACAGGCTGGTCACCAGGTTCTTCGGCCGGTGCGAGCGATCTTCGACCGTCGTGCGGTCGCGCCAACGATAGATCGTGGTCCCGCTGACCCCCAGTTCCGTCGCCAATTCGGCAACCGACTTCCTGCTGCGCTGGATATAGGCGCGCGTCTTCGGCGTCGTCGTGGCGTTCGCGTGCAGGCTCAGTTCCATGACCCGAGGTGCTCCCTGACAAAGGCCACGCCTCGTTCTACACCGATTCCATCAAACCAATCAGCAGGGACCAAACACAAGCGCAGGGACGACACCGAGTGTGTGGCTCGACCGTTGAGTCATACGCCCGCATTCTCGTGACATCGTTTTGTCCGAGCTTGGCCGCCGCTATGGAGGGCGGTCGGACGGAAGCCGGTAGCGCCACGTTTCGCCGGCGAGAACACCGCGCTGTCGATGCACAACGGAGGGCCATTCGGAGCGAACCACGCTGAGGACCGCAGCATCGGCGGACGGATATTCATCGGCCGCGAAATATGCGCGAAGCCTGCCTTCGCAGCGGAAGCCGAGGTTGGCGTAGAGATCAAGCATATGCCTCAGGCGCCAGTCCAGATGCACCTCGGCCCGCTCGACGTCGAGTACCTCGAACGCATACCGCGTCATGAGATGTGCAACGTGACTGACGAGCACGGCCTCGTCCAGCCGTCCGATGCTCCAGATTGGAGCGAACGTAGCCCGCTTCTCGTGCCGGTCGATCGTGCCGAACCCGGACACGCCGAGCAGGTCTCCCGATCCCGCGGCCTCGATTGCGAACGCGGCCGCGGTGTCGACCTGGTCCCGTGCCGCCGCCAAGTGCGCGCTATTCGGCCGGTCAGATGTGCCGCGATCGAGCCGCCGCAGTACGCCTACCTCGTGAAGCTGCTGGGCGCGCGAAGACTCCGGGCCGGTGATCCTGGTCAACAGGATGCGGTCGGTGGCGAAGCTTGCATGGTTGCTCGACGGGTACATGCCGTATTGACGCACCCGATCCGCATGCCGTCAAATGACCGGAACGCCAGTTCATATGCAAATTGGTCATGCCGCTGAATCCAAGACATGTTGACCTGTTTCGAGAGGTCGTGCGCCATAACGGAATCACCAAGGCCGCCTTGAGCCTTCGGGTAGGGCAGCCTTTCATCAGCCGCGCGATCGCACGTCTCGAGCGCGAGATCGGCTTTGCGTTGTTCGAACGCGGGCGAGGCGGCGTCACGCTGACGCCGGAAGGCGAGATATTCCTGCGCGAGGTCGAGAGAAACCAGGCCGGCCTCGAATATCTGGCGCGCGCCGCGCGCGGCATTCGTGAGCGCGGCAGCGGGACGCTCAGGATCGCATGTCTTCCGGCGTTCACCTATTCGTTGATGCCGCAGATCGTCAGCAGCTTCCTGAAGAAGAATCCCGACATCGTCGTATCGGTGGCCGTCCACAGCCCCGAGCGCGTCTGGAGTCTGGTGGCCTCGGGACAATGCGACGTCGGGCTGGCGCGGCCGCAGGCCGGGTTTGCCGCGGTCGACGACGAGCTCCTCATGACAACGGAGGCGGTCTGCGTCCTGCCCCGCCAGCACCGGTTACGCTCGAAGCGGTCGATCGCAGCGCAAGATCTGCGGGGAGAGCCCATGATCGCAGCTTCCCCGAGCGCACCGCATCGATCCCGCTTTGAGCGCATCCTCGATGAGGCCAAGGTCGAGATCAAGACGGTCGCGGAGATCCAGTACAGCATGCAGCGTTGTGCCCTGGTTGCGCAGGGCCTGGGGTTCTCGATCGTCGACCCGATCGTGGCCCGGGATTTTGCAAGCTCCAAAATTGTACTCAAGCCGTTCGTGCCACGGCTGGAGATCGCCACCATGTTGCTGCTTCCTTCGCAGCGGCCGCGAAGTCGTCTCGCACTTCAATTCTGCGATCTGCTGCGCGCCGAAACCGCGCAGTACAGGAAGTCCGCACGCGTGCAGGCTTGAGCAACAACGGCAGGGTTTTCCCTCGCGTTGCGCTCGGCATGATCTCGCGGGACGGCGCGAGCCGCCTGCGACGCATCGCTTGCCCAGCGTGCTGTGCTCGCCGAAAAAATTCGACGGGCACTTGTGACTTTCGTCATCTCGACGCTCATATGTGAATGTCGCAGCGTGCGCACGCATGTACGCCTCGCGCGTGTTCGATTCGTACGGATGCATTCACGTCGCACGCGGTGGGTTGCCGCATGATTGGGCAAGAGCGCTCGCAATGCGATCATGCGTGGGATTCTCGATATGTCATCTACCGTGCTTAGGTCGCGCCTTTGCAGCGACATGCGTTTCGTCCAGGCGCGGAGATCGAGAAAATTTTCCGAAGACTCCGCGATGATGCGTTGCCCGATCGCATCGCATGAACGCAATTTTGGATTTCTGCACGACGCGCGTTGCCGCCCCTCTGGTTCTCGCGCAGATTGTTCTCTAGATCAGTCAAGCCGATCCGTGACGGAGCATCCGAGCCGGACACGGCAATGACGCGACAATGATGAACGCCATGTGCGAGCACCACTGCCAAAGGAACCTGCGTCAACCCTATCGGGAGCGGCCGGCGTAAGCCGTCGATGTCCGAATCCCGAAATGCCTCTTCCTTGTCTTCCCCGAAATTCGCCGGTCTGTGCGCGGCCGGCGACGCAACCTTGGGAATGCGCCTCCGTTGAGCCAACGTTCGTCGTTCGCGCCAACGGGGCACGAAAGTACATGCAAGAAGACGACAAGACGCCGGCACGCGCAGCGCAGCTCCTGGAACACGTTCCTTTGCCGCGCGAGCCGCGGAACATCAGGGATGTAACCCCCGCGCCGCCGCGGCTGTTCTCGACACGACATTATCCGCCCTCGGAGCAGTTCGAGGTCTGGAAAACGCGGATGGCTTCGCTGGTCGACGTTACGCCACCGGAAGGTCATAGCCCTGCGCACGGGTTCCTGGTGGAGTACCTGACCTGCAACATGGCCGATGTCGTCTTCACGTCGGGGCGATTCGCCGCGCAATCATTCGCCCGCGTCATCAGACCGTCGCATGGCGCGCCCGTCGATATCTGGTGGCTGTACCGGGTGCGCTCCGGCGAAGCCCGCTTCGAGACCGCAGAGCGGCGGATTCACGCCGGGCCGGGCGCCATGTTCCTGATCTCGCTCGATGAGGATTTCCGCGGCAGCATCACGGACTATGACGGCCTGGTGCTGGGCTTGCCGCGCCAGTCGTTCGCCGGTGTGGCCGATCAGCTCGACGCTGTCTGCAATATTCTACTCGAAGGCAACCTGATCGAATTGTTGGCCGATTATCTCGACCGACTCGAAACGCGCATCACCCTGATGTCCGCGGAGGAGTTGAGGCAGGCGGGGCGGGCGACCGCGCAGATGATCGCCGCGTGCATCCAGCTCTCCTCGGATCGGCTGGAGCAGGCACGCGGCGCGATCGAGTCGGTGCTGTTCGAGCGGGCGCGTCTTTATATAGAGTCGCATCTCGCCGACTTCGACCTGACGCCGGACCGCATCGCGCAGCAATTGCGAATCTCTCGTTCTGCCCTCTACCGTGCATTCGAGAGCGTCGGGGGCGTTGCCGGCTACATCCTGCGCAAGCGGCTGCGCGCGGCACATGCAGAACTCGTCTCGTCCGCCGACAGGCAGGTGCAGGAGATCGCCTATCGCCACGGCTTCAAGCTGGCGTCGGATTTCACCCGCGCCTTCCGCCGCGAATTCGGCGTCAGCCCGCGCGAGATGCGCGAACGCATGCGCCGTCGATCAACTACCGGTTGAGATCCGTGCAAACAACTCATGGTGCATCGAGCAAATCCTTCAACTTGTGAGACGATCTGCGTGTTATTTGGACGGCCTGCTGAGTGACGTTGTCAAATATGTGTCTATCATTTTTGTTTATGACGACTCGGGGCAAATTGGTGGGGCAGTCGAGCGAGCGCTGGGTGGCAAGATGCGCTCGTTGAGTTCGACACATCATCGGCCAGGACCGGAAGGCGAGCGCACGTCGCGCGGTCTTCACAGCTCCACATGCGCTCCCAAGGGACGCGCATGTCGGTACAGTCCGCGGCATGGCTCGCCCGACGTCTTTTCAAGATGTCACAAAGGGGACGCACCATGGCCATCGCACGCAATTCAACCGAATCGCTGACGCGTCAGGGCCGCGCCGGCTTCGTCCGGAGCTGGGTCGCAACGGGCGATGCGGGCAGCCGTTCGCTGCGGCGGCGGTTGCTGGCGGTGTTGCGGTTGGCGCACCGGGTTTTGGGTGTGAAGCGCGATCGGCTGGGACTTGGTGCGCTCGGCGGCGGCGGGCGGGCGTCGGCCGTTGCCGTGACGCTTGGTGCATTTGCTGTCGTCGTGGTAACCGCCTCGGCCGCGAGCGCCGGAAGCGTACAGCTTGGTGGTGGAACTGCGACCGGCACCGATTCCGTGGCGATCGACACCAATTCGTCGGCCAGCGGCCTGCGCGCCATCGCGATCGGGAGTGGAGCAAACGCAGCCGGGCTGGATGCAGTTGCTCAGGGCACCGGCACCAGCGCCGGCGCCCAGAACGCCATCGCGATCGGTTTTCAGTCGATCGCTTCACAGCTAAACTCTCTCTATCTCGGGTCGCGTACGGCCGCGGGAACCGGCGCGCTCGCTACGAGCGCCATCGGCATCGGCACGGATGTGACAGCATCCCAGGTCGACGCCATTGCGGTTGGACGTTCATCCGTTGCGTCTGCACAGTACTCGGTGGCGCTTGGCCTGAACGCGAAGGCAACAGGCACTGGCGGTGCAATGGCGCTGGGCCAGGGCACGGTCTCGAGCGGCGTCAATTCGGTCGCGCTCGGTGTTCAAGCCAATGCCACCGGCGCCGGCACGAGCGCCCTGGGCACATTCGCCAGCGCCACCGGGGGCAATGCCACCGCGGTCGGCGTCAGCTCCTTGGCGAGCGCCAACTATTCGTGGGCCGGAGGCTGGGCATCCGTTGCCTCCGCGGACAGCGCGACTGCTCTTGGCAAGCAGGCGACCGCGTCGGGGATCAACTCATTCGCCGGAGGCAGCTCCAGCAACGCAGCCGCAGATTTTGCCGTGGCTGTGGGCAATCAGGCGCAGGCTCTGAGTACCGGGGGCTCGGTTGCGATCGGATCGGGCGCGGTCGTCAACAGTGCAGCGACGGGCGGCATCGCGATCGGCAACAATGCGGCATCCGCCGGCATCAGTTCGATCGCGAACGGCGTTGGGGCCAGCGCGGCGGGAGCGTACTCAACTTCGGTTGGTGCCGGCTCTAGCGCCAGCGGCGCCCGTGCGTTTGCCGGTGGCCGTTCGGCTGTAGCTACAGGCGATGATTCCGTCGCCATTGGCGTGACGGCCAACGCGACAGCGCCAAGCGCGACCGCACTCGGAGCGGGCGCATCGGCTCTCGCCCTAAATGCAGTCGCCGTCGGCACCGCCGCTACTGCGGACTCAGCCAACGCGGTCGCCATCGGCACCAGCGCGACCGCAACCGGCGGCCAGGCGGTTTCCATCGGTGCGAACAACGTCGCCTATGGCGATGGCGCCGTGGCGATCGGCGATCCCAGCTATGCCAGCGGCACCGGCGCCTTCACCGGCGGCGCGAACAACATCGCCAACAGTGACGGTACGGCGAGCGCCACCGCCGCCAACCAGGCCAACGGCGCCGTCGCGATCGGCAACAACAACAAGGCGATCGGGCAGGGCTCCGTGGCGCTCGGCAATGGCTCCACCGCGGGCGCCGCCGGTCTTGCGGGCAATATCGCATTGGGCAACGGCGCCACGGCGGCGGCAAGCTCCGGCGATGTCGCGCTCGGCTCCGGCAGCGTCACCGCTGCCGCTGTCAACACGCCGAACACGGTGATCAACGGCACCACCTACAGCTTCGCGGGTACCACGGCGACCTCGACCGTCAGCGTCGGCGCGCTCGGCGCCGAGCGCACCATCACCAATGTCGCGGCGGGCCGCATCAGCAACTCTTCGACCGACGCGATCAACGGCTCGCAGCTCTGGGCCACCAACCAGGCGGTCGATGGCCTCGCCACCACCGTCAACAACATCAACACCGGCGGCGGCATCAAGTATTTCCACGCCAACTCGATGCTGGCCGATTCCTCCGCCGCGGGGACGAATTCGGTTGCGATCGGCCCGGTGTCGACCGCGACCGGCACCGGCTCGGTGTCGATCGGCAACGGCGCCAACGCCGCAAATGCCAACGATATCGCGCTCGGCTCGGGCAGCCAGACCAGCACGGCGGTTCAAACCGCCAGCATTGTCATCGGCGGCAACACCTACAGCTTCGCCGGCACCACCCCGACCTCGACGGTCAGCGTCGGCTCGGTCGGCAACGAGCGCACCATCACCAATGTCGCGGCGGGGCGGGTCAGCAACGGTTCGACCGATGCGATCAACGGCTCGCAGCTGTTCGCCGCCACCTCGGCGATCGACAGCCTTTCGACCGTCGTCAGCAACGGCCTGACGCATTATTATAGCGTCAACGACGGCGGCACCCAGCTTGCGAACTACACCAACAACGGTGCGACCGGCGCGAATTCGATGGCCGCCGGCATCGCCGCGTCGGCAACCGCAGCGAATGCCACCGCGCTCGGCTTCAACACCCAGGCCTCGGTCGCGGATGGCGTTGCGCTCGGCTCGGGTTCGATCTCCAACCGCGCGCTCGCGCCGGCGTCCGGCACGATCGGCGGCACCATCATTCCCTACAACACCACCGATCTTGCGCTGCTCGGCGCGGTGTCGGTCGGCAACGCGACGAGCTACCGGCAGATCACCAATGTGGCCGACGGCACCCAGGACAGCGACGCCGTCACCGTGCGCCAGCTGACCGGCGCACTGACGTCGTTCGCGACCACGACGACGAAATACTTCCACGCCAACTCGACGCTCGCCGACTCGCTCGCGGTCGGCAACAATTCGGTCGCGGTGGGCCCTGCGACCGTGGTCAATGGCGACAACGGCATCGGCATGGGCTTTGGCGCAACCGTGGCGCAGACCGCGCCCGGCGGCATCGCGATCGGCCAGAATTCGGTGTCCAACTTCGCCGATTCGATCGCGTTCGGCACCAATGCCCAGGCGAGCGGTGTCCAGTCGGTGTCGATCGGCGCTGGATCGCAGACCACCAACCCGACCAGCGTCGCGCTCGGTCCGAACGCCAAGGCGACCGCGCAGGCCGGCGACGTCGCGCTCGGTGCCAATTCGACCACACAGACGGTGGTCGCGACATCGAACACCTCGATCGGCGGCACCACCTACAACTTCGCCGGCACGACGCCGACCTCGACCGTCAGTGTCGGCAGCGCCGGTGCGGAGCGCACCATCACCAACGTGGCCGCGGGCCAGATCACCCAGACCTCGACCGACGCGATCAACGGCTCGCAGCTCTGGGCCACCAACACCTCGCTTGCCGCTCTCTACACCACGGTGAGCAACATCTCGACCGGCGGTGGCGGCGTGAAATATTTCCACGCCAATTCGACCGCGGCGGATTCCATCGCGACCGGCACGGAGAGCGTTGCGATCGGACCGCAGTCGGTCGCGAGCGGCGCCAATGCGATCTCGATGGGCAACGGCTCGGCCGCGTCGGCCGACAACTCGGTCGCGATCGGCGCCGGCGCCAAGGCGACAGCGGCCAACTCGCTGGCGCTCGGCGCCAACGCCACCACCACGGCCAATCTGAGCGACGCGGCCTATACGCCTGTGGTCGGCAAGAGTGTCGCAGGGGTTGCGACCGGCGAAGTGTCGGTCGGCTCATCCGGCGCCGAACGCCGCGTCACCAACGTTGCCGCGGGCTCGGTGGCGACCGATGCGGTCAATGTCAGCCAGCTCCAGGCGGTTGCGTCGAGCTCGATCCGCTACGACTCCGACGGTTCCGGCAACACCACCAACAAGCTGACGCTGAACAGCGGCAACGGCGCGCCAGTGACCATCAGCAACGTGGCGCCCGGCGTCCTCGGCACCGATGCGGTCAACGTCAATCAGCTCAACAGCGCGTTCCAGCAGCTCAACGGCCAGATCGGCGAGGTGCGGCAGGACGCCTGGCGGGCGGCCGCGATCGGCATGGCCGCCGCATCGCTGCGCTATGACGACCGGCCCGGCAAGGTGAGCGCCTCGGCGGGCGGCGGCGTCTGGCGCAGCCAGGGCGCGCTCGCCTTCGGCATCGGCTACACCAGCGAGAACGGTAAGCTGCGCACCAACGCGGCGGCAACCACCGCCGGCGGCGACTGGGGCGTCAGCGCCGGCGTGAGCCTGACGCTCAATTGACCCTGACGTCGACGAGGCGGCTGGCGTGTCTGGCTTTGATGATCTGGCTCGGGGCGGCGGCGAGCGCCGCCGCGCAGGGCGCGCCGCCTGCCGCCTACGCTGTGAAGCCGTCCGACGTCGTGGTGCCGGAGGGCGAGACGCTCGGCGAGTTCAGACGGATGATCCAGCCGTTCAAGAACTGGACCCTGATTTGCGACGAGAGTCTCAAATCGAAGCGCCGCGTCTGCAACGTCACGCAATCGATCGTCAACGCGCAGGGCGCGATCGCCTTCAACTGGTCGCTGATCGCGACCGCCGACGGCAAACCGCTGATGGCGATGCGGATACCCGCGGCCGCCGGCGTTGGTGCGCAGATCGAGCTCGCGATGGGCGACAGTCCGGACCGCATCGTCGCGCAGACCGATCGCTGCGATGCCAGTTTCTGCTTCGCCACGGTCGCGATCGGCAACGTGCTGAGGCGGCACATCCGCGCGGCGACGCCGTGCCGCGTGTCCTATCAGCTGCCGCAAGGGCCGATCGTGCTGGAGGCGCCGCTGGACGGACTGTCCGGTGTGCTGGCGAAGCTGAAATGAGACAACAGGCTGCATGCGGATCCGGAAGCCGGAGCGACGCATCGAAGTGCGGGACGAGAGGATGAATACGCCGATGCGACTGAAGACCCCCATCCTGATTTTCACGGCGGTCGTCGAGGCGGCGCTCAGTGCGGCCGGCGTCGTGGGCTATGCCCAGCAGATGCAGCCGGCCCAGTCGCAGCCGATGCCGCTGCAGCCAGCGACGCCCGCGCCGGCCAAAAAGCCCGCCGGCGCCGCGAAGCCGCAGCCGCACAAGCAGCGTCCGCAGGAAACGCCGACGCCGCCTGCCGCGGCCTCCGTTCCGCCGCAGCAGGCGGGCCAGCAACCGACCGTGTTCGACGAGCACGCGCGGCAGGGCAACATCGTGACCTGCGCCAATCTGTTCGGGACGCTCGGTCGCGGCCTCGCGATGAACTCCAACTACACCGCGCAGTCGCAGTGGGACGCCAAGGCCGGCAATTCGCATTCGGTGCAGTCGCTGGTCGCGCTCGCACCTAACCAGGCCAGCCAAGCCACCCCCGCCGCCAATCAGCAGGCCGCCGGCATCGTGTTTGCCGCCCCGGTCGGATCGTCCTGCGAAGGCAATCTGGTGCGGGTGACGCCGCGGATGGAGAATTGCTCGACGGTTGCCGCCGAGCTCGCCAAGCTCAACGGACAGACCGGCACGCTCGGTGATCTCGCGACGATGGCGCTGCCGAACGGCGCGCAGGTGGTGCTGATTCCGTTAGGCAACGCCTGCGTCGCGGTGACCGCGCTGCGGGTCGCCGGGTAACGGCGCCGCTCAACCCGGTCGACCCTCGCCGGCGCCGGTCAGCCCGGCTGGCCGCGCCGTGTCGGTCTCGGCGATCTCACCAATGACGCCAGCGATGATGCCAGCGCGGATAGCCGCCGCGATAATAGGCGTATGCCGGCCGCACCACGTGGCGATAGCGATAGCCGTAATAGGCCGGCCGGTATCCGCTATAATATGTCGTGGTGTAGCCGCCGCCCCAACGATACGGCGCAGCGTAATAGCCGTCATCATAGGCATAGCCGCCGTACCCGTAATAGGCGGGCGAATAGCCATAACCGTAGCCGTAGCCGGGGTAGCCGTAACCATAGGCATAGCCGGGATAGCCGTAGGCCGACGAGGCGAGGCCGCCGACGACTGCGCCGGCAATCAATCCGCCTGCGAGCGCGCCACCCCAACCTCCGTGTCCCCACCGTGCTTCGGCGGGCGCCGGGGCCGCGATGGCGCTCACCCCAAGCGTACCGACGGTTGCAAGAACAAGCCCTGTTTTCCGCATGTGATCCTCCTCGATGATGATGCCCAGCCGGTCAACGGAGGAGAGTGGCATTGGTTGCGAATGGCCGCGCGCCTGCAAGGGATCCGGGCCCGGTGGCGAGGTGGGCGCAGTGGCGCTCCCGTTGACGGCGAAGCAAATGTTCAAAGCCGAACGGAACCTGTTTCGATCCACCGCCAGTCGCAGCGGACGATGATCCGCGTGAGCTCGCTGAGCATCGTCATGACGACGAACGCACACTTCGATTGAAAACGGGAAAACGTGGCCATCGGTTCCTGAAGCGTGACCAAACGTCAGGCCGCTGGCTCAAGATGAACTCAAGATGAACTCAAGATGAACGTGTGGTGTTCCCTTGGCGCGAAATGTCGCGTCGCGGCGGTGTCTAGGAACAGTGCGGGCGGCGCCGCTGTTTTCTCAGAGTTCACCGGTGAGGCGCGCGCACCGTTGCGTCGCGACGCTCGCCGGCTTTGTTGGAACGCGGCCGCAGTGCGGAGCGTGCCGGCCATTGGCGCCGGCTTCGCAATCCGGCAGCCGCAAAACTGCAGGAGGAATCGGTAATGCAGAGCAAGATGATGAAGAGCAAGTTTCTGCTGACGACGGCCGTGCTGTTGGCCGGCGTCAGCCTCGCATCGGCGCAGGGCATGCGCGAGGGCGGCGGCGGTGGCGGCATGGGCGGCGGCGGAAGCGTCGGCGCGGGCGGAGGCAGTGGAGGTGAACATGGCCGACCCGCAGGCCCGTCGGGCGGCAGTTCCGGCGGCGCAATGCATGGCAATCCCGGGGCATCGCGAAGCGAAGGCATGACGGTCGGTCGCGGCCAGGGTGGCGCACGAGAAAGCCAGGGCGGCGCACGAGAGAGCGGCAGGGCTGAAGGACAGATGGGCCGCAGTGCCGCCGAGCGCAGCCAGACCACCGGCCAGGCCCGCGAGAGCGGCCGCGCCGAGCAGGGTCAGCGCAGCCAGGGCAAGCAGGACCAGAGCAAGCAAGAGCAGACCGTCGGCCAGGGCCGAAACCAGCGCGAGCAGATGGGGCGATCTGAATCCCGCGAACGCGGCAGCGCCACGACGCGGCAAAGCCAGCAGGAGAATCGCGCCAACACCGCGAACCGCGACAAGGGCACCACGACCGGTCAAGGCACGGCTCAGGACAAGGCTCAGGGTAAGGCGGGCACGACGACCGGCCAGAGCACGACCACGGGCCAGGCGAAGGGCGCGAACACGACCACTGGCCAAAGCACAACGGCAGCCCCGAATACACGAGCCGGCCAGACCACGGGCGCGGCCGCTCCGCAGTCCGGTACGACGCAAAACCGGATGAACTCCGGACAGACCACCGGTCAGGCTCAGGGACAAGCCGGGACAACCGCTCAGACCCAGGCCCAGTCGAATGCCACGATCCAGACCGAGGCCGGGCGCACCGTGACCGCGCAGCAGCAGAGCACGATCCAGCGCTCGGTGCTGTCGGCGCGTAACGCACCGCGCGTCAATGTCAGTACGATCAACTTCGCGGTCAATCCGGGCGTGGTGGTGCCGCGGAGGTTAAACGCGGTGTCGGTTGCCGCCTTCCCGGCGCTGATCGATGCGTTCCCGTATTATCGCGACGACAGCTTCTTCGTCGTCGAGGATGAGGTCGTGTTCCTCGATCGCGAGCGCCGCGTCGTCGACGTCGTCCCGGTCGGACCGCGGACGCGCTTCAGCCATCGCGGCGGTGGCGGTGGTGGCGGTAGCGTTGCGATGATGGACCTGAACCCGCAGCAGATCCGCGAGGTGCAGCAGGTGCTGATCGACCGCGGCCTGCTGGTCGGCGAGGCTGACGGCGTATTGGGATCGCGGACCCGCGAGGCGCTGATCACCTTCCAGCGTCAGGAAGGCATCACGACCAGCGGCAGCGTCGACACGCGCACGGTGACCGCACTCGGCCTGTCCGACAGAATCGGTCAGGGCGCGGGCGCATCGTCGACGGTCGGCCAGAGCCGCACCCAGCAGAACACGACTGGACAGACGACCGGCCAGACCAACGCGCCGCAGAACCAGTCGACCGGCCAGACCGACACTCAGCAGCCTGCCCAGCAGAACACGACCGGGCAGACCACGGGTCAGGCGAATGCGCCGCAGAACCAGTCGACAACCGGCCAGAGCGGAAATCAGCCGTCCGCTCTGCAGCAGGCCCCGCAGCAGAATACGACGGGCCAGGCGGCACCGCAGAACCAGTCGACCGTCGGTCAGGGCAGCGGCAACCAGCCAAATGCCGGCCGGGACACGCAGTCCAGCCAGCCCAACCAGAACAACAATCCGCCGTCGTCAGGCTCAGGCCAGAGCCCGCAGACGCCGGCGCAAAACTCCGATCGGAAATAGGATCCGAAATAGGATCCTTGGACAGGAGCCCCGCTGCAGAGCGGGGCTCTTTTTTTGCGATCTTGCGGTCAGCCTTTCACGTCGGACTTCGGCACCAGGCCGAACCGGCCGTGCAATCCGCGCCAGAGGCCGGCGCACAGAACGCTCAGAAGCTTGCGCATCGAACTCCCCTCGACATCAGTCATCGTGCGATCCTGCTGATGCCGGTGGCGAAAGGACAGAACCAATTCTGAGCAGGTCTGCGCAATCTTTAAGCAAGACACTGTCGTGGCCGCGCCGCGCGCGCGGAAAAATCTCATGAGATTCAATTGCCGGCCCGCTGGCACGCCTCGTGCATCAATGGCATCGAGTTGGCCGCTAGGGTTCCGACCTTGCAACGCAAGGTGCTGGTCCGAGAGCAGCCGCTTGCGGGGGAGACATCCCCGCAGGTGCACGGCGGGATAAAAGCCCGGGAGACCTCGTCAGCCAAGGGATTGGCGGAGCGATGGTCTTTTCGCCAGTCCCTTTTTGTGAAATTTCGCAAGAGGGATCGGCAATGAACAAATTCGTTTTCTTCCTTCGCTCTGTTGTCATCGGCTGCGCGGTCGTGCTGGCGGCTGCGCCTGCGGCCGACGCCGCGCCGAAGAAAAGCTTCAAGGTCGCCTGGTCGATCTATGTCGGATGGATGCCGTGGGGCTATGCGGCCGACACCGGCATCGTCAAGAAATGGGCCGACAAATACGGCATCGCGATCGAGGTCAAGCAGTTCAACGACTACGTCGAATCGATCAACCAGTACACCGCCGGCGGCTATGACGCCGTCACCATCACCAACATGGACGCACTCTCGATTCCGGCAGCCGGCGGCGTCGACACCACCGCGGTCGTGATGGGCGATTTCTCCAACGGCAACGATGCGGTGATCCTGAAGAACAAGACCGATCTCGCCGCGATCAAGGGTCAGACGGTCAATCTGGTCGAGTTCTCGGTGTCGCATTATCTGCTGGCGCGCGCGCTCGAGACCAGCAAGCTGAGCGAGAAGGACGTCAAGGTCATCAACACCTCCGACGCCGATATCGCGGCCGCCTACAAGACGCCTGACGTCAGCGCGGTGGTGACCTGGAATCCGATCGTAACCGAAATCCTCGGCTCGCCCGACGCGAAGAAGGTGTTCGATTCTTCGCAGATCCCCGGCGAGATCATGGACCTGATGGTAGTGAACACCGCAGTCGCCAAGGACAATCCGGATTTCGCCAAGGCGCTGGTCGGCATCTGGTACGAGACGCTGTCCAAGATGACGGCGAACGATGCCGCGGCGAAGGCCGCCAAGGAAGCGATGGCCAAGGCCTCCGGCACCGACCTCGCCGGCTTCGACAGCCAGCTCTCGACGACAAAACTGTTCGACAAGGCAACCGACGCCGAAGCCTTCACGCGCAGCCAGACCGTCGGCGTGACCATGGATCGGGTGCGCAAGTTCCTGTTCGAGAAGGACCTGCTCGGCAAGGGTGCGAAGTCGGCCGACGCCGTCGGCATCGAGCTCGCCGACAAATCGGTGCTGGGCGACAAGTCGAACGTCAAGCTGCGCTTCGACCCGACCTACATGGACGAGGCCGCCAAGGGCAAGCTCTGACGCCAAGCTCTGACGCGCAGCGCGTCGCCCCAAGCAGGAGCTGACCATGCGACTTGTGAACATACGGCCGGGACGGCAGACGCGATTCTATCTGCTCGCGCTGCCGTTCGTATTGGTCGCAATCGCCTACTTCGCCGGCTCCAGCGCGCGGCTCGCGCAGAACCCGAACGACAAGCTGCTGCCGGCGCTGCCGAGCATGGTGCAGGCCGTCAAGCAGATGGCGTTCGAGGTCGACCCGCGCACCGGCGGTTATCTGATGGCCTCCGACACCGTCGCCAGCCTGGGGCGGCTGGGCTCGGCGCTGGCGATCTCGACGGCGGCTGCGCTGGTGCTCGGGATCGTGATCGGGCTGTTGCCGGGCGCCAACGCCCTGCTCGGGCCGTTCGTGTCAGTGACGTCGATGGTGCCGCCGCTGGCGCTGTTGCCGATCCTGTTCATCGTGATGGGGCTCGGGGAGAATTCCAAGATTGCGCTGATCGTGATCGGGACGCTGCCTTGCATGATCCGCGATCTCGCCATGAAGGTGCAGGAGCTGCCGCGCGAGCAGATCGTCAAGGCGCAGACGCTCGGCGCCTCGACCTGGCAGATCGCGCTGCGCGTCGCGATGCCGCAAACCCTGCCGCGGCTGATCGACGTGTTGCGCCTGCAGCTCGGGCCGGCGTGGCTGTTCCTGATCGCAGCCGAGGCGATCGCATCCGATTCCGGGCTCGGCTACCGGATCTTCCTGGTGCGCCGCTATCTCGCGATGGACGTCATCATCCCCTACGTCGCCTGGATCACGCTGCTGGCGTTCCTGATCGACGTCGGCCTGCGCGTCATGCAGCGAAGGTTGTTTCCGTGGTTTGCTTCGGTGAGGGCGGAATGAGCGCGATCCGCTTCGACGACGTCTGGAAGGAATATGGCGACCACATCGTGCTCGAGCGCATCACGATGGAGGTCGAGCCGCGCGCCTTCATTGCGCTGGTCGGCCCGTCCGGCTGCGGCAAGACCACGCTGCTGCGCATGCTGCTCGGCGAGGAGCAGCCGACCCGCGGCCAGATCCTGGTCGACGGCAAGCCGTTGCCTGGCGAGCCGGACGCCGACCGTGGCGTGGTGTTCCAGCGCTACTCGGTGTTTCCGCATCTGACGGTTTTGCAGAACGTCATGCTCGGGCGCGAACTGTGCGACGCCAAATTCACCGGCCGGCTGTTCGGCACCGCGCGCCGCGCTGCCACCGACGAAGCGATGAAGCTGCTTGCCGAGGTCGGGCTCGCCGGCCAGGAGAGCAAATATCCGTCCGCTTTGTCGGGCGGCATGCAGCAGCGGCTCGCGCTGGCGCAGGCGATCATGCGCGGCCCGAAGATCCTGCTGCTCGACGAGCCGTTCGGTGCGCTCGATCCCGGCATCCGTTCCGACATTCACCTCCTGATGAAGCGGCTCTGGAACGAGACCCATCTGACGGTCGTGATGGTGACGCATGACCTCAGCGAAGCCTTCGGACTCGCGACGCGCGTGATCGCGCTGGAGCGGCAGCGCAACCGGCCGGAGGAGCGCGAGCGCTACGGCGCCACCGTGTCGCGCGACCTCGAGATCTTTCCGCGCCGCAGCGCAGAGCTGCGGTCGTCAGTTCAACCAGCTCCGACCGGGACGACCCGGTCAGGCAAGGAGCATCAGCCGGGACGGCCCGGCGCTCTCGTCTTGAAGGAGCAACCATGACCCTCACAGAGGAACAAAAGGCCGAGATCGCGGCGCATACCCGGCGGTATAACGAGCTGAAGGCGGCGGGGCAGGAGCACGCGCCGCGGGCGCTGCCGGCGCCGACCGCGCGCGACGCCGCGCCGATCGATGCCGACACGGTCATTCACCGCGAGACGATCCCATCCGGCTGGTACTGGACCACGCGGCTGAATCGCGGCGACACGCTGCGCATCGTCAACACGTCGGGGACGTCGACCGTCAGCCTGCTCGCTTGGAACAGTGCCGACACCACCGAACGGCTCAACCACGCCGACACCATCAAGGTGCAGTGGGCGGCGCGGCTGCAGAAGGGGCGGGTGCTGCTGTCCGACATGGGGCGCGCGCTGCTCGGGATCACCGAGGACAGCAGCGCCGCGCATGATGCCGTGGTCGGCGGCTCGACCGCGGCGACCAACCTGGCCAAATACGGCGAAGGCAATTTCCGCAACACACGTGACAATTTCATTCTCGCCGCGGCCAAGCTTGGCCTTGATCGCCGCGACGTCCATCCCTGCGTCAGCTTCTTCGCACCGGTCGCGATCGACGCCGACGGCAAGTTTGTCTGGTCGGAGCAGCGGCGGCAGCAGGGTGATTTCGTCGATCTGCGCGCGGAGATGGAGCTTCTGATCGCGCTGTCGAACTGCCCGCATCCGCTCGATCCCGCCAGAACCTATCCGCAGGCGAGCGTCGAGATCGTGCGCTATCGCGCGGTCGCGCCGACGGCCGACGATCTGTGCCGGACCGCCACCGCGGAAGCGGTCCGCGCCTATCAGAACAATGCGCTGTATCTCGGCGAGACGAGCGAAGGAGCCGTGCGATGACCACGCAACCCGCTCAAACCCACGGCCGCATCGTTCTCGATATCGAAATTCCCGCGCGCAAGCCGTGGTCGGCGATCATCCGCAAGGGGCAGACACTGCGGATCACCGATAGCCACGGCCAACAGGCGGTCGATACGCTGTTCTATTGCGCCGGTGATTTCGGTGAGCGCTACAGCGGCCAGGATACGCTGCGCGCGCAGGGCTCGGCCTATGTCGGGCTCGGCACCAGGATCATGTCCAACGAAGGCCGCGTGATGCTGCGCGTGACGGCAGACAGTTGCGGCCTGCACGACACCTCGGCGGGCGCCTGCTCCTGCGAGAGCAACACCGTGCGGTTCGGGCACCAGACTCGCTACCAGCACGCCTGCCGCGAGAATTTCGTGATCGAAGCCGCGAAATACGGCATGTCGAAGCGCGACATCGTGCCGAACCTCAACTTCTTCATGAATGTGCCGATCGATCCGGCCGGCAACTTCACCGTGGTCGACGGTGTCTCCAAGCCGGGCGACGCCATCGAGCTGGTGGCCGAGATGGACGTGCTGTGCCTGATCTCGAACTGCCCGCAGATCAACAATCCCTGCAACGGCTTCTTTCCGACGCCGGTACAGGTGACGATCTTCGAGCCGGAGGCGTGAGGCATGTTCAGCAAGGTCCTGATTGCCAACCGCGGCGAGATCGCCGGGCGGATCGGCAGAACATTGCGCCGCATGGGCATCTCTTCGGTCGCGGTCTATTCCGACGCGGACCGCTTCACCCGGCCGGTGCTCGACGCAGACGAGGCGGTGCGGATCGGTCCTGCGCCCGCCGCGGAGAGCTATCTCAACGTCGATGCGATCATGGCGGCGTGCCTTGCGACCGGTGCGCAGGCGGTGCATCCCGGCTACGGCTTCCTGTCGGAGAACCGCCGCTTTGCCGAGCGGCTCGCCGAGCACGGCATCAAGTTCATCGGGCCGCGGCCTGAGCACCTCGACGCCTTCGGTCTCAAGCACAAGGCACGCGAGATCGCCGAGCGCAGCGGCGTGCCGCTGCTGCCGGGCTCCGGCCTGCTGGAGACCATCGACGAGGCGGTGCAGCAGGCGGGCGCAATCGGCTTTCCGGTGATGCTGAAGAGCACGGCGGGCGGCGGCGGCATCGGCATGCAGCTGTGCCACGACATGGCGACGCTGCGCGAACGCTTCGAATCGGTGCAGCGCACGGCGCGGGCAAGCTTCGGCGACGCCCGGGTCTATCTCGAGCGGTTCGTTGCGCGAGCGCGGCATATCGAGGTGCAGATCTTCGGCAACGGCAAGGGTGACGTGGTGGCGCTCGGTGAGCGCGATTGCTCGCTGCAGCGGCGCAACCAGAAGGTCTTTGAGGAGACGCCCGCGCCGGGGCTGTCCGCCGACATCCGCCGGCGGCTGCACGCGGCCGCGGTGTCGCTCGGCAAGGCCGTGGCTTATGAATCTGCCGGCACCGTGGAGTTCATCTACGACGTCGAGCGCGACGATTTCCATTTCCTCGAGGTGAACACCCGTTTGCAGGTCGAGCATCCCGTCACCGAGCAGGTCACCGGCGTCGACCTCGTCGAATGGATGATCCGGCAGGCGGCCGGCGAGGATGTGCTCGGCCAGGCGGGCGCGCTTGCACCAAAGGGCGCGGCGATCGAGGTGCGGCTCTATGCCGAGAACCCGGGCGCCGGCTTCCGCCCGAGCGCGGGCCGGCTGACGCAGGTCAGCTTTTCGCCGGAGGCGCGGATCGACGGCTGGATCGAGACCGGCACCGAGGTGTCGCCGTTCTACGATCCGATGCTGGCCAAGATCATCGTTTCAGCCGATACGCGCGAGGCCGCGATCGCCCTGCTTTCGAAAGCGCTGGACGATACGGTCGTCGCCGGCATCGAGACCAATCTCGACTATTTGCGCGCGATTGCGGCGTCCGACGTGTTCCGCAGCGGGCAGGTGGCGACGAGTGTGCTTGGCGAATTCGGCTATCGCCCCGGCACCATCGACGTTGTCGCGCCGGGCGCCCAGAGCGGGGTGCAGGAATTGCCCGGCCGGCTGCATCTCTGGCATGTCGGCGTGCCGCCGAGCGGCCCGATGGACGAACGGTCGTTTCGCCTCGCCAATCGCATGGTCGGCAATCCGGAAGTAACGACCGCGCTGGAGCTGACGGTCAACGGGCCGACCTTGCGCTTTAACACCGACGCGATCGTCGCGCTTTCGGGCGCGCTGATGAAGGCATCGCTCGACGGCGCCGATGTCGCGTATGACGAGCCGCTCGCGGTACGCGCCGGCCAGACGCTCGCGATCGGCAGCATCAAGGGCCCTGGGCAGCGCACCTACCTCGCCGTGCGCGGCGGCATCGACGTGCCCGAAATTCTCGGATCGCGTGCCGTGTTTGCGCTCGGCGCCTTCGGCGGCCATGCGACGGGTTCGCTGAAGGCCGGCGACGTCTTGCATATCGGTGCCGAGCCTTCGGGCCTAGCGGCGCCGCGGCGCGCCACGGAGGACGAGCGGCCGCAACTCACGTCGGCGTGGCAGATCGGCGTGGTCTATGGCCCGCACGGCGCGCCGGATTTCTTCCTCGACGAGGATATCGAGACGCTGTTCGCGGCGAGCTACGAGGTGCATTTCAACAGCGCCCGCACCGGCGTGCGGCTGATCGGGCCGAAGCCGCGCTGGGCGCGCGCCGACGGCGGCGAGGCCGGGCTGCATCCGTCGAACATTCATGACAACGCCTATGCGGTCGGCTCGATCGACTTCACCGGCGACATGCCGATCATTCTCGGGCCCGACGGACCGAGCCTCGGCGGCTTCGTCTGTCCGGCCGTGGTCGCGCGCGACGAGTTCTGGAAGGTCGGCCAGCTCCGGCCCGGCGACACGGTCCGCTTCGTGCCGGTTAAACGCGACGATCCGGTTGCCGGCCCCACGGTGCTGCGCGCGCCCGAGCTCGGATCGGCGATCATCGGTCGGAATGACGACGGCCCGATTCCGGTGGTCTACCGCCGCGCCGGCGACGACAATCTCCTGGTCGAATATGGCCCGATGGAGCTCGACATCGCGCTGCGGCTGCGCGTGCATGTGCTGGCGCAGGCGCTGGAAGAGGCGAAGCTCAGTGGCCTGATCGATCTGACGCCCGGCATCCGCTCGCTGCAGATCCATTATGACGGCACTGCGTTGTCGCGAACGAAGCTGCTCGACGTGCTCAGGCGGATCGAGCGCGAATTGCCGCCGGTCGACGCGATGCGGGTGCCGAGCCGCACCGTGCATCTGCCGCTGTCGTGGCGCGATCCGCAGGCCGAGCTTGCGATGCGCAAATATCAGGAGCTGGTGCGCGCGGACGCGCCATGGTGTCCGTCGAATGTCGAGTTCATCCGGCGCATCAATGGCCTTGCCGGCGAGGACGACGTTCGCCGCATCGTGTTCGACGCGGATTATTTCGTGCTCGGCCTCGGCGACGTCTATCTCGGCGCGCCGGTGGCGACGCCGCTCGACCCGCGGCATCGGCTGGTGACCACGAAGTACAACCCGGCGCGGACCTGGACGCCGGAAAACGCGGTCGGCATCGGCGGCGCCTATATGTGCATCTACGGCATGGAAGGGCCGGGCGGCTACCAGCTGTTCGGCCGCACCATCCAGGTCTGGAACACCTGGCGCACCACGCGGGTGTTCGAGCCGGGCCATCCCTGGCTGCTGCGGTTCTTCGACAAGATCCGCTTCTTCCCGGTCGACGCCGATGAACTGCTCGACGCCCGCGCCGCGTTCCCGCACGGGCAGTATGACATCAGGATCGAAGAGGGCGAGTTCTCCTACGCCGACTACGCCAGGACACTGGCCGACGCGAAGCCATCAATCGCCACGTTCAAGGCAACGCAGCAGGCCGCGTTCGACGCCGAGCGCCAGCGCTGGCGCGAGATGAAGCTCGACGAGGCGCCGGCTGAAACGATCGATGCGGCAGCCGCCGCGACGGGGATTCCCGACGGTCAGATTGGCGCGTTCTCCGAAGTGCCCGGCAACATCTGGAAGGTGCTGGTCGAGGAAGGCGCCAAGGTCGCGGCCGGCGACGTGCTGGCCATCATCGAGTCGATGAAGATGGAGATCTCCGTGCACGCACCCGCGGCGGGCCGCATCGCCTCGGTGCCGGTGAAGCCCGGCCAGACGCTGCGCGCGGGCGACGTGGTGGCGTTGCTCCGGCCGGGCTAGCGCGGCTACAGCCGCGCTAGTCCTTGGGATCGGCCGGTGGGACGAGCGGAGCGGGCGTCTCGACCTCTTTCTCCACCCGCTGCCGGCCTTGATGATCAATTGACGCGTTTTGCCTTAACACCCGATCGATCTTCATCCTTACGCGGCGTGCCGCCAGCAATCCCAGGACCGCCTGAACCGTTCCCGAATAGTTGCGATCGCCGATGGAGAACGAGTAGCGCCAGGTGCCGGCGGCCTCGCCTTCAATGATCGTGTAATGAATTGAACGATGAATGCCGCTATGCTGGGCGGGTGTTTGTCCAACCACGACCTAGCTCATATGGCTGTTCGCTTCGGCGCCAATCGCCTGCCCCAGCGAATTTGCATGCTTGACCAAGCCCATGACGAGTTCGCCCCTGCGCGGGCCCATTGGAAGCTGACTGCCGTCGTTTCAAGGCAGAAATGGAGTGGCCGCGGAGCAATCGGCTAGACGATTTGCGCCCGTTGCGTCTTGTGATCCTGGGTCGTTAAATTGCGAGATGGTGTCAGACCGGATGCCTCGAACCCATGAGCTCGTTTGACATAGGTCAAAATACGATCCCGGAAGCTCCCGACGTTGAGCCACGAACACAGTTCGGTGCCGAATGAAAGCCGCCACACGCGTTGCTAGCGCCTTGCCGTCGATACCGAGCTCTGCCGGGGGAATCGCGCGTCTCGCATGTGCCCGGCTGCGCGATGCGCAGGTTGATCCGGTCCCGATCGTGTCAGCTGCAGGCCTGGCAATCGACGACGTCGAGGACCGCAAGCGCCGCATCGATGCACGAGCGCAGGTCAGGCTGCTCGAACTCGCCGCAAGGGAATTGCAGGACGACTGCTTCGGACTCCATCTGGCTCAAGGCTTCGAGCTGGGCGAGATCGGGCTTCTGTACTACGTCATGGCTTCATCGGAGCATCTCGTTGACGCCTTGCAAATCGGCGGACGCTACTGCGCGATCAACAACGAGGGTGTGCGGTTGCGAAGCTCTCTGGATCGCGGCTTCGTCATCGGGTTCGAATATGTCAACATCGATCGGTCGTCGGATCGTCACCATGCGGAATTCTGGCTGGTTGCGCTGATCCGTATTTGCCGCGCACTGACTGACGGCAGGCTGGTCCCAAAGCAAATCAAGTTGAAGCACTCCAGACGAGAAACGCCGTCGGATGTGCGATCTCTTCTTGGATGCGAGATCGAATTTGCAGCGGACAGCGACGAGCTTTTGTTTCCGTCCCGGATCGGCGCATTGCCTGTCGTGGGGGCCGATTTGCATCTCAACAGGATGTTGCTTCAATATGCCGACGAAGCGCTTCGTAACCGGGCACCGAGACGAAGCAGCGTGCAGTCACGCGTCGAAGGACACATCGCCCAGTTGCTGCCGCACGGCAAAGCCAATGCCGAGGCGGTCGCGCGTCGTCTTGGCATGAGCCGGAGAACTCTCGCTCGCGCATTGTCGTCGGAGGGGGTGGACTTCTCAGACGTTCTCAAGGCGTTTCGAATTGCCCTTGCCCGCCATTACCTCGAAGATGAGGAGCTGCCGATTTCCAAGATCGCATGGCTATTGGGCTACAGCGAGGTCTCTTCCTTCACACATGCGTTCGTCCGCTGGACCGGCCTCACGCCGAGGGCCTATCGCAGCTCGAATGGCGATCGGTGATAGGCTGACACCAGCTCTCAACTAGCTGGCACAGACTAGCAAGACCTGGCGGAGTGTACTCCGCTAGGGCAGTCCGATGCAGTCGAACCTCTTGTCCCAGCTCGCGTGTCGCTGTCGCCGCGCTTCGGCCGTGGTTTTCGGCCCCATGACCGGGGACGACTGGCTATTCCTGGCTTCGATAATTTGTTTCCACAGTCTCTTGGTCGCGCTGGTCTGGGTCGTGTTCGCGAACTGACTGATGGCGCTGCTAAGCGGACTTTCGATTGCGTCGTCTATTCGCCGACCGCCGCCTCACACCTCGAGCCATTCCTCGCGAACGGCGGCATTGCTCTTGAGCTGGTCGGGGGTGCCTTCGAACACCACGCGGCCGTGGCCCATGATGTAGACCCGGTTGGAGATCTTCATCGCGATCGACAGCTTCTGCTCGACAAGGAGAATCGCGACGCCGGCCTTGGCGATCCGCGCGATCAGCTCGCCGACCTGCTGCACGATCAGCGGAGCGAGACCTTCGGTCGGCTCGTCGATCATCATCAATTCGGGGTCGCCGAGCAGCGTGCGGCAGGTGGTCAGCATCTGCTTCTCGCCGCCCGACAGCACGCCCGCCGGCGTGTCGGCGCGCGCGGCGAGGTTCGGGAACATGTCGAGCATCTCCTGCAGCCGCCACCTGCCGGGGCGGCGCGGGTCCTTGATGCCGAGGATCAGGTTCTGGCGAACCGTCAGGCTCGGGAAGATGTCGCGATGCTCGGGCACATAGCCGAGCCCGAGGCGCGCGATCTTGTGGCTCGGAAGACCTGCGATATCCTGGCCCTTGAAGCGGATGGTGCCCTGCGGCGGCACCTCGCCCATGATCGCCTTGACGGTCGTCGAGCGGCCGACGCCGTTGCGCCCGAGCAGGCTGACGACCTCGCCGGCCGCGATGTCGAGATCGACGCCCTGCAGGATGTGGCTCTTGCCGTAATAGGCGTGAAGATTCCTGACCTCGAGCATCAGTCGACCTCCTCGCCGAGATAGGCTTCCTTGACCTTCGGATTGCCGCGGATCTCCTCCGGAGTGCCGGAGGCGATGATGTGGCCGTAGACCAAGACCGAGATGCGGTCGGCGAGGCCGAACACCACGCTCATGTCGTGCTCGACGATCACGAGCGTGCGCCCCTCGGTGAGGCGGCGGATCAGCGCGACGGCGCGCTCGGTCTCGGCGTGGCTCATGCCCGCGGTCGGTTCGTCCAGCATGATGACGCTGGCGCCGCCCGCGATCGTGATGCCGATCTCGAGCTCGCGCTGCTCGGCATAGGTCAAAAGGCCCGCCGGCACGTCGCGGCGGTGGCTGAGATGGATGTCGTCGAGGATCTGCGCGGTGCGCTGCTTCACCTCGGGCAGATTGTCGACGTTCTTCCAGAACGCGTAGCGGTGGCCGGTCGCCCACAGCACGGCGCAGCGGACGTTCTCCCACACCGTCATGCGGGCGAACACGTTGGTGACCTGGAACGAGCGCGACAGCCCGCGCCGGTTGATCTCGAACGGCCGCAAGCCCGAGGTCACCTCGCCGTTGAGGCGGATCTCGCCCGAGGTCGGCTTGATGTGGCCGCTGATCAGGTTGAACGTCGTCGACTTGCCGGCGCCGTTCGGGCCGATGATGGCGTGACGCTCGCCCTTGGCGACGCTCAGGTTGAGATCGCGGATGATCGCGACATTGCCGAAGCTCTTCTCGACGGCGTTGACTTGGATGGCAGCGGTCATGCGAGATACCCCCGGTCACGGGCCACCGTCGCGGCGCGGTCCCAGGCTTCCGCAACACGCCGCCAGGTGATGCGCGCGACCAGGAAGCCGCCGACGAGCAGGACCGCCGCGGCCGCCCAGGTCGTCGGCGCCGTGGCGACGAACGGGATGCCGAGCAGCTTGATCACATCGCCGCCCGAGAACCGCGCAACGGTTTCGATGGTCAGGATGATGCCGAGCGCCAGCGCGAGCGTCGGGATCGCCGCGACCAGATAGGACGGGATCACGGTGCCGAGGGTCCCGGCGCGGATCAGCGGGCGGTGCTTCATCAGGATGCCGGCGATGCCGCCGGGTGCGAACATCACGATGCCGATGAAGATGATGCCGAAATAAAGCTGCCAGACCGAGGTGACGCTGGTCAGCCCGAGCTGCAGATAGGTCACCAGGATGGCGCCGAGGATCGGACCGAAGAAATAGGCGGTGCCGCCGATGAACGCGGAGAACAGCACGAGGCCCGATTGCGTCGCGCCGAGATAGGCCGAGTTGGCGATCTCGAAATTGATCGCCGCCAGCCCTCCGGCAATGCCGGCGAAGAAGCCGGCGAACATGTAGGCGAGATAGCGCACCACATGCGGATCGTAGCCGATGAACTCGACGCGCTCCGGATTGTCGCGCACCGCGTTGCAGATCCGCCCGAGCGGCGTGCGGGTCAGCGCATACATCGCGATCGCCGACACCATCACCCAGAACGCGATCAGGTAATAGACCTGGATCTGCGGCCCGAAGGTCCAGCCGAACATCGGCATCAGCGAGGTGCGGTCGGTGGTGATGCCGGATTCGCCGCCGAACACGCTGCGCAGGATCAGCGACGACGAGGCGACCAGTTCGCCGATGCCGAGCGAGATCATCGCGAACACGGTGCCGGCGCGCTTGGTCATCACCCAGCCGACGAGGAGGGCGAACGCCATGCCGCCGATGCCGCCGACCAGCGGGATCACCGGCAGCGGGATCGGCCAGTTGTGGCTCGCGACCGCATTCATGACATGTACGGCGAGGAAGCCGCCGAGGCCGTACTGCACCGCGTGGCCGAACGACAGCAGCCCGGTCTGGCCGAGCAGGATGTTGTAGGACAGCGCGAAGATGATCGCGATGCCGATCAGGCTGAAGGAGGTCAGCGAGCCGCCGGTGCCGAACACCAGCGGCAGCACGACCAGCGCGACCGCGGCGAGCAGCCAGACACCATAGAAGCTCAAGGCGCTGCCGGGCTCCTGCTTGGCCGCAGCGATGGAGGGCGTGGAAGCGTTGCTCATGACTCGCGCGTCCCCAATAGGCCCATGGGGCGGAAGATCAGGACCAGCACCAGCAGCACATAAGGCAGGATCGGCGCGATCTGCGCGATCGTGACGTTCCAGATGTCGGTGAGCGGCGAGGGACCGAGGCTCGGATCGAGCGGGCCGAACACGCTGGCGAGCGACCCGTTGAGCGCGACCGCAAAGGTCTGGATCAAGCCGATCAGGAGCGATGCGATGAAGGCGCCGGGCAGCGAGCCGAGGCCGCCGAACACGATGACGACGAACAGGATCGGGCCGAGCAGCGCGGCCATGTCGGACTGCGTCACCAGCGAAGGGCCGGCGATGACGCCGGCAAGGCCGGCGAGCGCGCTGCCGACGCCGAACACCAGCATGAACACGCGTCCGACATTGTGGCCGAGATGGCCGACCATGCTCGGATGGGTCAGCGCGGCCTGCACGATCAGGCCGACCCGCGTCTTCTTCAAGGTGACCAGCAGCGCGATAAAGATCACGACCGAGATCACCAGCATGAAGATCTTGTAGGCGGGGTAATTGGTGGAGAACACGGTGAAGGCGGGGAAGTCGAGCGCCGCCGGGACGCGGTAGTCGACCGGGCTCTTGCCCCAGATCATCGAGACGATCTCTTCGATCGCGAACGCAAGCCCGAAGGTCAGCAGCAGTTCGGCGACGTGGCCGTGCTTGTGGGTGTTGCGCAGACCGTAGCGCTCGACCGCCATGCCGACCGCGCCGACCAGCAGCGGCGCCAGCACCAGGGCCGGCCAGAATCCGATCCAGCGGGTGAGCTGAAAGCCGAAGAACGCGCCGAGCATGTAGAAGCTGGCATGCGCGAAGTTCAGCACGCCCATCATGCTGAAGATGACGGTGAGCCCGCTGGACAACAGGAACAGCAGCATGCCGAACAGGACGCCGTTGAGCGTCGAGATGACGATCAGCTCAGCCACGGCGCACTCGCTTGAGACTGGAACGGTTCACGTGATCAGACCTGTCGAAGGAAAGGAGCTTACCTGTCATTCCGGGCGATGCGAAGCATCGAACCCGGAAAGACGAAATTCCGGGTTCGCTCGCTGGCGCGAGCGCCCCGGAATGACCGAAGTGGCCGATCAGGGCCGCTTCATGTTGCAGGTGGTCGGAAGCATCGTCTGCGCGGTGTCGATCTTGGACACGATGCGCCAGCCCCAGCCGGTGTTTTCCTCGTCGAACGGCTCCTTGGTCTTGTCGGCCAGCGCGCCGAACGAGGAGATGTAGATCGGCTGGAAGAACTGGTGGTCGTCCTTGCGGATGAAGCCCTCGCCGCCGTCGAACACTTCGAACTTCATGCCTTCGAGCGCGGCCGCGACCTTCACCGGATCGATCGAATTGGCCTTCTCGGCGGCCGCCTTGAACATCCGCATCTCGTTGACCGCGCGCGGATACCAGACGGAAATGCCGGTCTTGGCGCGGAAGTCCTTCTCGAAATCCATCGCCGCCTTGTTGCCGGAGTTCGGGACGCCTTCGCTGATCTGGAACACCTGGCCCTCGAGGCCGGCCTGCTTGACCGCGGTCGGTCCGCCGGCGCCGCCGGCATAATAGGTGTACCAGTTGACCTTGAGGCCGGCGTCAGCCGCCGCCTTCAGCAGCAGCGCGAAGTCCTGGCCCCAGTTGCCAGTCACGACGGTGTCGGCGCCGGACGCCTTGATCTTGGCGATGTAGGGCGAGAAGTCGGTGACCTTGAGCATCGGGTGCAGTTCGTCGCCGACGACCTGGATATCCGGCCGCTTTTCGCCCAGCATCTTGCGCGCCGTGGTGCGCACCGACTGGCCGAACGAATAGTCCATGTTGATCAGATAGACCTTCTTGATGGACGGCTGGCCCTTCATGTAGTTGGTCAGCGCTTCCATCTTGATGTCCGAGTTCGCATCCCAGCGGAAATGCCAGTAGCTGCACTTCTCGTTGGTCATCGCCGGATCGACCGCGGCGTAGTTGAAGTAGAGCACTTCCTTGCCGGGGTTGCGCGAATTGTGCTTGGTGACGAAGTCCTCCAGCGCCGCACCGACCGACGAGCCGTTGCCCTGGGTGATGTAGTGGACGCCGGCGTCGACCGCCTTCTGCGCCTGCACCAGGCTTTCCTGCGGATTGGTCTTGTTGTCGAGCGGGACGATCTCGACCTTGTGGCCGAGGATGCCGCCCTTGGCGTTCAACTCGTCGGCGAGATACTGAAACGTTTTCAGGCCGCCTTCGCCGACGCTGGCGCCGCCGCCGGAGAGCGGATCGATATAGCCGATCTTGATGGATTCCTGCGCGGACGCCGCGCCTCCCAACACCGTCAGCGCTGCCGCGGCGGCAACGATCAGCCTATGCATCCTGCGTTCTCCCTTGCTCGTGTTTCTTGATCTTTAGCGATCGAGGCCGTCTCATAACCCCAATCGCCGAGCCTTCGCAACTTTCGCTTTGAATACTGCGTCAAGTTTTAGCAGAAGGTATTATGATCTTATAGGCCATATGTCGCCGGAATCGGGCGCAGTTTTGAATTACAGGTAAACTTTTGGATGGGGCTCACGCTTATTCTCGGTTCCGAACCGGCGTCGTCCGTAGCCTGCCTCCAGACCTCTCCTTGAAAAGGGTAGGTCGCTTCGCTCGTCAAGAGCGTAGCGAGTGGGGATCGGCTCTCTCCGCTTGCAGCATAGCCTGCCGCTGCCCCCCATCCCGACCTTTTGAGGAAGGAGAAAGCCGGGATCGCTACCGTGGCGGATCTAGCCTGGATGTCGGCGCGGCTTGAGGCCCGCGAGGAATAGCCGCGCGAAATGATCGGCGATCTCGGCTGGAGACCAGTCGCGCCTGGTCTTGAACCAGATCGGATACCAGTGGCCCATTCCGGTGAGAATGCGCTCCGCGAAATAGGTATCGATGCGGCGGAAACGGCCCTCGTCGACCCAGCGCTGATAGCTGTTCTGGTCTTGCCGGATCGTCGCCAGCACGTCTCCGACATAGGCTTTCCGGTCTGCGTCGTTGAGATAGTTGATGTTGTGGTAGGTCGCCTTCGGGCCGCAGGGCGTGTCGTGCAGCATCAACAGCAGGCGGATGCGCTGCACGATGTGATCGAATGCTCCAAGGCTGTGCTCTTGCAGATGCTCGCGAACGCTGACCTCGCCGGCGAGCCCGCGTCGCAGGCAAGCCAGCAGCAGGCTCTCCTTTTCACTGAAGTGATAGTAGATGCCGGCGCGGGTCATGCCCGCATCCACGGCAATGCTCTCGAGCGACGTGCCCGAGGCGCCCCTTCGGTTGAAACTGTCGGAAGCAATCGACAGCATCCTGTCGAACTTGGCGGCCCGCTTGTTCAACGCTGTGCGAGCCTCGAGAAAAGGGGCGAGGCTGAGCGGCTCGGGCATTTTGGGAAGCGCGATCTCGCGTCGGTAGACGCCATGCGTGATGATGTCGTCGATGGCATCGATCGCCTGTTGCCGCGTGTAGTAGTCGCGTTCGGACAGCCAGAACGGAACCCAGTCCAGGATGGAGATCAGCGCCACCGCCGTGAGCAGCGGCTCGTCGCAGGCGATCGAGCCGTCCGCCACGCCCCGATCCAGAATGTCCGCCAGCAGCGCGGCGTTCTGCCAGCGCTTGGCATGGACCTCGCTGCTGTAGGGCGCGGCCAGCGCATCGATATCGCTGAACAGGATCATGCGCTGGCCTTCGGGCCTCAGCCTGCCGCGCACGAAGCGCCTGACGATCTCGAGCCCATCGATGCCGGGCTCGGCGGCTGCCTCGATTTCGTGGCGATAGATCGCAAGGCCGCGCAGATAGCAGTGGAAGATGAGATCTTCCTTGTCGCGGAAATAGTGGTACAGCGCGCCCGGCACGGCCTGCACCGATGCTGCGACCTGCTCCATCGTCACGTTGGCATAGGAGTGGCGGGCAAACAGCCGGGAAGCTGAGACGAGGATTTCTTCAGCCCGATCCGTCGGGTCGGCGGCGACTTGCAAGCTCGAATGCCCTTCCTGATCGCGGAACGAAAGTCCGCACGCGAGATAATCCCCTTGGCAGCCGCTTGTCGATCTGCGATAGACGGTGGCATACCATACACCAGCTGGCCTTGATTGTCTGGTGATGTGGCGACCGCCGGCCCGTGGGTGCGGGACGGCCAATATCGACCGGGCATCGGTTCGGCGGCAGCTTCGGACAGGATTTTGGAGAGCAAGCCTTTCGTGAGGAGGGCCATTGGAGAGAGCATGGCGCGCAACATTCTGATTTTGGGAGCTTCCTACGGCTCCCTGCTGGGGACCAAGCTGCTGATGGCGGGTCACAACGTGTCCCTGGTGTGCCGGAAGAACACCGCCGCCCTGATCAACCGCGAAGGCACCGAGGTGCGGATCAAGCTGCGCGACGAGAAGGAGCACCGCTCGATCTTCTCGCGCGATCTGCCGGGCAAGCTCGACGCCGTCACGCCTGCCGATGTCGACGTCTCGCGCTACGACATGGTCGGCCTTGCGATGCAGGAGCCGCAATACACCAACCACACGGTTCGCGTGCTGATGATCAAGATCGCGGCGGCGAAGCTGCCCTGCCTGTCGATCATGAACATGCCGCCGTTGCCGTATCTGAAGCGGATCCCCGCACTCGCCGGCATGGACCTCGAGGAGGCCTACACCAACGCGCAGGTGTGGGAGCGCTTCGAGCCGGGCCTCGTCACGCTGTGCTCGCCCGATCCGCAGGCCTTCCGTCCGCCGGAGGAGAAGGCCAATGTGCTGCATGTCGGCCTGCCGACCAACTTCAAGGCCTCCGCCTTCGCAGACGACAAGCACAACAAGGTGCTGCGCGAGCTCGAAGCCGACATCGACGCGGTGACGCTCGACGGCCAGGACGTTCCGGTGAAGCTGAAGGTGTTCGATTCGCTGTTCGTGCCGCTGGCGAAGTGGTCGATGCTGCTGACCGGCAACTATCGCTGCATCACGCCGACGGAGCCGCAATCGATCCGCGACGCCGTGCACGGCGACCTGACGCGCTCGCAGGCGATCTACGACCACGTCGACGGCATCGCGCGCAAGCTCGGCGCCGACCCCGCGGACCAGGTGCCGTTCGCGAAATACGCCAAGGCCGCCGAAAGCCTGCTCAAGCCATCATCGGCGGCCCGAGCGGTCGCCGCCGGCGCGCCCTTCATCGAGCGCGTCGACCTGCTGGTCAAGCTGATCTCGCATCAGCTCGGCACGCCGAGCGCCGAGATCGACCGTACGGTCGAGACCGTCGATCAGAAGCTGAACGAGAAGATCGTGCAGGGCGGCTCCGGCGCGGAGTAACCGAATGCGTTGACGGCGGGGGCAGGAACGCCCTCGCCATGCATCGGCGATCTGCAATGCACGCAATCGCGGTTGCCGGACGCATGGCTCGACCTGTCCAGATGGAGTAGACTCGCCCAGCTGCGGTTGGGAGCAACGGACATGCCGAGCAAATCGCTTCCTCTCCTTGCAATCTACGGCGACCTCGATCGCGCACGCGACATCATGCGCGCCTGGCAGCCGCTCGATCATCTCTCTCCTGAAGATGCGGAGATCGTCGTGAAGGCGATCGCCGAGGGCATCGCGCGCGGGCGCCGGCACGGGCTCGAGATGGGGCAGTGCCATCAGGCGGCGTAAAGCCGCTAACCCTGATGCGTCACGGCCAAAACCGTGACCGAACGCGTCTGCTGGCTCGGCGTCTGAAAATCGATCGTCTGGCCGACCGACAATCCGATCAGCGCGGCGCCGACCGGCGTCAGCACCGAGATGCGTCGCAGCGCGATGTCGGCTTCGTGTGGGTAGACGAGCACGACCTCCCTGACGTCGCCGGTCTCGTCGTCGCGGTAGCGGACAAGCGAGCCCATGCGGACCACGTCATGCAAATCGGCGTCGTCGGCGACGAGCTGGGCGCGGTCCGTCTCGCGTGCGAGGAACTGGGCGACGCGGGGAAACACCGCCATGCTGGAATCGGCCAGCGCGCTGAGGCGATGCGCCTCGCTCGTGGTGATCACGATCGGCGGCAATGCCGGGGCGGTAAAGCTGCTCTGAATGGTTCGGGTCATGTCGGTTGATCTTTGCGGTTGATCGGAGGCGCACGAGCGCCGGCGCGCGGATATCTCGCGACGCGACGGACTGAAATGATCTTGATGACGTCGAGGAATCCGGACGGCGCGCGATCGCCGGCCGGCTAATTGCCTGCGTGCAGACGTCCGGCGCGCAATTCGCGGCGCGCAATGCGGGTGTCGATGCGGAGCGTGTCGATCATGGCATCATCAACATAGCCGCTGGCGACGTCGCATCCATTGCGGCGAAAGCGCGCACATCGCCGCGTGGAACGATGCGCCATCGCCGCAACAGGCCGAGCGTCAGGGTTGTCCGATGCCGGACAGGCCGAGCACCGCGCCGGCGGCGAGCGCGACAAGCGGATGGATGCGCGTCGTGGTGGTGGCGATCGCGACGCCAGCCGCGATCAGGATGGTGCCCCAGCTCGAGGCCGATGCGTGGGTGATGACGATGGCGCTGGCAGTGACGAGCCCGGCGGTGACCGGAACCAGCCCCGCCTGCACGGTGCGGCGCCAGGGCCGGTCCTTGAAGCGTTCCCAGAGCTGCAGCGCGAAGCCTGTCACCAGCGACGACGGCCCGAACTTGGCGAGCGATGTCACCAGCACGCCGGAGAAGCCCGCGACATGCCAGCCGACCAGCGGCACCACCATCATGTTCGGCCCGGGTGCTGCCTGCGCCAGCGCGAACAGCGCGCCGAATTCCTGCGCCGTCATCCAGTGATGGACGTCGACCACCTGACGCTGCATCTCCGGCAGGATGGTGTTGCCGCCGCCGAAGGCGAGCAGCGAGAGCTCGGCGAAGATCAGCGCGAGCGTGACGAGGGTTGCGCTCATGATGCCTGCCTCGACCTGAGGACAATGCTGAGCGGCGCGAGCATCAACAGGGTCGGCAGCAGCGGCAATCTGAACACGGCAATAGCGAGCACGCACAGCGCGCCGATGAAGAGGCCGAGCACATCGCGCCGCAGCGGCCAGGCGATCTTGATCGCCGTGGAAATCAGGAGCCCGGCCGCCGCGGCGGCGAGACCGCCGAACAGATGACGGACGACCGGGTCGTCGGCGAAGCGGCCATAGATCACACCAAGGCCGATCACGACCGCGGTCGGCACCGCGATCAGGCCGAGGATCGCCGCGAACGCGCCGGGAATGCCGCGAAACTTCAGCCCGACCGCGACCGACATGTTGATGATGTTGCCGCCGGGCAGGAACTGGCACAGCCCGAGCAGGTCGGTGAACTCCGCGCCGGTGAGCCAGCCGCGCTTCTCCACCATCATGTGGCGCGCCAGCGGCAGCACGCCGCCAAAGCCGGTTAATCCGAGGATGAAGAAGCCCGTGAACAACTCGCCGACGTCAGGTGCGACATGCTTGGTGGTTTGCGCGGCGGGGATGGCGTCCATCGGCGGGGCGGCTCCGGTTCGATTTGTTGTTGAGCCGACTCTAGTTGGCCGCGTGCCAAATATCCAATATATGCATATGCGAATTTGCATATCTGTTGCATATGGATTGCCCTGATGATCGAACTGCGCCATCTCCGCTATGCCGTCGCGGTCGCCGAGGAAGGCCATATCACTCGCGCCGCCGCGCGGCTCGGCATTCAGCAGCCGCCGCTGAGCCAGCAGATCCGCGCCCTGGAAGCCGCGATCGGCGCGCCGCTGTTTCGCCGGCAGCCGCGCGGGGTCGAGCTGACCGCGGCCGGCCGTGCCTTCGTCGGCAAGGCGCGCGCGATCCTGCGCGACGCCGACCTCGCGGTGGAGGCCGCGCGCCGCGCGAGCCGCGGCCAGGAGGGGCAGCTTGCAATCGGCTTCACCTCTTCGGCCGCCTTCCATCCTTTCGTCACCGGCGTGATGCGCGAAATGCGCGAGCGCGCGCCGGCGATCACGCTGTCGCTCGAGGAGGCCTCGACCGGCGAGCTGATCGCAGCCGTCGAGGCCGATCGGCTCGATGCCGCATTCGTGCGTGCGCCAGGCGAGCGGCTGGAGAACCTCACGATCACGCATCTGCTCGACGAGGAGATGGTGGTCGCATTGCCGGACCATCATCCGCGCGCCCGCAAGGACACCCGCCGGCGGATTTCGCTGGCCTCGCTCGCCGACGAGCCGCTGATCCTCTACCGCCGTCCGACCGGGCCCGGCCTCTATGACAGCATCATCGCCGCCTGTCGCGCCGCGGGCTTTAGCCCGAAGGTGGCGCAGGAGGCGACGCGGATGGTGTCGACGCTCAGCCTGGTCGCGGCCGGGCTCGGCATTTCGATCGTGCCGGAATCGATGGCGCGGCTCGAGACCGCCGGCGTGTCCTATCTTCGCCTCGACCGCGCCACCGGCCTCGTCGCGCCGCTGGCGCTGGCGCGCAAGAAGGGCCCCGCCGCCGGCACGCTCGGCCGCCTGCTTGGGATCGTGACGCGACGGGTGAAGGACCGTGCCGGGGTCTAAGCGGGACTTGCAACCGTCATTGCGAGGAGCGACAGCGACGAAGCAATCCATCCATCCGTTGCGCGGAAACATGGATTGCTTCGCTTCGCTCGCAATGACAGTGGACGGAGCTGAAGCTCAGCGAGCCCCGCACCGCCGCCTGGATGGCGCGGAACGTGGGGAGTTTGGCGAACGCGCGCGTCAGGGCGGGTCTAGATAGCTTCCATCGAATCCGGTTGCCTGCGCGCGGATCGCAACAGCTCAGCTGCGTCCGGAGGCCTCGGGTTCAATCAACACCGCGAAAGGCATTTCCGATGGCGCGTTTTCCTGTTCATACACTCGAGTCTGCCCCTGAAGCCTCAAGGCCTACTTTGCGCGAGGTCGAGGCGCGGTTTGGCATGATCCCGAACCTTGCGGCGGCGATGGCGACGTCGCCCGTGCTGATCCAGAGCTTCATCGGCATCTTCGACAAGGTTCACGGCGGCAGCTTCACCGAGCAGCAGATCCAGACCGTGCTGCTCACCGACGCGGTGACCAATGGCTGCGCCTGGGCGGTCGCGCTGCATTCCGCGCTCGGCTTGCAGGCTGGGCTCGATCCGGCCGATGTCGACGCGATGCGTGCCGGCCGCTCGCCTGCCGACAAGACGCTCGGCGCGCTCTCGACGCTGGCGCGGTCGCTGATCGAAAAGCGTGGGCGGCTCGACGACGAGGAGATCGAACGATTCCTGGCCGCCGGGTTCTACAAGGACCTCGTGCTTGAGGTGATCACCATCGTGGCGGCGTCGACCATCACCAACTACACCGGCAGCGTCACCAATCCGCCGCTGGAGGCGGCGTTGCAGGAATATGCCTGGAACGGCTGAGACGGTCTCGCCTGAGCGTCAATCATTGCACGTCGACCGCGCGGCCGGCCGTGCACGTCAGAGCGCAAACCTGGCGCGATAGTCCCGCGGCGTGGTCGACAGCAGGCGCAGGAAGCTGCGCCGCATCGTCTCCTCGGACCCGAAGCCGCAGCGCTGCGAGATGCGCTTGATCGGCAGGCGCGTTTCCGAGAGCAGATGCCGCGCGCCCTCGACCCGGAGCCGCTCGATCGCGCGTGCCGGCGTCAAGCCGGTCGCTTCCGCGTAATGGCGGCTGAAGCTGCGCTCGCTCATGCCGGCCTGTTTCGCCAGCGTCGACAGCGAGAGATCGCCGGCGAGATGGTTGCTGATCCAGTCGTGCAGCGCGCTGAACCTGTCGTCGGTTGCTTGCAGCGACAGGATTTCGCTGAATTGCGCCTGTCCGCCCGGCCGTTTGAAAAACACGACGAGATAGCGGGCGACGGCAAGCGCCGCCGTGCGGCCGAGATCCTCCTCCACCAGCGCCAGCGCCAGATCGATGCCGGAGGTGACGCCGGCCGACGTCCAGAACGAACCGTCGCGCACGAAGATCGGATCGGGCTCGACGCGGACATCGGGAAAGCGCTCGGCAAGCTCTGCGCAAAATCCCCAATGGGTCGCGGCACGCCGGCCGTCGAGCACGCCCGATGTGGCGAGCAGGAACGCGCCGGTGCAGACCGATGCGGTGCGGCGCGCCTGCCCGGCGCGTTCGCGCACCCAGTCCACCAGGACGGCATCGGCCGCCGCAGCGTTGACGCCGTCGCCGCCCGGAATCACCAGCGTGTCGACCGCGGTGTCGATGGCGGGCAGTGGATGCACCGCGAGCCCGACGCCTGCGGATGACTCGACGCTCGGGCCATCCTTTGCAACGACGCGGACTTCATATGGCTCCGCGTTGCCAGCCTTGGCCGCCAGCGCATTGGCGGTCGCGAACACCTGCAATGGCCCGGTGACGTCGAGCAGCTGCACGGCCGGGTAGGCCAGCACTTCGATCGAGCGGCGGCGGTTTGGCGAAAAACGTGGGCTGGTTGGCGTCATCGCCGAAACCTGCCGCGCTAGATTCGCTTTGTCCATAGCGCAAGGAAAGTTCGAGGGAAGTTCGATGATTGCTCATGATGTTCATCTGCGGATCGGTTCGCTGCTGTTCGAAGGCGTCGATCAAATCGATTTGACCGGGCCGTTCGAGGTGCTGTCGCGGATTCCGAATTCGACCTACCGCATCTACGGCAAGACCGCCGAGCCCGTCCGCGACATCAAGGGATTGCGGCTGACACCGGATGCGACGTTGGCCGATGCGCCGCCGCTCGACGTGCTGCATGTGCCGGGCGGCTTCGGTCAGCAAGCCCTGATGGAGGACACGGAGGTGCTCGGCTGGATCAACCGGCAGGCGGCGGGGGCGTGCCGCATCTTCTCGGTCTGCACCGGCGCGCTGATCTGCGGAGCGGCCGGCCTGCTGAAGGGGCGCAGGGCGACGACGCATTGGGCGTCGTTTCATCTGCTGCCGTTGTTCGGCGCTACGCCCGTGAACCAGCGCGTGGTGGTGGACGGAAGCTTTGTCTTTGCCGCCGGAGTCACGGCAGGCATCGATGGCGCATTGCGGCTCGCGGCTGAATTGCGCGGCGACGATGCCGCGCGCGCGATCCAGCTCTACATGGTGTATGCGCCGGAGCCGCCGTTCGACAGCGGCACGCCGGAGACCGCGCCACCCGAGATCCTGCAGCAGTCGCGCCAGGCCGTGCGCGCGATCACAGAGCAGCGGGAAGAGACCGCGCGCCGTGTCGCGGCGAGGCTGGGCGTCACCGTGCAGGGAGAGTGGCGCTAATTTCCCGGCTCGAAGCTGCAGTCGGCGCCGCCGCCGGCCTTGTCCTTGATCACCTTGGGATCGAGTGTGCAGGACAGTTTCGACAGCGCCTCGTAGATCGTCCCGGCGGCTCCGTCGGGCGGCACGCCGGCCAGCGCCACGGTCGCGTAGATCGCGTTGGCTTCGCTACCCTTCACTGTGTGGGTGTTGCCGCCGAAGGTCAGCGCGCAGGAACGCGAGGTGATGTCGACATTGCTGGCGCGGCAGACCACCTTGTCGGCGGTGACGACGATCCTCCTGGCATAGGAGACATCGCTGTCGCCGCCGAAGAACGCCACGACCGCCTTCTTCTCTTTGGCCGGCAACGGCGAATAAGGCGCCACCACGCCGGCGAGCGCCAGCGCGACCGAACCCGAGGTGGTCGCAGGCGCGGTCCATGCGGCGGACGAGGCCAGCGACAATGAACATGCGAGGATCGTCAGTCGGCCCAGTCCCATTCCCATCTCCTGTATCCGCGCTTTCCGCGGCGCGGAATCGCTAGCACGTCTTGCGGACTGAACAGGTGACGCCATTCACACGCGATCCCGCAACTTCGCGTGAGGGCGGTGCGCGCACAGGGCAGGGCGGCCCCGCGTGGACCCGCTTGCACGATCGCGCCATCGGCGGCACAGTCCGATCCGTGGCAGCGATGCCGCCAACAACGACGACAAGAAGATCAATCCGGGGAACGCCATGGCGGCCACGCGCATCGACTGCGACATCCATCCCGCGGTGGGGGGAACGCGCACCACGCTGCTGCCCTATCTGAGCGATCACTGGAAGGAACAGGTCGTCAGCCGCGCCATCGACGGGCTCGACCTCAATTCCTACCCGCCGTCGATGCCGCTGTCCGGCCGCGCCGACTGGCGACCGGCGGACGGCAGCAAGCCCGGCAGCGATCTTGCCATGGTGCAGCGCGGCGCATTCGACCAGCTCGGCGCCAGCCACGCCATCTGCAACGTCGTCTATGGCGCGCAGGCGGTATTCGATTCCTACATGGCCGCGGACTTCTGCAGGGCGATCAACGACTGGATCGCGGCCGAGTGGCTTGCCAGGGACAAGCGGCTGCGCGCCTCGATCGTGGTGCCGATCCAGGCGCCTGACCTTGCGGTCGAGGAGATCGAGCGCAGGGCCGGCGACAATCGCTTCGTCTCGGTGCTGGTGCCCTCGCAGGGCGAGACGCTGCTCGGCCGGCGGCATTACTGGCCGATCTATCAGGCCGCGGAGAAATACAAGCTTCCGATCGCGATCCACGCCGGTAGTGCCTACCGGGGCGCGCCGAGCTCGATCGGCTGGCCGTCCTACCGCTACGAATATTATCTCGCCGAGGCGCAGGCGTTCCAGGCGCAGGCGTTGAGCCTGATCTATGAGGGCGTGTTCGGGAAGTATCCCGAATTGACCGTCGTGCTGATGGAGTCGGGCGTCAGCTGGCTGCCGGCGTTCATGTGGCGCGCCAACAAGACCTGGCGCGGCGTGCGCGTCGAGGTGCCGTGGGTGGAGCGCGAGCCGGCCGCGATCATCCGCGACCATTTCCGCGTCACCATGCAGCCGTTCGACGCGCCGCTGGATGCAACAAGCGTCGCCGACATCATCGACCAGATCGGCTCCGACAAGATGTTCCTGTTCGCATCCGACTATCCGCACTGGCAGTTCGACGGCGACGATCCGATCCCGCGATATCTGCCCGACAGCATCGTCAAGCGGATGTGCGAGGACAATCCGATTGAAACGTTCCCGCGTTTGAAGCTGAATTCGTAATTCGCGCGCATGATCCGGAAAAGTGGAAACCGGTTTTCCGACAAGATCATGCGCAAACAAGAAGGAGGATCGCATGAGTGACGTCATCGACCGCCCGATGCTCGACCAGGAGAAGGCCGCGGCGACGCGGCTGAAGATCATCGACTGCGACATCCATCCGAGCCTTCACGCGCACAGCGACCTCAACGAGTTCCTGCCGAAGCGCTGGCAGCAGCATCTGAAGGAATATGGCAGCCACCTGCGCACGCCCTATATCGGCACCACGCCGTATCCGCGCTCCTCGCCGCTGATCGCGCGGCGCGATGCCTGGCCGCCGACCGGCGGCGTGCCCGGCTCCGATCTCGATTTCATGCGCAAGCAGCATCTCGATCCCTTCGACGTCGAGTTCGGCATCCTGCAGGTGCTCGACCTCTTCATCTTCTCGCAGCAGAATCTGGAATTCGGCGCCGCGATCCAGCGCGCCATCAACGACTGGCAACTGGCGTTCTGGGCGCATCGCGATCCGCGCCTGAAGGCCTCGATCCTGGTCGGGCAGGACGGCTCCGACCTCGGCCTCGCCGAGATCGAGCGTTGCGCCAAATCAGGCGAATACATCCAGATCAACGTCTCGCCGCGTGCCAACGAGCCGCTCGGCCGCCGCCGCTACTGGCCGATCTATGAACGCGCGCAGGAGCTCGATCTGCCGCTCGGCATCCATGTCGGCGGCTATGGCGGGCATGCGCCGACCGGCGGCGGCTGGCCGTCCTATTATTGCGAGGAGCATCAGTCGAACGCGCACACGGTGGCCTCGAACCTCACCAGCCTTGTGCTGGAGGGTGTTCCGGAGCGCTTCCCGAAACTGAAGATCGTGTTCATCGAGGGCGGCTTCGGCTGGATCCCCGCGACGATGTGGCGGATGGATCAGCACTTCGAACGCTTCCGCAGCGAGGTGCCGCATCTGAAGCGCCGGCCGAGCGAATATGTGAAGGAGCGTTTCTGGTTCACGACCCAGCCGATCGACGAACCGGATGAAGCCAGGCACCTGCGGCAGCTGATCGAATGGGTTGGCATCGACCGGCTGTTGTTCTCGTCGGACTATCCGCATTGGGACTATGACGACGCGCGCTACGCCTTCAAGACGCCGCTGACGGACGCCGAGCGTCGCAAGATCTTCAATGCCAACGCCCGCGCGGTTTACAAATTCTAGGACACAGATGACCCGTCACATCGTCGCGCGCACCAGTGAGATTCCGGCCGGCGGCAACAAGGTGTTTGGCCTCGAGGGCCGCGACATCGTCGTGTTCCACGTCAATGGCGAGTTCTTCGCGCTGCTCAATCGCTGTCCGCATGAAGGCGCGCCACTGGAGAAGGCGGCCTGCGTCGCGCGCCTGACCTCGCCGGAGCCCGGCATCTATCAGCGCGACCGGGTCGGCGAGATGCTGCGCTGTCCGTGGCACGGCTGGGAATTCGACATGCGCAACGGGCAGTCCTGGTTCGATCCGAAGCGGTTCAGGATTCGCTCCTATCCGGTCGCGGTCGAAAGCGGCGCCGAGTTGCAGAAGGGGCCGTATGTTGCCGAGACGTTCCCGGTGCACATCGAGGACAATTACGTGATCGTCGAGATTTAGCGGACGCGCTGTTGAGCGGCCGTCAGTGCAGCCGCAAACTTCGTCATGCCCGGGCTTGTCCCGGGCATCCACGTCTTCGTTTCGATAGCAGGAAAGACGTGGATGGCCGGGACGAGCCCGGCCATGAAGGATATTGCAGTTTTTGCAATAATGAAGTGCCGTCGACGGCAATTATAATAATCGCTGCAATGGGCCACCTTGAGGTCGCGGTCGGGAATGAACCCGTCCACCACATCAGGAACGGCACATGAAGCTCTATCACTTCGCTCTCTCCGGCCACGCGCATCGCGCGCGCCTGTTTTTGTCCCTGCTGGGAATTCCGCACGAACTGGTCGACGTCGACCTCAAGTCCGCCGCGCAGAAGCGGCCGGAATATCTCGCGCTCAACCCGTTCGGCCAGGTGCCGGTGCTGGATGATGACGGCGTAATCATCCCGGACTCCAACGCGATCCTGGTCTATCTCGCGACCAAGCTCGGCCGGACCGACTGGCTGCCGCAGGATGCAAAGGGCGCTGCCGCGGTCCAGCGCTGGCTGTCGGTTGCTGCCGGCGATCTTGCGTTTGGGCCCGCTGCGGCGCGGCTCATCACCGTGTTCGGCGCGAAGCACAATCCGGACGACGTGATCGCGCGGGCGCATGTCCTACTGAAGCGGCTCGAAGCCCATCTCGCCGGTCGCGACTGGCTGGTCGGGACGGCGCCGACGATCGCTGACGTTGCGCTCTACAGCTATCTGTCGAGCGCGCCCGAAGGCAATGTCGATCTCTCCGCCTATGCGCGCGTCAACGCGTGGCTGCGGCGGATCGAGGCGCTGCCGGGCTTCGTGGCCTTTGCCAAGACTCCCGTCGGTCTGGCGGCTGCGTGACCTGCTGACCGGGCGTGCCGTCGGGCACGCCCGTCCAACCCCGAAGGGGAGGGCGATACGATGAGCGACAGACGAACCAAGAGCAAGCTCGCGACCTGGCATGAAGGCGAAAAGGCGATCCAGCAGCAGGTCGGCGTCGCCGAGAAGATGGAGGCTGTCGGCCGGCGCGCGGTGCGCGACTTCATGCCCGACCAGCACCGCGATTTCTTCGCGCAGATTCCCTTCATCGTCGTCGGCAGCGTCGACCAAAGTGGTGACGCCTGGGCCTCGTTGCTGGCCGGCCGGCCGGGCTTCATCTCCTCGCCGACGCCGCGCAGCCTCGAGATCGATGCGCGGCCTGACGCCAGCGATCCCGTCAGCGAAGGGATGCGCGCGGGCGATGCGATCGGACTGCTCGGAATCGAACTGCACACGCGGCGCCGCAACCGTGCGAACGGGCTGCTGCGCGCAGCATCAGGCAAGGCGCTCAGCTTCGAGCTCGATCAGAGCTTTGGCAATTGCGCGCAGTATATCCAGCTCCGCGATTTCGCCTTCGTGCGCGCGCCGGATGAACCTTTTGCGGGAGAGATCGAAGCGAGCACGACGCTCGATCAGGCCGCGCGCGACATGATCAAGGCGGCCGACACGTTCTTCGTGGCGTCCTATGCCGAGCGTGAGGACCGTCGTCAGGTCGACGTCTCGCATCGCGGCGGCCGGGCGGGCTTCGTCCGCGTCGCCGCCGACGGCACGCTGACGATCCCGGATTTCGCCGGCAATCTGTTCTTCAACACGCTCGGCAACATCCTCGTCAACGGCAAGGCCGGTCTGGTGTTTGTCGATTTCGAGACCGGCGACCTGCTGCAGCTGAGCGGTGACGCCGAGGTGATGCTGGACTCGCCGGAGATCGCGGCGTTTCAGGGCGCCGAGCGGCTCTGGAGTTTCCGGGCCCGCCGTGTGGTGCGCAGGCGCGGCGCGCTGCCGCTGCGCTGGGCGTTCCGGGCCGAAGGCTGGTCGCCGAATTCGCTGATGACCGGCGACTGGGGGCAGACCGCCGAGCGGATCCGCGCGGCCGAGCGCGCGACGCAGTGGCGGCCGTTCAAGGTGACCAGAATCGTCGACGAGAGCCGATCGATCCGCTCGTTTCATTTGCAGCCGGATGACGGCGCGGGGCTGCTTCCGCACCGGGCGGGACAGCATTTGCCGATCCGTCTCTCGTTGCCCGGTATCGACAAGCCAGTCATCCGCACCTACACGCTGTCGGTCGCGCCGTCGGACGGCATGTACCGGATCAGCGTGAAGCGCGACGGTGTCGTATCGCAGCATCTCCACGACACCATCCATGTCGGCGACATCATCGAAGCGCGCGCTCCGGCTGGTGGCTTCACGATCGATGCGCGCGAGAAGCGGCCCGCGGTGCTGCTCGCCGGCGGTGTCGGCATCACGCCGCTGCTCGCGATGCTGCGCCACGTGGTCTATGAGGGGCTGCGCACCCGCGGCATCCGGCCGACGACCCTGATCCAGGCCGCGCATGCGAAACAGGACCGCGCGTTCGGCGATGAATTGCAGCAGCTGGTGGATGCCGCCGGCGGCGCGGTGCGGATCATCCGCGTCCTCGGCGATGTCGCCGGCGCCGAGCAGGGCACAGACTACGACGCGGCGGGACGGATCGACATGGCGCTGTTGTCGCGCGTCCTGCCGTTCAACGACTATGACTTCTATCTGTGCGGACCGCCGCGGTTCACCCAATCGCTCTATGACGCCCTGCGCGGCTACAACATTGCCGACGGCAGGATTCACGCCGAAGCATTCGGTCCTTCATCGCTGGTTCGGAAGCCCGACCTCGTCACCGCAGCGCCGCTGCGGCGACCGCCGGCGACAACGCCGGTCCCGGTCGCCTTTACCACTTCGTTGAAGGAGGCGCGCTGGACGCCGGAGGCGGGGACGCTGCTCGAACTGGCGGAAGCGCGTGGCCTTAGCCCCGCCTTCAGCTGCCGGGAGGGCAATTGCGGAACCTGCCGAACGCGATTGCTGGCAGGCGCCGTGACCTATGTGAAGCAGCCCACCGCAGAGGTGGGCGACGACGAGGTGCTGATCTGCCGCGCCGTGCCGGCGAAGCCGGAGGCCAACGGCGAGGACCGGATCCAGCTCGCGCTGTGACCGAACCGCGCCTGCCGATGGTTCGGGCGCATAGCGCTTTCGCGGGCACTCAGCCCATGCTGCCCGGCATGAAGCAGCGTGGCCTCGGGTGCCCGTCCAGATAATACGGCCAGACCATGGTGCGGCCGGCACGGTTCGGTCCGGCGACGACGGCCTCATCGGGAACGTCGACCCACTCGCCTTCGAGCCGGACGCGATAGTGGCCGTCCTTGGTGTCCCAATCGGCGTCATCGACACGCTTCGCGTCGCTGCCGTCGCAGCAGGGGCCCTTGACGCTGCGCAGGCTCTCATACCAGGCGTTCAATTCGGGATGCCCGTGATCATGGGCCTGCACCGGCCCGATCGCCGGCTTCGCCAGCAGGGCGGTGACTACAACGATTGCCGCACGCCAAAACCGTTTGTTCATCTGATCCCCAAAATCCGGAAAGCCCATGACAGCCAACCCGGACATGGTCATCGAGATCGGGACATCAATTAGATGATAATTATAATATAATCACATTCGTGAGAGCAGCCGAGCGCTGCCGGAAGGCCGGGTGCCGACAAACTCAGGCGAGCAGGCTCATCACCTGGTCGATCACGGCCTTCACCTGCTTCGAATCCGGCCTCTGGTGCGCGAGCGCCAGCAGTCCGGCATGCACCACCATGATGGTGTGGGCGGTGACGTCAGGGTCAAAGCCCTTCCTGAACTGAGCGCGATCGCTGCGCAGCCGCGCGCGCAGCAGCTCTTCAAGCCGTCGGTTGTAGCGCTCGATGCTCTTGCGGAGCTCGACCTGGTCGAGCGAGCCGTCGGTCGCGGAATTGATCGACAGGCAGCCGCGCTGTCCCTTCTGGCCCGAGCAATAGGGAATGAAGCCGGTAAGCCACTGCCTGATGATGTCCCGCGCGGGCCCCGGCTGCGCCAGCACGCGCTCGGCCCAGCCGAGGATGCCGTCGTGATAGCGGTCCAGCACCTTCAGGAACAACGCGTTCTTGTCGCCGAACGCCGCATAGAGGCTGGGTTTCGCGACGCCGCTCGCCGCCGTGATCTCGTCGAGCGAAGTCGCCTGAAAGCCCTTCTGCCAGAACATCTGGCGGGCGATTTCCAGGACATCGTCCGGATCGAAGCTGCGCGGCCTTGCCATAGCTGTCTTTTATGTACTCCCGCGTCGGATGTGAAGCCTTCACCTTGCCGTGAAGGCAGGTCGGGCTATTGACGCAATTCATATTCTGTACTTAGAAGTAAATAACGAAATCGGGAGATCACGCCATGAAAGCGGTTCAGGTCGTTGCGTTCGGACGTGCAGCGGACGTGGTCAAGCTCAACGAGGTGCCGGACGTCGGCAGCCCCGGCCCCGACGAGGTCGTGGTCGCGGTGGAGGCCGCGCCGATCAACAATTCGGATTTCATGATTATCGCCGGGCGCTACGGCTATCTGCCGTCGCCGCCGGCCACGCTCGGGATCGAGGGCATCGGGCGGGTTGTCGCCACCGGATCGCAGGTGAGGAATCTGAAGGAGGGCGACCGCACGCTGATTCCCTTCACGGTCCCGACCTGGACTGAACGCGTCAAGTTCACCGCGTCATGGCAGCGTCCGCTACCCGACAATGCCGATGTCCAGCAACTGTCCATGATCGGGGTCAATCCGGCCACCGCCTATCTCTTGCTGACCGATTTCGTGAAAGTCCCGCCCGGCGGCTGGGTGATCCAGAACGGCGCCAACTCGGCGACGGCGCGCGCGGTGATCGCCATCGCGAAGTCGCTCGGGCTCAAGACCGTCAACATCGTCCGCCGCGAGGACGTCGTGGACGAGGTCAAGTCGGTCGGCGGCGATATCGTGCTGCTCGACGGGCCGGATCTCGCCAAGCGCGTCGCCAGGGAAACGGGCAGGGCGCCGATCCAGCTGGCGCTCGACATGGTCGGCGGCTCATCCGCCTTGAACCTGATGAACTGCCTCGCGCCAAAAGGCGTGCTCGTCATCTACAGCGCGATGAGCGGACAGCCGTTCTCCGGCTCGCCGTTGAGCGTGATCTTCAACGAAGTGTCGGTGCGCGGCTTCTGGCTCGGCCATTGGGGCAAGACCGCGACCGATCAGGCATTGGCCGGAATGTACGACCATCTGGTGCCGATGGTCGCATCGGGCGCGATCAGCGCGCCGGTGGTCGGGGCCTATCGCCTGGAGGATTTTTCACAGGCGATCGCGCAGGCAGCGGCATTCAAGGGCAAGGTGATCTTCACGCCGAACTAGGTTGTACCCCGATATTCGCCGGCGCGACACGGACCGCGATGCCCGTTTTCGCCGGTGCATGTCTGCACGATGTCGCGCCGGGGCAGCTAGACGATGGTCGAGAGCGTGAACGCGTGCCACGCACCCCAGTCAATGCCATCATACGCGCGCACATACATCGTCTCACTGCCGGTGGTGGCGCCGCCACGCATCCAGATATCATCGAGGTCGGCGGCATTGACGTCGATCACGGTGCTGGCTGCCCAATGGGAATTCGCAGAGGTCCAGAAATAGCCGCTGTTGGCGTTGCCGCCGCCATCCCAGAACTGATAGGCGGCCGCGGGATTCGCGTCAGCATCAGCATAGGACACCAGGTTGCCGACTTGGCTCCACTCGTTGACATGCAAGGTCTGATTGCTGATCGAGGCATCGGGTGCGTGGTTTGCCAGGCTGGTCACGGTGAAGCTGTCCCAGGCACTCCAGTTCGTTCCGTCGAAAGCGCGCACAAACATGGAATCGGTACCGGCCGCGGTGCCGCCTCGCACCCATACATTGGCGAGATCGGACGCCGACACGTCGATGACCGTGCTGGACGCCCAGTGTGAATTGTCGGGCGTCCAGAAATAGGCGCTGGTCGCAGCGCCGCCACCGTCCCAGAACTGGTATTGGGTGATTGCATCGCCGTCGGCGTCGGATGCCGTCGTCCAATTCACGAGCTGCGCCCACTGCGCGGCGTTCAGCGTTTGATCGTTGATCGTCGCGGTCGGAGCCGTATTGGTCGACGTCAGATTAAAGCTGTCCCAATTGCTCCAGGCGGTACCGTCGAATGCCCTTACCCACATCGTCTCGGAACCGGTCGTCGAGCCGCCCTTGATCCACACATTGGCCAGATCGGATGCTGAAACGTCGATCGTCGTGTTGGCAGCCCAGTGGGAATTGTCGGGTGTCCAGAAATAGGCGCTGGTCGCGCCCGCGCCGGCGTCCCAGAACTGGTATTTGGTGATCGTGTCACCTTCGGCATCGGTGGCAGTGAGCCAGCCTTGCGGTTTGACCCATTGATTGACGTGTAGCGACTGGTCGTTGATGGTCGCGACGGGGACCGTGTTTGGCGTCGACGTCACGGTGAATGTGTCCCAGGAGCTCCACTCCGTTCCGTCGAATCCCCTTACCCACATCGTCTCGGAACCGGTTGTCGAGCCGCCATGGATCCAGACATTGGCGAGGTCCGCAGCCGAAACGTCTATCGTCGTGTTGGCAGCCCAGTGGGAATTGTCGGGTGTCCAGAAATAGGCGCTGGTGGCGGCGGTGCCGCTATCCCAGAACTGGTACTTCGTGATCGCATCGCCATTGGCATCGGTCTTGGTCAACCAGTTGTCGACGGTGACCCATTGATCGATATGTATGGAATGATCACCGGCTGTCACGACGGGCGGAGTATTGGCCGACGTCAGCGTGAAGCTGTCCCAGTTGCTCCAGTCTGTTCCGTCGAACGCTCTGACCCAGAACGTCTCGGCACCGGTTGTCGAGCCACCCTTGATCCAGACATCGGCCAGGTCGGCGGCCGCCACTTCGATCGTCGTGTTGGCAGCCCAATGGTCATTGGTGGAAGTCCAGAAATAGGCGCTTGTTGCGGAGGTGCCGCTGTCCCAGAATTGATATTTGGTGGCTGCATCCCCGTTGGCATCGGAGTAGGTCAGCCAATTCTTGGCTTGCGTCCATGTATTGGTGTGCAGCTGCACGTCGGGGACCGTGACGACCGGCGCAGTGTTTGGAATCGTCGTGAGCGTGAAAGACGTCCAGTTACCCCAATCGGTCCCGTCGAAAGCGCGTACCCACAGTGTCTCTGTGCCGCCGACCGCACCAGCACGCACCCACACGTCGGAGAGGTCAGAGGCCGAAACTTCGATCGTCGTGTTGGCGGCCCAATGGTCGTTGGTGGAAGTCCAGAAATAGGCGCTGTTCGCAGCTGTGCCGCCGTCCCAGAACTGAAATTTCTGCGCGGGATTGCCGTCGGAGTCGGCATAAGTGAGCCATGGCTGTATTTTTTGCCACTGATTGTACAACAGGCTGTGGTTACCAATCGTGACGACCGGTGCGGAATTGGCCATGGTTTGCTTCCTCGTGGGGTGCGCCGGTCGAGACCGGCTAATTTCCAAGGTGCAAGGCAATCAATTTTGGCCCGTGAGGCGGGCCAGGCTGAGATTAGTATCGTCCGGCTGAGATCAGCGCATTCCGAAGAAATCGTTAATATCAAATTCAGGATCGCAGAATTTCAATGCAGCATCTATGATGGGTGTCACACCCATCAGTCGGGTCGCGTGCGGCAAAACGTCATAGGTATCCCGTTCCGAACGGCCTCGCAGCGGGTGTCGCGACACGCACTCGCCGGTGCCATTCGCGATGGTCTATCCCCGCCGTTGCGGCTTGAGACGCGCCAGGCTTGCCGTTAGCAGTGCAATTCGAACACGGGTCTTTGCGAGACACCGGTGGAGACATCGAACATCGCGGGCCGACGGAAGCAATGCCAGGCGCATTGGAGAAAGGACGTTTCTCATGGCGAATACGACGGCGGAGCTTGAAGCGCTGCTGATGCAGCGATCGTTGACCGATCCGCAGCTTCTGGCGACGGCGGAGGCGGCATCGGACTTCCGGATCCTGCCGGATGCCACCGTGATCAAGATCGGCGGGCAGAGCGTCATCGACCGCGGCCGCGCCGCCGTCTACCCGCTGGTCGATGAGATCGTCGCGGCCCGCAAGGCGCACAAGATCCTGATCGGGACCGGCGCGGGCACCCGCGCCCGGCACCTCTATTCGATCGCGGCCGGGCTGCGGCTGCCGGCCGGCGTGCTGTCGCAGCTCGGCGCCTCGGTCGCCGACCAGAACGCGGTGATGCTGGGCCAGCTGCTCGCCAGGCACGGCATCTCCGCGGTCAGCGGCGCCGGGCTTTCGGCCGTGCCGCTTTATCTCGCCGAGGTGAACGCCGTGATCTTCAGCGGCATGCCGCCCTACGGCCTCTGGATGCGGCCGGCAGCCGAGGGCATGATCCCGCCCTATCGCACCGATGCCGGATGCTTCCTGGTCGCCGAACAGTTCGGCTGCAAGGCGATGATCTATGTGAAGGACGAGAACGGCCTCTACACCGCGAACCCCAAGACTTCGAAGGGCGCGACCTTCATCCCGAAAATCTCGGTCGCCGAGATGAAGGCCAAGGGGTTGCAGGATTCGATCCTCGAATTCCCGGTGCTCGATCTGCTCGCCACCGCGCGCCATGTCCAGCAGGTGCAGGTCGTCAATGGCCTCGTCCCCGGCAACCTCACCCGTGCGCTTGCGGGCGAGCATGTCGGCACCATCATCACCGCGAACTGAGCAGGGACCGACCATGGATGACACCATCAAGCACGTCGCCTCGCCGCTCGCGCGCCAGACCCTGCTCGACAGCGATCTCACCCGTCCCGTTGCCGGCGGCCGCCCGATCCCGCTGCTGCCCTGGGTGCAGGTGGTGAAGATCGGCGGCCGCTCCATCATGGATCGCGGCCACGAGGCGATCCTGCCGATCGTCGCCGAGTTGCGTTCGCTGCTGCCCGAGCACCGCCTTCTGATCCTGACCGGCGCAGGCATCCGCGCCCGTCATCTCTACAGCGTCGGCCTCGATCTCGGCCTGCCGGTCGGCTCGCTCGCGCCGCTCGCTGCCAGCGAAGCCGGCCAAAACGGCCACATCCTGGCCTGCCTGCTCGCGCCGGAGGGCGTGTCCTATATCGAGCATCCGACCATCGCGAGCCAGCTTGCGATCCATCTCTCCGCGGCCCGCGCGGTCGTGGGCAGCGCGTTTCCGCCCTATCACCATCATGAATTCCCGGTCTCGCGCATCCCGTTGCATCGCGCCGACACCGGTGCGTTCCTGATCGCGGATGCGCTCGGCGCCGCCGGGCTGACGATCGTCGAGGATGTCGACGGCGTCTACACCGACGATCCGAATGGTCCCGAGGGGAAGAAGGCACAGCTGCTGCGCGAGGCCAGCCTCGCCGACCTTGCCAAGCTGAAGGGCACGCTGCCGTTCGATCCCGCGCTGCTCGAGGTGATGGCCAATGCGCGGCATATCGAGCGGGTGCAGGTCGTGAACGGCCTCGTTCCCGGCCGGCTCACGGCGGCGCTGCGCGGCCAGCATGTCGGATCGATCATCCGCACCGGCGCGCGGCCGGCCTGATACGAGCGGCGGACTCCGTTCACCTCGCCCCGCGTGCGGGGAGAGGCATAGGCCGCCTTCGGCGGCCGTTCTCAAGAACGCCGAAGCGGAGCTTCGGCTATGATACATCGATAGATGCATTCCGGGTGAGGGGGAGTCTCCGCGGACGCACCTATCACCGTATGCGCGAAGGCAGCCCCTCACGCCAACCCTCTCCCCGTAAGAACGGGGAGAGGGAGCACAACGCCATTCGAACTAATCTAGTCGGTCTTTTCAGCGCGCGATCGAGGGACTACTTGATCGTCGCGCGCACCGTGATGATCGAGGTGCCGGATGCCTTCGGCCCCTGGCCCGTCGCCTTGATGGCAAACGTATCGCTGCCCTTGTACTTGGCCTTCGCCTTGTATTCGAAGGTCGACGCGTTGATCTTCTTCAGCTTGCCGTAGGCCGGCTTCTGCGAGATCGCGGAGTCCGTCACCGTGCCGCGGATCCCGATCGGGATCTGGCAGCTTTGGCCCGAGGCGACGTCGATATCGCCGCTCGAATTCTCGCCCCAATCCGCCAATGTCATCGACATCGAGCATTCCGGCACGGGCTGCGCCGAAGATGCCGGCGTGACATTTAATGCAAAGATGAGCGCCAGGGCGGCGATCCCCGACGCCCGCGTCGTGACGATACTCGTTTTCATGCAAGGCCCACTGCTGAAGGTTCTCGCAGGAATCCTGCAACGTGGGAGCAGGGGTGGCAAGGGCTTCGCCTGGCCCGCGCGACATGCTTGGGCGCTTGTTGCGTCTCTGAAGCGCCCCCATAGTCACTGCAGCCCGGTTCGGGACGGAGGCTCACGCGTCAAGAAGGGGTTCCAATGGCTGAAAGCAGCGACGGTCAGGCAAAAGCTCAACAAGCCGGATTCGCCGGCGTCACCCGCAGGACCCTTGAGCGTCTCGCTTTGCCCGGCGATGATCGCGAGCTTGTCGTTGCCGAGGTGACCTATCCGCCCGGCGGGGTCGCCCCGCTGCATCGGCATCCGGTTGGCGGCGTGGTCTTCATCGTCGAAGGCGTTGCCGAGTCCGCGTATGGCGACGAGGCGCCGCGCCAGTATCGGGCGGGCGAGACCTTGCAGGATCGACCCGAGGTTCCGCACACGCTGTTTCGCAATTGCGACCCGGACCGGCCGCTGCGCTTCCTGACCATCTACGCACTCGAACCCGGGCGCGCCTACACGATGGAGCCGTGAGGTTGGGAAAAGGCCAAGGCAAAATGTTACGGTTGGCTCACCTGCGGTTTCGGGTTTGCGCCGGCCATCCGAGGTGGAACGGCGAGCAGGAGGCAAACCGACTCCACCAGGAGTTCATGCGCACGGTCGACAATGTCGTCCAACGAACTCGTCTTCGCGAACATGGCCTGGGCTTCAGCCAACAACCGGTCGCGCGTTGGTATGCTGGGCAGATGCAAGTCGGCGCGATGCTGTAACAGAACAAGCGCTTCCCGCACCGACAATCCGGTTTCGTGGACCGACGATTTGATGGCCTGCGCGATGTATTCGGGATTGAAGCGACCAGCGAGTTGTTCAGCCGTTCGCTTTATCACGCGCGATCCCAAGCGCTGCTCGTTGCGGAGAACCTGCGTGGGCGGCGCCTTCAAATCCCAGACAATACCGAGCAAGGACAAGGTCACCAAAACATAATAGGTCACATCAATCTCCCACCACCGGAAGCCTTGCCGCGCACTGCTTTGGTAGGCGTGATGATTGTTGTGCCAACCCTCACCCATCGTAAACAGAGCCAGCAGCCAATTGTTGCGGGAGTCATCGCCCGTAACGTACCGCTTGCGCCCGTGAACATGCGCGAGGGAGTTGATGCAAAACGTGGCGTGATACAGCAGCACGGTGCTCCAGAAGAAACCGACCACGAGCCCTGGCCATCCGGCGATGAGGAAGCACAGACCTGCGACCACGATCGCCGGCAAGACCTCCCATCTGTGAAGCCACATCAACTCCGGATACGAGGCAAAATCCGCAACTTTCGTCAGATCAGTTGCATCGTGCTGTCGATAAAAAATCCACCCGAGATGACTGTACACGAAGCCCTTATGCCCCGGCGAATGCACATCTTGCTCGGTATCCGAATGAAGATGGTGATGTCGATGTTTCGCGGCCCACCAAAGGACGCTTTTCTGGGCGCTGCTTTGGGCGAGAAATGCGAGGATGAATTGAAACGCCCTGCTCGTTGAGTAGGCCCGATGCGAGAAGTACCGATGATAGCCGGCGGTGATCGCAAACATGCGCAGCCAGTATAGGGCGACGCAAATTGCAATCGCTTGCCATGAGACGCCCGTCCAGATCGCCGCCAGACACCCTGCGTGGACCAGCAGAAACGGGAGGACCTGCGGGTACATGATGTCGTCGTGCTGCCGAGCTGGATCGATATTGGTGGACACGCTCGCGACCTCAGCTGCTTCAATGCGCAGGCCGTTTCGCCGGCGGACGGTTCAAGTCCTGGTCCTGGCGGGCATTGCGCGCGGTGTTGACAAAGAGAACCCCGCGGCCGGGTGACCGGTCGCGGGGTCGCGTAACCAGAGGCTTTGCCAGTTCATCCGGGGTCAAAGCATCATGGCCGATTGTCGCAGCTTACACCGCGCGCAGATTGTCCGCAGCAGATTTGCCGGTCCGGCGGTCTGCAACGATCTCAAAAGAGACCTTCTGTCCCTCGTTGAGGGTGCTCATGCCGGCGCGTTCGACTGCGCTGATATGAACGAAAACGTCCTGGCCTCCCTGGTCCGGCTGAATGAAGCCGAAACCCTTCTGGCTGTTGAACCACTTCACAGTTCCCATGCTCATGGAAAATCGTCCTATAGATGCGTGTTTGGAGCCGCACTCACGAGCGCAGCAGGCGAATTCGAAGTTCAGGGGGTGAGGGTCGTCAGTCAGGCACGCTATCAGCGGCGAGGCCAAGTCGTTCGGCCGAAACTCGATCCGTGGTAAATGGCTACGGTTCGGTCATTCCGCAAGTGGCTTTCCCCCTTTCTGACCTCGGCCGCTGCGTCCCCCTGGGGCAACAGCTGCAATTCACGGCGCTCTGCGGCAACTTTGCCGACCGCACGGCGGGGGACATCGTGCGGTTTGGGGCACGCGGCCTATTCCTTCTTCGCCGTCAGCCCGTCGACCATCGCGCGCGTCAAGGTGGCGATCTCGCTGCGCAATGCGCCGATCGGCACCGCGATCAGCTTGTGCTCCAGCCCGAGCGCGACCATGCCGTGCACGGCGGAGAACAGGCTGCGCGCGGTGACGCCGAGCTGCGCCGGCGAACGCTGCGGAAACAGCGCGGCGAGCGGCTTGTAGATGTGGCGGAACAATTCCATCTGCTCGGTGATCGCCCATTCCGGCACTGGCTTGCCGGGCTGCATGCGATGCTCGAACAGCGCGCGCCACAGTTCGAGATTGTCGGCGGCGAAATCGCAATAGGCGACCGCGATCCGCACCAGCATCTCGCGCGGCGCCGCAGCCCCGCCGATCTCGGCCAGCGACAGCGACGCATCGAGCCGCGCCAGCGTGCGCGAGCCGACGCGCAGGATCAGCTCGTCGACATCCTCGACCAGATTGTAGACGCCGCCATTGGCGACCCCGATCTCCTGGGCCAGTTCGCGGGTTTTCAGGCCGCCGAGACCCTTTGCCGCAATCGCCCGTTCCGCCGCCTCGATCAGCGCTTCCCGCAGTTTTGCTCGTCGTTCCAATGCCTTGGACATCTTTAATCCTTCGTTAACCTTCATCTTGAGCGTCGCTCAAATAATTCTTGAGCAATGCTCAGTATGTGGTACAAGAGATTCATGAGCGATGCTCATAACAGGGAGCGATGAAATGTTCAAAACTGTTTTCACTCTTTTCCGCGGCACCGTTGCGGTGGCCGAAGAGGAACTTCAAGACCGCACCGCGCTGGTCATCCTCGACCAGCAGATGCGCGATGCCGCCGCCGCCGTCGACCGCTCGAAGCGGACCCTGGCGCTGGCGATCGCCGGCGACCAGCAGGAGGGCCGGCGGCTCGACGCCACCAACGCCCGGATCGCCGATCTCGAACAGCGCGCGTCGGCGGCACTCGAGGGCGGCCGGGAAGACCTTGCCCGCGAAGCCGCGCAGGCGATCGCCAATCTCGAAGCCGAGCGCGATGCCGCGATGACCGCACGCGCGCTGTTTGCCTCCGAGATCACCCGGCTGAAGCGCCATGTCGGCAACGCCGAAGCGCGCATCGCCGAGCTCGATCGCGGCCGGCGCCTCGCCCGCGCATCGGAAGCGGTGCGTTCGCTGCGCCGGAGCGGCATCGAGGCGGCGCGCCCCTACGAGTCGACGTTGCCGGAAGCGGAGGCGACGCTGAAGCGGCTGCGCGAGCGGCAGATGGAGATCCAGGCCGCCGACGAGGCGTTGGTCGAGATCGACGCTGCCTCGGGACCATCAGCCACCGCCGAGAAGCTCGCCGAGCAGGGCTTCGGCCCGCGCATGAAATCGACCGCCGACGACGTGCTGGCGCGGCTGAAAGCCAAGCGCCCGCCTGCTGGCTGAAACCTCAAGCCCGAACTTCAAGTCTGAAACCAAGCCAATTTCAAACCATCTATCATCAAGGAAACCACCATGAACCAGACCATCCAACCCCACAGCGGCAGCTGGGTTACCTTCACTTACGCGTCCTTTGCGGCTTCCGCCTTCCTCGTCGCCGTCGGCGTGTTCTTCCTGCCGATCGACCTCTGGATGAAGGGCTATCTCACGATGGGCATCGTGATGCTGATCCAGACCTGCGTCACGCTGACCAAGACGGTGCGCGACAATTACGAGAGCAGCAAGTTCGTGAACCGCATCGAGGACGCCAAGGCGGAGCGCCTGCTGATGGAGGTCTCCAAGGCCGGGTGAGCCGAAGTCAAGTCGAAGCGGCGGGTGGCTTCTCACCCGCCGCTTTCGCCTGATCCTCGACGTCATTGCGAGGAGCGTTAGCGACGAAGCAATCCATCGCGCCGCATATACGGAGAGATGGATTGCTCGCTTCGCTCGCAATGACGGGTGGATCGATTCGCAAGCCTTTACCGGCAACTTGTTCCGTTTCCGGAAGGCCTTGTTTACCCTGCGGTAAACAGCGTCAGGTTGCGCTCATGGCTCCTTAACAAGGGCGAGTGCAGAGATCGGCCTGAGGGACAGAGAAATGGCGTCCACGGACAATCCCACGCCAGCTTCGCGCGGCAGCAAGAACCTTGGCAAGCATCTTGGCAAGGCGCGCGCCGCCTTTGACGGTCTGCGCAGCCATGGCGGCTTCTGGCTGAAGGCGCTGTCGCAGCCGACCATCGATCTCAGCTTGCGCACCCAGGCCGGCCAGCGCACCCGCATCGTCGAATCGCCCGGACTGTCGCTGCCGAGGGACGAGCTCGACGCGCTGGTCGAGCAGCTGCGCATCGTCGCCGCCAAGACGCTGCCCGAGGAGAGCCTGACCTATGGCATCTTCTCCGGCGAACCCGAGCGGCTGTCGCGCGCCGTCGTCACGCTGATCTCGGAAGAAGACACCGGGCGGCCGATCGCGTTCAACGCGCTGTCGGTGATGGACGTGCCGCTCGACGGCGAGCCGGCCGAGGTCACCCATCTCGGCCTCGTCATGGTCGATCCCGATGTGCGCGGGCAGGGGCTGTCCTGGGTGCTCTACGGCCTGACCGCGCTGGTGCTGTTCGCCCGCGACGGACTGCGGCCGAAATGGATTTCCAACGTCACCCAGGTGCCGGCGGTGGTCGGCATGGTCAGCGATACATTCTCGGACGTCTACCCGTCGCCGCTGCCGGGCGCGCGACAGAGCTTTGCGCATCTCCAATTGGCGCGCGGCATCATGGCAAGGCATCGCGCGGTGTTCGGCGTCGGCGAGGAGGCCGGCTTCGACGAGGCGCGTTCGGTCATCACCAACGCCTATACCGGCGGGTCGGACGCGCTGAAGAAGACCTTCGAGGTCGCACCGAAGCATCGCAACGCAATCTACAACGAGTTCTGCGCGCGCGAGCTGGATTACGGCCGCGGCGACGACGTGCTGCAGCTCGGCCGCGTCGATCTTGCCGGCGCGCGCCGCTATCTCATGAGCGAGGTGCCCTCGGGCTCGCTGCCGTCGCTGCTCGCGGCGTCCGCGATGCTGGCGCTGCAGCGGCTGGTGCTGCCGGTGGTCTACTGGATGGACGACAGCCGCGCCTTCGGCACGCTGCGTCCGCGCAAGCAGGATAGCGGGGCCGCGCGATGAATTTCGACTACTACTCCTTCACCGGCCGCAATATCGGCTTCATCGACGAGCACGAGCAGCAGCTGCTGCGCCAGGCGCGGGTGTTCGTCTGCGGCGTCGGCGGCATGGGCGGCGCGGCCTTCATGGCGCTGGCGCGCGCAGGCGTCGGCAAGTTCGTGATCGCCGACATCGACCGCTTCGAGGTCTCCAACCTCAACCGCCAGGTGTTCGCCTTCGCCGACGAGGTCGGGCGCGAGAAGGCGGCGGTTGCCGCCGAAGCGGCGAGGCGCATCAATCCGACCATCGAGATCGAGGTGCTTGGCGAGAACTGGACCAGCGAGCTCGCAGGGATCGCCGCGCAGTGCCCGGTCATCGTCAACGGCATGGACGATATCGCCGCCGGCGTTCATCTGTACCGGACCGCGAAGCGCGCCGATGCAACGGTGATCGACGCCTACATGTCGCCGCTGCCGTCGGTGATCGTAGTGCGTCCGCACGATCCGCGGCCCGAGCAGCGCCTCGGCTTTCCGACCCTGGCCAAGGCCTGGACCGAGATCACCGAGGACGACCGCCGCGCCGCGATGCGCGCCGAGATCGAGCACGTGATGCTGCACTCCTCGTCGCGCAACTATGTCGACCTCGCCATCGCCGGCGAAGTCGCGGCCGGCCGCCGCAGCCGGATGTCGTTCGCGCCGATGGTGATCTCGACCGGCATGCTGATGGCCTATGAGGCGGTCGCGCTGATCCTCGGCCGCACCTCGGGCACCGATTGCCGCGGCTGGTTTCTCAATCCGCATCGGCCCGCGATCGAGAAGCCGCGCAATGCGCTCGTCGCCGCGCTGATGCGTCCGCTGGTGCGGCGGGCGATCGATGAACTGACTGGCAGCAAATGACCTCCGGGGTGATCGCCGATTCCATCGTCAATCTGTGCGGCGCCATCGGGCTCGCCGTGGCGATGATGACGTTCTACCGGCGCGATCCAAGGAGCCCGTTGACGCGTCGCCTGCTGCTCGCGCTCGGCGTGATCGCAATCCTGTTCCTCGACCGCGGTCTGGCCTGGTGGACCGGAAGCCGTCTGCTCGACCGCCTCTCGGTGATCCCGGCCTCGCTGGTCCCGCTCGGCGCCCTGATCGTCACCGAAGGCATCCTGCGGCGCCACGCGCCGCGCGCGGTCAAGATTGCGGCGCTCGCGGGCGCCATCCTGCTCGGGCTTGGCGGCCTGTTCGGACTGCAACGGCTGGCGATGCCTTACGCGATCGCGCTGGCGCTGTTCCAGCTGCTGGGTTTCGCCACTTGCGCGTTGCTGCTGGCAACGCGGGATCGCGCCGCGCTGATGGCTTCGGAGAACCGCAGCATCGGCCGCATGGCGGTCGGCGCGCTGGTCGTGATCCCGTTTATCCTCACCGATTTCCGCACGCTGTTTCCCGATATCCCTGTGCGGCTCGGCGCGCTGGGCGCGCTGCTCACGGTGACCGTGATGCTGATCGCCGGCGGCGGCGCCGAGACCCGCCGGCATGGTCTTGCGATGATGGCGCTGCGGCTGATCTCGTCGGGCCTCTTGGGCCTCGCCGCTGCCTTCATGGCGCCCGACATCGACGCCGCGCAGATGGTCCGGTTCGTCGCGGTTGCGATCGCCGGCGTGCTGACCATCGGGTTGATGACGGACGCGCTGCGGGCGCTGTTCGAATCGCAGGAGCCGGGCGTGCTCAATTCGGTCGCGGCATCGCCGGCGCAGACCCGCGAGCAGTTGATCGCCGAACTGGCGCGGCATCCGATCTTCGAAAGCGCGCGGCGCTTTCGCGAGAACGAGCTCGCGCTCTACGATCCGCCGCTGCTGCACGACTTCCTGTCGACACGGCGCGTGCTGCGGCGGTCCGACGCGCCGTGGGGGCTGGCGCCGACCGATCCCGCGGCCGAGCGCATGGTCTCGCTGATCTCGGCCAACAATGCCTCCCATGTCATCGTGCTCGGACATGATCCGCTCGACCTGATCGTGCTCGCGGTGCCCGTCACCGCGGCCGATCCCGCCACTGAAACCGCGCTGGCGCTGGTACGCCGGCTCTTGGCGTTGACCCCGGAGGCCAAATGACATCAGAGATCCGCGAGGGCGACCGCAGGGCGGCATTCGACGCCGCGCTCAATGCCTATGGGCCCGACAGCCTCTACGTGCCGCCGCTGTGGAGCGATTTCGACCGGATGTTCGATCCGGCGAAGAACCCGTTCGTCACCGAAGGCCACGGCCGCTATGCGCTATTTTCAGCGCATCGCGATGGGCGGCCGGTCGGCCGCATCGCCGCCTCGATCCACGACGCGTCCAACCGCAAGCACGGCACCCGCCACGGTGCATTCGGCTTCTTCGATTGCATCGACGACGTCGAGGTGGCCGATGCGCTGCTGCGTGCCGCCGAGCAATGGCTGTCGGCGCACGGCATGAGCCGCGTCGCCGGCAATTTCAATCTCACGGCGATGCAGCAGATCGGCGTGATGACCGACGGCTTCGACCATGCGCCGTTCACCGACATGATGTGGTCACCGCCGCACATCGCACAGCATCTCGAACGCGCCGGCTACGCCGCGACCTTCCCGATGACGACGTTCGTGATCGCGCTCGACGGCGGCAAGCCGGAGCAACTGCTCGGCGACAAGCAGCGCGCGGTGCTCACTGACCCGGATTTCGTCTGGCAGCCGATCAAGCGTTCCGCCTTCAAGGTGCGGCTGGAGGACGCGCGGCTGATCCTCAATGACGGCTTTGCCGACAATCCGATGTTCGTGCCGCCGACCGCCGCCGAATATCTGTTCCAGGCCGGCGACATGATGTGGATCATCGACAAGCGGATTTCGACCGTGGTCTATCACCGCGGCCGGCCTGCAGGCGCGATCATCGCGATCCCCGACCTCAATCCGCTGATCAAGGCGATCGACGGCCGGGTCGGGCTGTCAGCGCCGTTCAAATTCGTGCAGCACCGCGTGATGAACAGGCGCGCGGTGCTGATCTATCAATCGGTCTGCCGCGACCTGCACAATCGCGGCCTCAACGGCGCGATGCTCTACCGCACCGCGCTGGCGTTGCAGGAGGCCGGCTATCGCACGCTGGGCGGCACCTGGATCGCCGATATCAACGGTCCGTCGCTGCGCCAGGTCGAGAAGGTCGGCGCAACGCCGCTGCACCGGCTGCATCTGTTCACCAAGCGGCTGGCCGCAGCATGAGCGAGCTGACGCCGGATCTGCTGCGCGAGGTGCTCGCGGAGGCGCGGCTGGCGCCGAGCGTCCACAACATCCAGCCGACCCGCTGGCGCCTGCTCGGCGACGGGCGGCTGGCGCTGGTCGATGCGACCGGCGTGCGCGCCCCGGTCGCCGACCCCGCGGGGCATGACGTGCTGGTGTCGCACGGCACGGCGCTGGAGGGCATGAGCCTCGCGCTCAACCGCCGTGGCTTTGCAATCACGGGCATCACCACGATCGAGCAGCCGCTGTCGCCGCAACTTTCCGTGCTCTGCTCCTTTGCGATCAGGCAAGGAGCCGAGCCCGATCCGCTGGCGGACCTCGTGGCACGCCGCATGTCGTGGCGCGGCAAGTTCGCGGCATCGCCGGACGATGCGGCGGCGCTGGCGCAACTGGCTGCCGCGCGCGACGATGTGATCTGCATTGGCGATCGCCGGGCGATTGCCGATATTGCCGGCTGGGCCGATCGGGCCGAATTCTCCTTTGTCCGCGGTGACGACTACCGGGCCGAGCTGCTCGCATGGATGCGGCTGTCGCCCGGCCATCCGCACTATCTGCTCGATGGCCTCAACCGTGATGCGCTCGCCATGAATGCGGTCGAGGCCACCGCCGCGCGCTACGTGCTCGGCAGCCTGTTCAAGCCGCTCGATCGTCTCGGCCTCGCCGCGTCGTTGCTTGCCGACGGCGCCAAGACCGCGTCGGCATCGGCGATCGTGCTGTTTTGCCGTCCCGTCGGTGAGGATCCACTCACGACCGGTCGGCATTTCTACCGCGCCTGGCTGGAGATCGATCGCGCCGGTTTCGCGGCGTGCCCGATTTCGGCGCTATCAGATCATCCTGACTTCAACGACCGGCTGCGAAAGCTCGGCAAAATCGGCGCCGATCTGCACCTCGTCAACGTGTTCCGCATCGGCCGGCCATCAAAACCGATCAAACCACGGCATTTCCGGTTGCCGGTTGACCCACTCATTGTCTGAAAATTAAGCTGCAATCCCCGCTGTCAAAACTTCACGCGGTCGTGCTATGACGCCGCCCGCTAACCAACGACCGGTGGAGATGATGTCGAAGCAATCGCTGCGCGAGGAGGCCGAACGCCTCATCCGCGAGACCATGGAAAAGCGGAACTTGGTCATCAAGCAGGGCACGACCCGGATCGAGGCCGTTTGCGGCAAATGCGGCGCGCCGAACCGGGTGCAGGCGGAAAAGGGCCAGTCCCGCGTCAAATTCACCTGCAAGAACTGTGACCACAAGCAGGAAACGCTGTGAGCGGGGCCGCGCTCCCGTCATCCTGACAGAATGTGAATGTATTCAGCGTCGTCCTGGCGAAAGCCAGGACCCATTACCCCAACCGCTTGTTGTTGTGCGATGCTGGGGCCACTATCGCACTCTCAATCGGATTCGGTGGTTATGGGTCCTGGCTTTCGCCAGGACGACGGCGTGCGGAGGCCGCTCGCTACAATTCTCACGGTGATAGTCCGCAGTCGCGTAGGATGGGTGGAGCGAAGCGATACCCATCAATTGCATCCGCGCGGCGGGATGATGGGTATCGCTGCGCTCCACCCATCCTACGAAGCGCCTCTACTTGAACGCCTCGCAGACCGTGACGTGATCCGGTGCGGTCCGGGCCGCGGCGCGCAGCGAGACGCTGTGCCACCAGGCGTCGAGCGCGTGGCGGTCGCAGGCGAGCTTCACGCTCATCCCGCCGGCGAACTTGATCCAGTCCGCAAAGCTCGGGCGCGACACCGCGATCACGACGGGGATGTCGGCGCGAGCGCGCGCTCGATCACAAAGCCGAGCCCCTTGCCGTCGCGTTCCCGCTTGCCGAAGCGATTGACGATGACGAGATCGGCGCCTCCGGCGAGCGCGTCGGCGACTCGGATGCCGGCGGCCTGCAGCCGCGACAGATCGAGCTTGCAACCGGTCGCGCCGGGACTCGCAGGAGTTTGGTTCGGCGGTTGCGCCAGCAGGGCTGGACGCTGGTCGTCTTCGCGATATATTGAATGGAATATAACGATGATCCGGAGTGCCGGCATGCAGATCGAAACCCAGGAGCTCACCACCTGCGAAGTCGCGTCCGATGGCTGCGCCATTTCGCTTGGCTTCGTGGACGGCAAGGGCGAGCCCGCAACCATCCGCCTGTCGATCAACCAGGTCGGTGCGCTGGTCATGACCTTGCCCCGGCTGATCAGCAAGGCGCTGCAGACCCGCTTCGGCGACCAGACCTTGCGCTACGCCTATCCACTGGATTCCTGGGTGATCGAGCAGTCGACCGATCCGGCGCAGGGCATGATGACGCTCAAGACGTCGGACGGCTTCAGCGTCTGCTTCTCGATTCCGCGCGCCCAGCAGAGCGAGCTCGGCGAGGCGCTGGTGGCGCAGCCGGCGACAAGGGTACAGGTGCGCGCGAATTAAGATCGTAGCTTCGTAGGGTGGGTTAGCCGAAGGCGTAACCCACCAATTGTGCCGCGGCGGGAGAAGAGGTGGGTTACGCTCGGCCAACCCACGCCCCGGACTATCACCGTCATCCTGAGGAGCCGCGAAGCGGCGTCTCGAAGGATGAATCGGCCCTAGTCGGGCCGTCGACCCTTCGAGACGCGCTTCGCGCTCCTCAGGGTGACGGGATAAATAGCCGCGTAGGATGGGTGGAGCGAAGCGATACCCATCAAATAGCTGGCCGCGGGAGAGATGATGGGTTTCGCTTTGCTCTACCCATCCTACGATTCCCCGCGGCTCACTTCCCCTTCACGAACGCGGCGAACGCATCGCCGTAATCCGGATGCCAGCGCGACAGCGGCGGGCGGTTCTCGACGATGTCGCCGGCGGCCCACAGGATGCGGCGTTCGTCGAGCGCGCGCGGCACGTCGTTGTCGGGGCAGAGGATGTAGAAATCGCCGGCATCGAGGCGTTCGATCATGAAGTCGATGGTCTGCTCCGCTGTCCAGGCGCCGGCCGGCTTCTCGGTGCGGCCGCGGGCGGTCAGCCCGGTGAAGACAAAGCCCGGGATCAGGAGATGCGCCGTGATCTTGCAGCCGTCGGTGTTGCGCAGCTGGTGCTGCAGCGCTTCGGTGAATGCCTTCACGCCGGCCTTGGAAACGTTGTAGGCCGGATCGCCCGGCGGCGTGGTGATGCCCTGTTTGGAGCCGGTGTTGATGATCAGCCCCGGCCGGCCGCGCTTGATCATGTTGGGCGCGAACGCCTGCGTGCCGTTGATCACGCCCCATAGATTGACGCCAAGGATGCGCTGCCAATTGTCCGCGGGCCCGAACATCGCACTGCCGGGCTGGATGCCGGCATTGTTCATCAGGATGTCGGTGCCGCCGAACTTTTTCGCGACCGCGGCCTCCAGGCTTGCGACCGCGTCGGCGCGGCTGACATCGACCGCTGCCGTCATGATATCAGCCGCGCCGCCCGGCGCCGCAGATGACAGTCTTGTCGCAGCGTCCTTCAGCCGGTCGTCGCCGAGGTCGGCGATGCAGACCTTCATGCCGGCCTGCGCGAACCGCAATGCGGCGGCAAGCCCGATGCCGGACGCACCGCCGGTGATCACGGCAACATGATTGGCTGATATCACGGGGTGGGGCATCGGTGGTCTCCGGACACATGTGTGGCTGAGGTTCAGTCGCTATCGTACCATGCACGCGCGCGCATGGGAGGTTTTCGTGCGCGCCGCCCTGATCAACGCCAGCTCGGCTTTACGGTTTCGCGCTCGCGCTGTAGAATTCGGGATATAACGCTTCCAAAAGACCCCAGCCGACAATTTGACAGGGAGTGCAAACATGGCTGTTTCGCAGGCTATTCCGATCACGCGCCATCCTTATGCCGATGGCTCCTACAAGAAGATGCTGATCGACGGCAAATGGGTCGACGCCGCCTCCGGCAAGAAGTTCGAGACGCACAATCCCGCGACCGGTGAATTGCTCGCGTCGGTCGCCGAGGGCGATGCCGAGGACATCAACCGTGCGGTCGCGGCGGCGCGCCGCGCGTTCGAAGGGCCCTGGAGCAAGGTGAAGCCGTTCGAGCGGCAGAACATGTTGCTCAAGCTCGCCGAACTCGTCGAAGCCAATTTCGAGGAACTGTCCCAGCTCGACACGCTCGACATGGGCGCACCGATCAGCCGGACCCGCGGCAACCGCCTGCGCGCGCTCGGCATGCTGCGCTACTATGCCGGCCAGGCCACCGCGATCCATGGCGAGACCATCGAGAACTCGCTGCCCGGCGAGATCTTCTCCTATACGCTGAAGGAGCCGATCGGCGTGGTCGGCGCCATCATTCCCTGGAACGGGCCGCTGACCGCCTCGATCTGGAAGATCGGCCCCGCGATCGCGACCGGCTGCACCGTGGTGCTGAAGCCGGCCGAGGAATCGCCGCTCACCTCGCTACGCATCGGCGAGCTCTGCATGGAGGCCGGCATTCCGCCCGGCGTCGTCAACGTCGTGCCGGGCTATGGCGAGACCGCGGGCGCCGCGCTCGCCTCGCATCCGGATGTCGACAAGGTCGCCTTCACCGGCTCGCACATCACCGGCCAGTCGATCATCCGTGCCTCGGCCGGCAACCTCAAGCGCGTCTCGCTCGAGCTCGGCGGCAAGTCGCCGGACATCGTGTTCGCCGACGCCGATCTCGACGCGGCGGTGCCGGGTGCGGCGATGGCGGTGTTCGCCAATTCCGGCCAGATCTGCAGCGCCGGCACGCGGCTGTTCGTCGAGCAGAAGGTTTATGACGAATTCGTCGGCCGCGTCGCCGAGTTCGGCAAGAAGCTGCAGGTCGGCAACGGCCTCGACCCCAACACCCAGATCGGTCCCCTGGTGTCGCAGCAGCAGATGGACCGCGTCTCGGGCTATCTCGACATCGGCCAGAAGGAAGGCGCCAAGGCGCTTGCCGGCGGCGGCCGCCTCGCCGAGGGCGCGCTGTCGAAGGGCTATTTCGTGCAGCCGACCGTGTTCGCCAATGTGCAGGACAACATGCGCATCGCGCAGGAGGAGATCTTCGGCCCGGTGATCTCGGCGATCTCGTTCAGGGATCCGGACGAGCTGATCAAGCGCGCCAACGCCACCACCTTCGGCCTCGGCTCGGGTGTCTGGACCACCAATGTCAGCAAGGCGCACCAGGTCGCCAAGGCGCTACGTGCCGGCTCGGTCTGGGTCAATTGCTACCAGGCGATGGATCCGGCGGTGCCGTTCGGCGGCTACAAGATGAGCGGCTACGGCCGCGAGTCCGGCAAGCAGCACGTCGAGGAGTATCTCAACGTCAAGGCGGTCTGGATCAAGACAGCTTAGGGCTGGTCCCGCTGTTTCTCTTCACCTCTCCCCGCCTGCGGGGAGAGGTCGGATTGCATCGCCAGATGCAATCCGGGTGAGGGGGTACGGGTCTCGATGCTCGGCGTGCTCGCGGAGCGAAGCCCTCACCCCAACGTTCGCATGATTTCGGAATATTAGAATAATACCCTTGATTTGCCCGACGCGTCAAGCTGCGTTGTCGAACGCCGGCCGCCGCCGGCTCCTTTGCATGGGGTTGTTTTCGATATTTTTCGTAAGCGCCCCGTGCTGCGGCCGCCGGTTCCTGCGTTTAGCGTCCGGCGGCCTTCTTCGGCTTGCCGATGTCGCTGCGCAGCGCCTCGAGATCCTTGCGTACGGCGCTTGCCGCGTCGCGCTCGATCTTGCGGTAGCGTGCCACCAAGGAGAGGCCGAACGGGGTCAGCACCGCGCCGCCGCCATTCTTGCCGCCGGTCTGCCGTTCCACCGCCGCCTGCCGGCAGATGCGGTTGATCTCGTCGACCAGGTCCCAGGCGCGCTTGTAGCTCATGTCCATGGCGCGGCCGGCGGCGGAGATCGAGCCGCATTCCTTGATCCGCTCAAGCAGCAGGATCTTGCCCGGCCCGATCCGGTCCTCGGCATCGAGGTCGATGCGGACGCTGAGGGAGGGGAGCGATGAGGCGCTCGATTTCGACATGGGAGACCTGTTCTCGTGGCAACAGATTGCCACTACCCGCTTTCATGAACAAGATGAACCCGTTAGATAACGGGCATGATCCGGAAAAGTGGGTACCGGTTTTCCGGGCGGATCATGCCCGGACTACAACGGGAAATGACACAAGATTAATTGGGGCAGGCATGAATCCTCCGTCGCTGTTCTCTCCGCTCAAGATCGGTCCCTACCAGCTCGAACATCGCGTCGTGATGGCGCCGCTGACGCGGATGCGGGCGGCGCGGCCGAGCCTCGCGCCGCGGCCGATGAACGCGGAATATTACGCGCAGCGCGCCACGCCGGGCGGCCTGCTGATCGCGGAGGCCTCGCCGGTGGTTGCGACCGGCTTCGGCAATCCCGGTGTTCCCGGCATCTATAGCGAGGCCCAGATCGCGGGCTGGCGCGAGGTGGTGGATGCCGTGCACGCCAAGGGCGGCTTGATCTTCCTGCAACTCTGGCACGTCGGCCGCGTCTCGCATTCCTCGTTCCAGCCGGGTGGCGCGCTGCCGGTGGCGCCGTCGGCGGTGGCGATCCCGTCCGAGTTCAAGTGCATGACGGCGGACGGCAAGGTGGTCGATTACGAGACGCCGCGCGCGCTCGAGACCGACGAGGTCGCCCTGATGGTCGAGGCCTATCGGCAAGGCGCGAAGAACGCGCTCGCCGCCGGCTTCGATGGCGTCGAGGTTCACGGCGCCAATGGCTATCTGATCGAGCAGTTCCTGCAGTCGCGCAGCAACCTGCGCACCGACCGGTACGGTGGCTCGATCGAGAACCGCGTCCGCTTCCTGATGGAAGTGACGCAGGCGGTGACCGAGGTCTGGGGCGCCAGCCGCGTCGGCGTCCGGCTCTCGCCCTACGGCATCGCCAATGGCAGCGGCGAGGCTGACCCGATGCCGCTCTACAGCCACGCCATCACGGCGCTCGACAAGCTCGGGCTCGCCTATCTGCATTTCATCGAGCCGCGCGCCTCGGGCACCGGGCGTGCCGAGGTCGACTGGCAGAACGTGCCGTCCGCGATGGTGCTGTACCGCCCGATGTGGAGCGGCGTGCTGATCACGGCCGGCAATTTCGTCAGCGAAACCGCACAGAGCGCGGTCGCCGAAGGTCATGCAGATGCGATCGCGTTCGGCCGCTACTTCATCTCCAACCCGGACCTGCCGCGCCGACTGCAGCGCGGCTATCCGCTGACCAAGTACAACCGCGCCACCTTCTATGCCGGCGAGGAGAAGGGCTACACGGATTATCCGGTGCACGACGAATTGGCGCAGGCTTAACTCTTCGTAGCCCGGATATCGCTTCGCTCGTCCGGGCTACAGTGCCTTGATGGGAGACCGCGATGTTTCCGGACGACGAGTTCGAGCCGACCAAGAAGCCAAAGCCAGTGGCGCTGGCGAAGCCCGCGGCCGGCCAGTGCCTGTGCGGCAAGGTACGCTTCGAGATCGATGTGCCGGCGCGCTGGGCCTGGCATGATCACAGCGCCGCCAGCCGTCGTGCGCACGGCGCGGTTTATGCGACCTATGTCGGCAGCTGGAAGAAGCGCTTCCGCATCACGCAGGGCGAGAGCGAGCTGTCGCGTTACGAGGACGCGAAAAGCAAGACCGCGCGCAGCTTCTGCGCCAATTGCGGCACGCCCATCATCTACGAACGCGCGCGGTCGCCGCACATGGTCAACATCCCGCGCGCGCTGTTCTCCGGGCGCACCGGCCGGCAGCCGCTCTATCACATCGCGATCGAGGAAGTGCAGGAATGGGCCTACACCGGCGAGCCGCTGGTGCCGCTGAAGGGCTATCCCGGCGTGGTCTGGCAGCGCTCGAAAAAGAAGAAGCGCAGCGAGCGTGAGGGGATGTTCTAGCGAGTGCTTCACCTCAGGCGCGCGCCTGCGGAATGCGGCCATGACCGCCCGCTCGATTGCTCCAGCTGCGCAAGTTTGGTCATCTCCCTCGATCCCCGTCGGTCAACGCGCCGACAGGCCTGGAGGGAACATGAAGAATCGCATTACCGGCCGCTCGGCATTTTTGGCGCTGCTGAAGGATGAGGGCGTCACCCATCTGTTCGGCAATCCCGGCACCACCGAATTGCCGATCATGCACGCGCTGAAGGACCATCCCGATCTCACCTATGTGATGGCGATGCAGGAGAGCCTGGTGGTCGCGATGGCCGATGGCTTCAGCCGCGCCTCCGGCAAGCTCGTCGCCTGCAACGTCCATGTCGCGCCGGGCCTCGGCAACGCGATGGGCTCGCTCTACAATGCGAGCTTCACCGGCACGCCGCTGATCCTCACCGCTGGTCAGCAGGAACAGGGCCATGGTCTGACCGAACCGGTGCTCTACGGTCCGCTGGTGCAGATGGCGACGCCGCTGGTGAAATGGGCGGTCGAGGTGACGCGCCTCGAAGACCTGCCGCGGATCGTGCGCCGCGCCGCCAAGATCGCGACCACGCCGCCGACCGGGCCGGTGTTCATCTCGCTGCCCGGCGACATCCTCAATTCCGAAGCCGGCATCGAGCTCGGCCGCTCCACCCGGATCGACACCCGGGTGAGGCCGTCGGAGGATTCGCTCAAGGCGCTGGCCGCGCGCATCCTGAAGGCGGAGCGACCGGTGATCGTCGTCGGCGACGAGATCGTGAAAAGCGATGCGCTGCGCGAGGCGGCCGATCTCGCCGAGACGCTGGGCTGCCCGGCCTGGCAATCGCCGACGCCTTATGGTTCGCATTTCCTGTCTGAAAGCCCAAGCTTCATGGGCGCGATCGCGCGGCTGCAGAAGGTCGCGCGCGACGTGCTGGCACCGCATGATCTGTTGATCGCGCTCGGCGGCGATCCGCTGCGGATGTCCGTTTACAGCGAGGCCGATCCGTTGCCGGACGGGCTCTCGATCGTGCAGGTTGGCCTGGTCGACAGCGACCTCGCCAGGAACTACGGCGCCGAGATCGCGGTGAAGGCGGATGTGAAGGAAACGCTGCGCGCGCTGGTGCCGGCGTTGAAGGAAGCCGGCGGCGGCGCGCTGGAGACGCGTGCCAGGCAGGGACTCGCGGCCTTGTCGACCAAGAACTGGGCGGCGAAGCGCAAGGCGCTGGTCGAGCAGATCTCGAAGGCGAGCCAGACCTCGCCGATCGATCCGGACTGGCTCGCGCTGCAGGTCGTGGAGGCGATGCCCGACAACGCGATCCTGGTGGACGAGGGCCTGACCTCGTCGCGCCAGATCATCGGCTTGAGGCCGCATCGCGACCGCTACGGCTATCACGCGCTGGCATCCGGCGGCATCGGCTGGGGCCTGCCGGCCGCGGTCGGCGTCAGCCTCGCCAATCCAGAGCGTCCGGTGGTGTGCTATTCCGGCGACGGCTCGTCGATGTATTCGATCCAGTCGCTGTGGACCGCCGCCAATCACAAGCTGCCGCTCAACTTCGTCATCGTCAACAATGGCGGCTACCGCATCATCAAGCAGCGCCTGCTCGCCTTCCACGGCGACGACAATTATGTCGGCATGGACTTCATCGATCCGCCGGTCGATTTCACCGCCCTCGCACGCTCGCTCGGGCTCGAGGCGATCAAGGTCACCGACCCGCAGGAGCTGAAAGGCGTGATGAAGTCGGCGTTCAGCCGCCCGGGTGCGAAGCTGATCGAGGTGGTGGTGAGCAATGCGGTGAATTGAGATTTCGCTGCGTGCTCAATCCATCCCCGTCACCCTGAGGAGCGCGAAGCGCGTCTCGAAGGGTGCACGGCCCGGCCGGTGGCCGTCGATCCTTCGAGACGCGCGCAAGAGCGCGCTCCTCAGGATGACAGGATGGGCAGATGTGTGTGCCGCGTCATTGCGAGGCGCGAAGCGACGAAGCAATCCATGATCCCGCATATGCGGAACGATGGATTGCTTCGCTGAGCCTGTCATCCGGCGGCGCTTCGCGCCGACCGGGTGGCTCGCAATGACGGCGCGGATCACTCCGCCGCAGCGCTACGCTTCACCCGATACCGACTCGCCGGATGCGTCGCATCGAGCCTCGCACGCCCTGCGCCGAACAGCTTCTCCCGCAAGGTGCCCTTGGCATACTCCCGCTTGTAGCGGCCGCGCTTGACGAGCTCCGGCACCAGCATGTCGGCGATGTCCTCGAAATCGCCGGGTGAGATCGCAAACGCGACGTTAAGGCCGTCGACGTCGGTGTCCTCGAACCATTGCTCGATCTTGTCGGCGACCTGCTCGGGCGAGCCGACCACCACGGGGCCGGCGCCGCCGATGCCGACATGCTCGGCGACCTCGCGCACGGTCCAGACCCGGTCGGGATCGGCGCGGGTGACGTTGTCCATCGCGGAGCGGCCGGCGTCGTTCTGCACGTGCCGCACCTCCTGGTCGAGCGAATAGGTCGAGAAGTCGACGCCGGTCCAGCCCGACATCAGCGCCAGCGCGCCCTCATGGCTGATGTGGCTGCGATACTCGGCGTACTTCGCTTTCGCCTCTGTCTCGGTCGGCGCCACCACGACGCACATCATCGAGAACATCAGGATCTCGGCCGCGTTGCGGCCTTTCGCGGCGGCGAGCTCGCGGATCGCCGAGACGCGTGGGCCGATCACCTTCGCCGACGGTCCCGACATGAACACGCATTCGGCGTGCTCGGCGGCGAACTGCCGGCCGCGCGGCGAAGTGCCGGCCTGGTAGAGCACCGGCGTGCGCTGCGGCGACGGCTCCGACAGGTGGATCGCGTTGAGTCGGTAGTTGTTGCCGTCATGGTGTACCGGATGCACCTTGCTCGGATCGGTGAAGATGCCGCGCGCGACGTCGCGGATCGCGGCGTCATCCTCCCAGCTGCCTTCCCAGAGCTTGTAGACCAGCTCCATATATTCGTCGGCGAGCTCGTAGCGGTCGTCATGCGCGGTCTGCTTGTCCTTGCCGGCGCCGCGCGCGGCGGAATCGAGATAGCCGGTCACCACGTTCCAGCCGACCCGCCCACCGGTCAGGTGGTCGAGCGTCGACATCCGCCGCGCGAACGGGTAGGGCGGCTCGAAGGAGAGATTGCTGGTGACACCAAAGCCGAGATTTTCGGTCACCGCCGCCATCGCTGGAATCAGCATCAACGGTTCGTTGGCCGGGGTCTGCGCCGCGTTGCGCAGCGCCGCATCCGGATTGCCGGCATACACGTCGTAGACGCCGAGCACGTCGGCGAGGAACAGCCCGTCGAATCGGCCGCGCTCCAGCGTCTTCGCCAGATCGATCCAGTAGGACAGCTTGTTGTAGTCCTTGGTGCGGTCGCGCGGATGGGTCCACAGACCCGGCGACTGATGCGCCACGCAGTTCATGGCAAAGGCGTTGAGCCGGATTTGTTTTGTCATTGTCGAAACCTTGGTCGAAACCTTGCGCGCCGCTTCGAATGCTGCCCGGTCGATGCCGGGCGTCCCGCTTCAACTTGTTGCGACTTCCCACGTTTTGGCAAGGCCCATTCGCATTTCGCGCCCTTCCGGTCGCGAGCCGATCCCGATAGGTTGCGCCCCTCCAGAAGCATGATCGGGACGCAAAGCGTGGCGTTCCGGTGCGATCATGCCAAGACGCGACCGGACGAAGGAACAATCATGGCGACACGGGCCGACGCAATCGCAAAGGTGCGAGAGCATTTTCAATCGGGAGAGTTCTTGAAGGAACTGGACCGCAGGGTCGGCTACCAGACCGAGAGCCTGAATGCCGACAAGGCCGATGCGCTGCGCGCCTATCTGGTGGAGAATCTGCAACCGGCCTTCGCCGAACTCGATTTCAAGACCCACCTGATCGAGTCGCCGACCGGCCGCGGGCCCTATCTGATCGCCGACTATCAGGAAGACGCTTCGCGGCCGACCATGCTGACCTACGGCCACGGTGACGTCGTCGACGGCATGGTCGGCGAATGGCGCGACGGGCTCAATCCCTGGCAGACCACGGTCAAGGGCGAGCGCGTCTATGGCCGCGGCACCGCCGACAACAAGGGCCAGCATTCGATCAACATGGCGGCGCTGCGTGCGGTGAAGCAGGCGCGCGGCGGCAAGCTCGGCTTCAACGCCAAATTCATCATCGAGACCGGCGAGGAGATCGGCTCGCCCGATCTGCGCGAGGTCTGCGAGGCGCATCGTGAGGAGCTGAAGGCCGACCTGTTCATTGCCTCCGACGGGCCGCGGCTGTCGGCGGAGCGGCCGACCATCTTCCTCGGCTGCCGCGGCGGCAACCGCATCCATCTCGACGTCAATCTGCGCGAGGGCGGCAACCATTCCGGCAATTGGGGCGGCGTGCTCGCCAACCCCGCCACGATCCTGGCGAGCGCGATCGCGAGCCTGGTCGACGGCAAGGGCCGCATGAAGCTCGATATCCTGAAACCGCCGCCGATCTCGAACCGCGTCCGCGCCGCGCTCGCCGACGTCGAGGTCAAGCCGACGGCGGACGAACCGGCGCTGGCGGAAGATTGGGGCGAGGAGGGCCTGACCGCGGCGGAGCGGCTCTATGCATGGAACACGCTGGAAGTGCTGGCGATGTCGTCGGGCAATATCGACAAGCCCGCCAACGCGATTCCCGGCAAGGCCAATGCGGTGCTGCAGCTCCGCTTCGTCGTCGGCACCCGGCATCTCGAGGTAATCGACGCGGTGCGGGACTATCTGCACAAGAACGGTTTCCCGATGGTCGAGGTCTCGGGCACGCAGCGCTTCGCCGCCTCGCGCACCGACATGGACAGCCCGTGGATCGACTGGGCGGCGAACTCGATCCGCGCCACTACCGGCAAGGCGCCGGCGGTGCTGCCGAACTTCGGCGGCTCGCTGCCGAACGACGTGTTCGCCGAAGGCCTCGGCCTGCCGACGATCTGGGTGCCGCATTCCTATCCGGGCTGCTCGCAGCACGCCCCCGACGAGCACATCCTGCTGCCGGTGACCGAGGAGGCGCTGACCATCATGGCCGGCCTGTTCTGGGACCTCGGCGAGGCAAAGCGTTAAGGTCGAAGGACGGGCGCGCTTTTTCCCCGTCATCCCCGCGCAAAGGCTTCGCCTTTGTCGCTGGAGGTGCGAGCGGAGCGAGCCTCGAAGGATGCGCGGCCCGCCGGTGGCCGTCGATCCTTCGAGACGCGGCTGACGCCGCTCCTCAGGATGACGGGGAAGATGTGAATGGCCGGGCTTAGGCGAGCGGACGCAACGCCGTTCTTCGAACGATAAGCCCGGATGCAACGCGTTGAAAGAGTGCCGACACGGCCAAGGAAATTTGATGACACTATCGACATCGACGCCGCTTACCTCCGAAGCCGACGCCACCACGAAGAAAAACATCACCCGCCTGATCGTCGCGACTTCGGTCGGCAATGCGCTCGAATGGTACGACATCTCGGTCTATGCCTATTTCGCGGTGTATCTCTCCAAGGCGTTCTTCCCGGCCAATGATCCGACCACCTCGCTGCTGTTGACCTTCGGCAGCTTCGGCCTGTCGTTTCTGATCCGCCCGATTGGCGGCGTCGTGCTCGGCGCCTATGCCGACCGGCACGGCCGCAAGGCCTCGCTGATGCTGTCGATCGTGCTGATGACGCTGGGCACGCTGGTGCTGGCGCTGATGCCGACCTATCAGACCATCGGCATCCTGGCGCCGATCGCGGTGCTGCTGGCACGGCTGGTGCAGGGCTTTTCCGCCGGCGGCGAGTTCGGCTCCTCGACTGCGTTCCTGGTCGAGCACATGCCGGAGCGGCGCGGCTTCGTGGCGAGCTGGCAGTTCGCGAGCCAGGGCGTCAGCGGGCTGCTGGGCGCGGGCTTCGGTGCACTGCTGACCTCGCTGATGAGCCCGGAGGATTTGCAGTCCTGGGGCTGGCGGCTGCCGTTCCTGTTCGGCGTTCTGATCGGCCCGGTCGGCATCTACATCCGCAACCATGTCGACGATGCGACCCCGCCGCCGGCGGCGAAGCAGGAATCGCCGGTCAGGGAAGTGCTCGCGCGGCAGAAGCTCGCCACGATGCTCGCGATCGGGGCGCTCGCGGTATCGACCGCGGTCAACTATTTGATCGTCTACATGCCGACCTATGTGGTGAAGACGCTCAACCTCGCGCCGTCGGTCGGCTTCATCGCCTCGTTCGCCGCGCAGACCGCGGTTGCGCTGCTGGCGCCGATCGCAGGCATGGTCTCCGACAAGATCGGACGCACCACCCACATGATCCTGTTCGCGCTGCTGTTGCTGGTGTCGATCTTCCCGGCCTTCCTCTTGCTCACCGGCAAGCCGACGCCGATGATCATCCTGATCGGCGTGCTCTGGCTCGGCGTCCTGAAGTCGCTGTACTACGGGCCGCTCGCCGCGCTGATGTCGGAACTGTTTCCGGCGGCGACGCGTGCGACCGGGCTCGGTCTCAGCTACAATATCGGCGTCACCTTGTTCGGCGGCATGGGGCCGGCGATCATGACCTGGATGGGCGGCTTCGCGCCGATCGGCGAGCTCGCGCCGGGCTACTATCTCACCGCGGTCTGCATCCTCAGCCTCTGTGCGCTGTTCACGATCCGCAGGCTGCGGCTGGCGTAGCGCATGATCCGAAAAAGTGCGAAGCGGTTTTTCGAAAGGATCATGCTAAGCGCATCAGATTTCGTGATGCGAAATTCAAATATCCTTATTGTTGCACAGCAGCGTAGATAGTCGAAATCAAAGTTTCATCTGACGAAAGTATACGGTGTCCGGCGCACGTCATCCGTCCTAGGATGATGTCCGCCGGGCGCGTCTAAACGTCGTGCCCGGTTCAGGATTTGGAATTGACGGCAAGGAAGGCCAGGGCATGAATGCCTCAACGACTGCGACCGCACGGACCAGCCGCAAGAGGCCACTGCCGGAGCCCGGACAACCCGACAAGTTTAACGCGATCCAGAAGGTCTGTGCGATCCTGCGCGTGCTGGCGCAGCGTTCGCCGCTGCGGCTCACCGACATCGCCGACACCACCTCGCTGAACAAGGCGACGGCGCTGCGCATTCTCAATTCGCTGATCGAGGAAGGCTTCGTCAGTCGCGTCGCCGGCGCCAAGACCTATGAGCTCGGCCAGGAGGCGCGGGTGATGGCGGTCGGCGCGCGCCGTTCGGTCGACATCGCCGAGCTGGCGCAGCCGAGCCTGCTCCGGCTGTCGGAGCGCTCGGCCGATACCGCGCTGCTGTCGGTGCGATCCGGCGTCGAGGCGCTCTATCTGGCGCGCTCGGTCGGCAACCATCCGCTGCAACCGAACTATCTGCAGATCGGCAGCCGCCGTCCGCTCGGTGTCGGCGCCGGCGCGCTGGCGCTGCTGGTCTGGCTGCCGGATGCCGAGATCGAGGCTGTGATCGAGGTGATCGTGCCGCGGCTGGCGAAATCGCCGCGCATCACGCCGAAGTTCCTGCGCGAGCGGATCGCCATGGCGCGCAAGGCCGGCCACACCGTGCTGATCGACGCCGCGTTCCCCGGCATGGGCGGCGTCGGCGTGCCGGTCCGCGACGATGCCGGCGAGGTGGTCGCCGCGCTCTCGATCGGCGCCGCGTCCGACCGCATCCGCCGCCGCGAAGGCGAGCTCGCCGACATGCTGAAGAAGGAAGCCCAGGTGCTGGCCCGCGCCCTGGCCCAGGCGCCGAAGAACGGGCGGGGTGTGAAAGCGGGTTGAGCTGCCATTTCGCCTCTCCCCGCGCGCGGGGAGAGGCCGCAACGCATCGTCAGATGCGTTGCGGGTGAGGGGAGCCTCCGCAGATACTGCTATCACCGTGTTTGCGGAGGCAGCCCCTCACCCCAACCCTCCAAGAGCGAGCTCCGCTCGTCTCGACCCCGTAAGAACGGGGCGAGGGAGCGCAGTGCCGATGCGGCTGCTTCTCAACCCGATCCAGCCTCGCTCTCCTACGCCCCCTCATCCAGCGCCACCAGCTCGCGCTTCTTGCGCAGCGAGGGCAGCAGCGGGCCGACCAGCAGTACCAGCGCAAAGGCGAGGCAGATCGCCGAGATCGGCCGCTCCACGAAGGTCATGAGGTCGCCCTGCGAGAGGATCAGCGATTTGCGCAGATTGTTCTCCAGCATTGGCCCGAGCACGAAGGCGAGCACCAGCGGCGCCGGCTCGTAGCCGAGCTTGCGCATGAAATAGCCGATCACGCCGAACGCGATCATGACGTGGACGTCGAACACGTTGTTGCTGGAGCAGTAGACGCCGATGATCGTGAACAGGATGATCAGCGGGAACAGCACGTTGTAGGGCAGCCGCAGCAGCTGCACCCACATGCCGATCATCGGCAGGTTGAGCACCAAGAGCATCAGGTTGCCGATATACATGCTGGCGACGATGCCCCAGAACAGCGTCGGGTTCTGCGAAATCATCAGCGGCCCCGGCTGCAGGCCGTGGATCACGAAGGCGCCGAGCAGCAGCGCCATCACCACGTTCGGCGGGATGCCGAGCGTCATCAGCGGAATGAAGGCGCCGCCGGCCGCGGAATTGTTGGCCGATTCCGGCCCCGCGACGCCCTCGATCGCGCCGTGGCCGAAGCGCTCCGGATGCTTCGAGAGCCGCTTCTCCAGCGCGTAGGAGGCGAACGACGCCACCACGGCGCCGCCGCCGGGCAGGATGCCGAGGAAAAAGCCGAGCACCGTGCCGCGCGCCACCGGCCCGGCGCTGGCCTTCCAGTCCTCCTTGCTCGGCAGCAACTGGTTGATCCTGGTCTTGATGATGTCGCGCTTGATCGCCTGCTCGGTGTTGAGCAGCACCTCGGCGACGCCGAACAGGCCCATCACGACCGGCACGAGGCCGATGCCGTCGATCAGCTCGAGGCGGCCGAAGGTCAGCCGCGGCTGCGCGGTGATGCTGTCGAGCCCGACCAGGCCGAGCACGACGCCGATGCAGGCCATCAGCAGCGCCTTGGCCATCGAGCCCTGGGTGAGGAAGGTCAGCACCACGAGGCCGAGCACCATCAGGCTGAAATATTCGGCCGGCCCGAACGCGATCGCGACGCTGGCGAGCGAGGGCGCCACCAGCATCAGGGCGATCAACGCGAAGGTGCCGGCGATGAACGAGCCGAACGCGGAGATGCCGAGCGCGGGGCCGGCGCGGCCCTGCTTCGCCATCTGGTGGCCGTCGATGCAGGTGACGACGGAAGCCGCTTCGCCGGGGATGTTGACCAGGATCGAGGTGGTCGAGCCGCCATACATCGAGCCGTAATAGATGCCGGCCATCATGATGATGCCGGACTCCGGCGTGCCTGACAGCGTCACCGGCAGCAGCAGCGACATCGCCGAGATCGGGCCGATGCCGGGCAGCACGCCGACCAGCGTGCCGATGAACACGCCGATGAAGCAGTAGAGCAGGTTGATCGGCAGCAGCGCGACGCCGAGGCCGTGGGCGACGTTGACGAGAGTATCCATGGGCGCTCAACCGATCTCGAACATGCCGCTCGGCAGCTGGATCGCGAGCAGGTGCTTCAGCACCCACCACATCCCGAGCGGGGCAAGGATGGACAGCGGGATCGCCAGCGACCAGCGCACCGGATCGATCACGCGGAGCAGCAACAGCATCAGCGGGATCGCCGACAGCAGGAAGCCGAGCGGCTCCAGCGCAAAGACGAACGCGGTGAGGCAGACGATGACGAGCACCGGCTTGCCCCAGCGCGCATTCTCCCAGCGCGAGGCGAAGGTCGGGCCGCCCTCGGTGATCGCCGCGATCATGATCGAGGCCGCGAACACGCACATCAGGATGCCGGTGTAGAACAGCACGTAGCCGGAGCCGGGATCGTTGATGGTGCCGAGCTTCAGCTTGAGGCCCGACCAGATCACGAAGGCGCCGAGCCCGAGCCCGATCAGCCCGCCCCAGAGCTCGGAGTTGTTAAGGCGGAATTTGACGTTGGTTTGGTCTGTCATGGGATGTGCTCTCGTCAAGTCGCGAGGTGGGGCATCGACCTATCCCCGTCATTGCTTCGTCGCTTCGCTCCTCGCAATGACGGACGGAGACTTCGCGGCCAGTCCTTACTTCTTCGCCAGCCCGAGCGTGTCGATCACCTTGCGCTCGGACTCGGTGACCTCGCCCACGAACTTCTTGTAGTCTTCGGTGTTCTTGTAGTTCGGCACCATGTCGTATTTGGCGAGCGTCGCGATCACCGCCGGGTCCTCGATCGCCTTCTTGAAGGCATCGTGCAGCTTGGCGACGATCTTGGGGTCCATGCCCTTGGGGCCGGCGATGCCGAACGGCGAGTCATAGACCATGGGGTAGCCGAGCTCCTTCAGCGTCGGCACGTCGGGATAGTTCGGCGAGCGCGCGCCGGTCCACACCATCAACAGGCGGAGCTTGCCGGCATCGACCAGCGGCCGCCAGCCGGTGGAATCCGCCTGCAGCATGGTGTGCTGGCCGAGCACGGCCGCATTGGTCTCGGCGCCGCCCTTGAACGGCACCTGGGTCAGCTTGATCCCGGCCATCAGGGCGATCTGCTCCATGCCGACATGCAGCGAGGTGCCGGTGCCGGGCGTCGCATAGGTCACCTTGCCCGGGTTCTTCTTGGCGAAATCGACCACGTCCTGCCAGGTCTTGAACTGCGACTCCGCGTTGGTGGTGACGCCGAAGGTGTAGCCGGTGAGGTGAATGATGTAGGAGAAATCCTTCGCCGGATCCCAAGACACCTCCTGCATCAAGGGCAGGCGGAACACGGTGATCGGGATCTGGGCGATGGTGTAGCCGTCGGGCTTGGCGCCGGCGGCCATCGTCGCGGGGCCCACGGTGCCGCCGCCGCCCGCCTTGTTGTCGACCGCGATCGGCTGGCCCAGCACCTTGGAGGCGCTCTCGGCGATCGCGCGCATCGAGATATCGGTCGAGCCGCCCGCCGGCCATGGCACGATCAGCGTGATCGGCTTGGTCGGATAGTCCTGCGCGAGCGCCGCTGTTGACACCAGCATGCCGGCGGCGGCGAGCAGGACCATCAAGCGATTGCGGTGCGACATCTCGATCTCTCCCTTATGACCGCGTTCGATCGCGGCCGCGTCTTGTTCGGTGTTGGCAATGATCGTCCCTGTATGCTGGGACCGAGCGCATTGGACAGAACGGGGCGGGCAACGGAAGCGCGAATTGCGCTCGAAGCGCCGGCTGCGACAATTGGTCTGCCGCGATTTGGCGCGACCTGCCGAGCCGCGGAATTCAATCGGCCTTTGGTCGGACGGATTGGCCGTTCCTGGCACTGTGCCGGGAGGGCGCGGCGTGTGCGCGCCTGACCGGCAAGCCGGGTTTGGTCAAGCGAATAATCAAGGGAACCCAAAGGCATCGGCGCCTTGCGGGATTGCGCGCTTGCCGTCATCATGGCTCCGCCCGCTGCAGGAACGCCGCCCGACAGATGACGCCATCGCCTGACGCCACCGACGACGCTGTGACGAGGGCGTTTGCCGGCCTTCCCGCATTGCTCGACGAGGCCCCTCGGCTGGTTGCGCGCGGGCGGTTGCTCGATTGCGACTGCCTGATCGGCCCGATGGCGCGGCCGTTTCACGCCGCGATCCGCGCCGGGCGCATCGTCGAGCTTAAGCCTTCGCCGGTCCTGATGCGCTCCTGGCGCTTTTCCTATCGCGCGACCCCGCAGGCCTGGTCCGCCTATTGGCAGGCCGAGCCGAAGCCCGGCTGGCACGATCTGTTGGCGCTGACCAAGCGCGCCGAGGCCGTGCTGGAAGGCGACCTGCATCCCTTCATGGCGCATCTGCAATACTTCAAGGACCTGCTGGCGCTGCCGCGGCAGCATTTCGCGGCGGCCGTATCATGAGCGGCAAGATCATGAACGGTCACATCGAGCCGATGGTCGGCCGCTACGTTCACGTCGAGATCGGCGGCGAACTGCACCGCATCTATTTCGAGGAGAACGGCACGGGCATTCCGCTGGTCTGCCTGCACACCGCGGGATCGGATGCGCGGCAATGGCGCCATCTGCTCGCGGATACGCAATTTGCCGAAAATTTCCGCATCATTGCCTTCGATATGCCCTGGCATGGCAAGTCGAATCCGCCGATGAGCTGGACCGGCGATGAATACCAACTCACCACTGCGCGCTACACTGAGACCATCCGCGCTTTCTGCCGTGCGCTGCGGCTGGAGAAGCCTGTGGTGATGGGCTGCTCGATCGGCGGCCGCATCGTGCTTAACCTTGCGATCGAATATGCCGCCGAGTTCCGCGCGCTGATCGGGCTCGAGGCTGCCGATTTCCAGGCGCCGTGGTATGACACGAACTGGCTGAACCGGCCGGATGTTCACGGCGGCGAAGTCTGCGCCGCGCTGGTGTCCGGGCTGATCGCCCCGCAAAGCCCGGAGCCTGCGCGGATGGAAACGCTGTGGGCCTACAAGCAGGGCGGCCCCGGCGTGTTCAAGGGCGACCTGTATTTCTACCGTGTCGACGGCGACCTGCGCGGCCGGGTCGCGTCAATCGAGACTAAAGTATGCAACCTCTATCTGCTTACGGGCGAGTATGATTTCTCGTGCACGCCTGAGGACACGAGGCGGACGGCAGCGGCAATAGGGGGCGCCAGCGTCACGATCATGGAGCGGCTCGGTCATTTTCCGATGAGCGAGAATCCGGAACAGTTTCGCCGCTATATCGCACCCGTCCTCGCTGATATTCTCACGCACTAGAACGACCGTTTCCACGCAAGGAGTAGACGTATGACACGCAATTATCTGATCGGCTTCGCGCTCGCCGCCGCGCTGGGCGCGAGCCAGGCGCAAGCCCAGGAGCTGACCGGCACGCTGAAGAACATCAAGGACACCGGCGCGATCACGCTCGGCTACCGCGACTCCTCGATCCCGTTCTCCTATCTCGACGACAACCAGAAGCCGGTCGGCTACGCCATGGACATCTGCTACAAGATCGTCGATGCCGTGAAGAAGGAGCTGAAGCTCGACAAGCTCGAGGTCAAGCTCAACCCGGTGACCTCGGCGACCCGTATTCCGCTGATGGCCAACGGCACCGTCGACCTCGAATGCGGCTCGACCACCAACAATGCCGAGCGCCAGAAGCAGGTCTCCTTCACCAACAGCCACTTCCTGACCGCCAGCCGCTACGTCACCAAGAAGGCGAGCAAGATCAATTCGATCGACGATCTGAAGGGCAAGACGGTGGTCTCGACCGCCGGCACCACCAACATCAAGCAGCTGACCGAGGCCAACCTCGCGCGCGGGCTGAGCGTCAATATCATCCCGGCCAAGGATCATGCCGAGGCCTTCCTGATGGTCGAGACCGATCGCGCGGTCGCCTTCGTGATGGACGACATCCTGCTCGCGAGCCTCGTCGCCGGCTCGAAGTCGCCGGATGACTACGTGATCTCCAAGGACGCCTTCTCCAAGCCCGAGCCCTACGGCATCATGCTGCGCAAGGACGACGCGCCGTTCAAGAAGGTCGTCGACGCCGCAACCGCCGCGCTCTACACCAGCGGCGAGGGCCAGAAGATCTATGACAAGTGGTTCACCCAAAAGATCCCGCCGAAGGGCCTCAATCTCAACTCGCCGGCTGGACCGGAGATGAAGAAGCAGTTTGCGAAGCCGTCGGACTCTCCGGATCCGGATGCCTATCTGGTCAACTGACCGCTGCGTATGACCCGTCGCCCCTTTTGGGAGGGGGTCCTGAAAGTTAGCATGTCCGGCCATTTTTGGAGGAGAATGGCCGGACATTTGCATAGACGCCGCGCGCGATGCCGGCGTAATGGCGTGACCGGCACGGCCGCGTGGGGGACCTGTGAACTACAATTGGAACTGGCACATTTTCCTTGAGCCGAACCCGATGGGGACCGGCACCTATCTCGACCTGTTGCTGTCGGGGCTGGTGGTCACCGTCAAGGTGTCGGTGCTGGCCTGGATCATCGCGCTGGTGTCCGGCTCGGTGATCGGCGTGCTGCGCACGCTGCCGTCGCGGACCGCGTCGTGGATCGGTTTCTGCTGGGTCGAGTTCTTCCGCAACATGCCGCTCTTGGTGCAGCTGTTCCTGTGGTTCTTCGTGCTGCCCGAATTGTTGCCGCGGTCGGCCGGGCTCTGGCTGAAGCAACTGCCGAATGCGCCGTTCTGGACCGCCGCGATCGGCGTCGGCTTCTTCATGTCGGCGCGCGTCGCCGTGCAATTGCAGGCCGGCATCACCTCGCTGCCGCGCGGGCAGAAGCAGGCCTCGACCGCGCTCGGCCTCACCACGGTGCAGACCTATCGCTACGTGCTGCTGCCGATGGCATTCCGCATCATCCTGCCGCCGCTGACCTCCGAATTCCTCAACACCATCAAGAACAGTGCGGTCGCCATCACCATCGGCCTGATCGAACTGACCGGCCAGGCCCGCTCGATGCAGGAATTCTCGTTCCAGGTGTTCGAAGCTTTCACGGCGGCGACCGTGCTCTACCTGCTCCTCAATTTCGTCGTGGTGACCGCGATGCGCTTCCTCGAGCGCTATGTCGCGATCCCCGGCTACATCACGGGCAAATGACGATGATCGGCAGTTTCGATTTCGACGTCATCCGCCGCTCGCTGCCCTACCTGTTCCTGGAGGGCATGCGCTTCACGCTGACCTTGACCGCGCTCGCAGCGTTCGGCGGCCTGGTGTTCGGCACCCTGATCGCCCTGATGCGGCTGTCGAGCTACAAGGTGCTCGGGCGCATCGCGGGCTTCTATGTCGACTTCATCCGCTCGCTGCCGCTGGTGCTGGTGATCTTCTGGTTCTACTTCCTGGTGCCGTATATCGGGCAGTGGCTGACCGGCGCGTCGCGGCCGATCACGGTCGGCGCCTTCGCCTCCTCGCTGATCACCTTTATTGCGTTCGAGGCGGCGTATTTCTCCGAGATCATGCGCGCCGGCATCCAGTCGATCTCGAAGGGCCAGCCGGCCGCGGCCAGCGCGCTCGGCCTGACCTACGCGCAGTCGATGCGCTACGTCGTGCTGCCGCAGGCGTTCCGCAACATGCTGCCGGTGCTGCTGACGCAGACCATCGTGCTGTTCCAGGACACCTCGCTGGTCTACGTGCTGTCGATCCCGGATTTCCTCGGCGCCGCCAGCAAGGTCGCGCAGCGCGACGGCCGCCTGGTCGAAATGTATCTGTTCGCCGCGCTGGTCTACTTCGTCATTTCCTGTATCGCGTCCTACGGCGTTCGCCGCCTGCAGGCGCGCATTGCCATCGTTCGCTGAGGCATGACCCGGAAAAGTGGGAACCGGTTTTCCGACAAGGTCATGCCTAAACAAAAAAGCTGAGCCATCATGATCGAGATCAACCACGTCAACAAATGGTACGGGCCGAGCTTCCAGGTGCTGAAGGACTGCACCACCAGCGTCGCCAAGGGCGAGGTGGTGGTGGTCTGCGGCCCGTCCGGCTCGGGCAAGTCGACCCTGATCAAATGCGTCAATGCGCTGGAGCCGATCCAGGGCGGCGACATCACGCTCGACGGCGTCAAGGTCAACGATCCCAAGACCGACCTGCCGAAGCTGCGTTCGCGCGTCGGCATGGTGTTCCAGCATTTCGAGCTGTTTCCGCATCTGCGCATCATCGACAATCTCCGCCTCGCGCAGGAGAAGGTGCTCGGCCGCAAGTCTGAGGACGCCACCGCCAAGGGCATGAAGCTTCTGGAGCGCGTCGGGCTGAAGGATCACGCGAAGAAGTTTCCCGCCGAGCTGTCCGGCGGCCAGCAGCAGCGCGTCGCGATCGCCCGTGCGCTGGCAATGGACCCGATCGCCATGCTGTTCGACGAGCCGACCTCGGCGCTCGATCCGGAGATGATCAGCGAGGTGCTCGACGTCATGGTCGACCTCGCCCGCGAGGGCATGACCATGATGGTCGTGACCCACGAAATGGGCTTCGCCAACAAGGTCGCCGACCGCGTCATCTTCATGGACCGCGGCGAGATCGTCGAGGACGCCAAGAAGGCCGACTTCTTCGGCACGCCGCGCAGCGACCGCGCGCAGAAGTTCTTGTCGAAGATCTTGCAGCACTGAGGGGCGGCGCATTGGCCAAACCCGTCATCCTGAGGAGCGCGTAGCGCGTCTCGAAGGATGCACGGCCACCAGCCGGGCCGTCGACCCTTCGAGACGCGCGCAAGGGCGCACTCCTCAGGGTGACGGTAGTGGATTTACGCAGTTCACGGGCGCCGTCGGGAGGGTTTTCCCCCGTTAACAATTTGCGTATACGAAGGCCTGAAACCCCCTTCGTCCGCAGGAGAACTCGCGTGGAAAAGATCGCTTACGTCAACGGCTCGTTCGTGCCGCATTCGGAGGCCAAGGTCTCGGTCTTCGACCGCGGATTCCTGTTCGCCGATGGCATCTACGAGGTGGCGGCGGTGCTCGAGGGCAAGCTGATCGACAACGCCTCGCATCTGGCGCGGCTCAACCGTTCGGTCGGCGAGATCCAGCTCGCGCTGCCGGAGACGCTGGAGCGGATCGAGGAGATCCAGAAGGAGCTGGTTGCGCGCAACGACCTCGTCAACGGCATGGTCTATCTCGAGGTCACCCGCGGCGCCGACAAGGGGCGCGACTTCGCCTTCCCGAAAGCCGACGTCAAGCCGACGCTCGTGATGTTCACCTCGGAAAAGGACATCATCAACGCGCCCTCGGCCAAGACCGGCATCAACGTCATCACGGTGCCTGACATTCGCTGGGAGCGGCGCGACATCAAGAGCGTGGCGCTGCTGGCGCAGGTGCTGGCCAAGCAGGCGGCCGCCGCGGCCGGCGCCGGCGAAGCCTGGATGATCGAGGACGGCAAGGTCACCGAGGGCGGCTCGTCCTCGTCCTTCATCGTCACCCAGGACGATGTCATCGTGACCCGGCAGAACGGCAACGAGATCCTGCCCGGCTGCACCCGCAAGGCGGTGGTCAAGCTCGCCGAGGAACGCCAGCTGCGCATCGAGGAGCGCGCCTTCACGATCGAGGAAGCGCTCGCCGCCAAGGAAGCCTTCATCACCAGCGCTTCCGTGTTCGTGCAGGGCGTGGTCGCGATCGACGGCAAGAAGGTCGGAGGCGGCAAGGTCGGCCCGATCACCGACCGCCTGCGCGAGATCTACGTCGAGTTCGCCCGCGCGACGGCGGTTTGACACTGCCTAGGGTGGGTTAGCGCAGCGTAACCCACCGACTTTGCTCACCGCGGAGAGAATGGTGGGTTACGTCTTCGGCTAACCCACCCTACGGTCTGCGCATCGCCTTGGCACCGTCACCCTGAGGTGGCCGCTTCTTCAGCGGCCCTCGAAGGGTCGACGGCCCGTCTGTGGCCGTGCATCCTTCGAGACGCCTGCTGCGCAGGCTCCTCAGGATGACGGGGATGGATCGTCCGCGCTGCTCACGCCGCCGCCTTCGCCTTCACCGGATGCACCGCGCGGAAGCCGATGGCGATCCGGTTCCAGGCGTTGATCGCGCCGATCAGCGTGGTCAGGTTGACCAGCTCGCTGTCCGAGAATTGGGCGCGCACGGCCTCATAGTCGGCGTCGGGCGCATGCGTCTCTGACACCAGCGTCAACGCTTCGGTCCAGGCCAGTGCCGCGCGCTCGCGCTCGCTGTAGAGCGGGGATTCGCGCCAGGCGTTGAGCAAATAGAGCCGCTGCTCGGTCTCGCCGTGCTTGCGGGCATCCTCGGTGTGCATGTTGATGCAGTAGGCGCAGCCGTTGATCTGCGAGGCGCGGGTCTTGACCAGCTCGATCAGCGATTGCTCGAGGCCGCTCGCAGCGATCTGGTTTTCGACCGCGACCAGCGCTTTGATGGTCTCGGGTGCGGCCTGGTAGAAGTTCATGCGGGGCTTCATGGTCGTTCTCCGTGGTTGTGGCTTGGGTTAGTGCGCACCGCCGCCAGCGAGCTGGCCCGGCTTCTTCAGGAAGAGTGTCGCCGCGAGTGCGATGATCAGCGCGACGCCGAGCAGATAGAAGGTATCACTGAAGGCGAGGATGTAGGCCTGCTTCTGCACGACCTTGCCGATCGCCGCGATTGCGCGGTGGGCGGCCGCGGCCTGGTCGGCGACGCCGTGGTTCATGAAATACTGCGTCAGCTGCTCAATCCGGTTGCGCGTGGCCTGTTCCAGCAGCGAGACCGACTGCATCAGCACGTTGGAGTGATATTGCTCGCGCTTGGTCAGCAGCGTCTGCAGCACGGCGATGCCGACCGCGCCGCCGAGGTTGCGCATCATGTTGAACAGCGCGGAGGCCGAGCCCGCATTCCCCAGCTCGATGCCCGCGGTCGCAACCGCAGACAGCGGCGCCATCACCAGCGCCTGGCCGATGGCGCGGACGATGTTGGGCCAGAACAGCTGGTCGGTGGCGTAGTCGTTGGTCATGAAGATGTTCATGAAGTTGGAGCCGGCGAACAGCGCGAAGCCGACGCCGATGATGATGCGGGGGTCGAAGCGCTGCATCAGCCGCGGCACCAGCGGGATCAGCACGAGCTGCGGCAGCCCGGTCCAGGCCAGCACCATGCCGATCTGCTCGGCATTGTAGCCCTGGATGCGCGCGAGGTACTGCGGCAGGATGAACACCGAGCCGTACAGCGCGATGCCAAGCAGGAAGTTGGCCAGCATGCCGAAGCCGAAATTGCGGCGGGCGAGCAGGCGCAGATTGAGCAGCGGCTTCTCCACGGTGAACTCGACGATCAGGAAGGCGGCCAGCGCGACGGCGGCGATCACCGACAGGCGGACGATGAAGGGCGAGCCGAACCAGTCGCCCTTGTTGCCTTCCTCCAGCACGGTCTGCAGCGCGGCGAGGCCGATCGCCATAGTGATGATGCCGAGCCAGTCGCCCTGGCGGATCAGCGACAGCTTCATCGGGCTCGGATCGAGCGAGACGTAGAGCATCGCGATCATCACGGCGCCCGGCACCAGGTTGACATAGAAGATGTACTGCCAGCCCCAGTTCTCGGTGAGGTAGCCGCCGATGGTCGGGCCGATCGCGGGCGCGAACGTCGCCGACAGCGCGAACAGCGCGAGCCCGATCGGCTGCTTGGCCTTCGGCAGCAACGTGATGATCAGCGTGAACGCCATCGGGATCAGCACGCCGCCCGTAAAACCCTGCACGGCGCGCAGCGCGATCATCTGCGGCAGGTCCTGTGCCAGCGCGCACGCCGCCGAGAACACCAGGAACAGGAACGCGTTGGTGAGCAGATAGATGCGCACCGAGAACACCTGCGCGAGCCAGCCGGAGAGCGGGATCACCACGATCTCGGCGATCAGATAGGAGGTCGAGATCCAGCCGCCGTCGTCGATCCCGGCGCCGATCGCGCCTTGCACATCGGCGAGCGAGGCGTTGACGATCTGGATATTGAGCACGGCCATGAACGCGCCGAGCGTCGCCCCGATCACCGCGATCCAGGTTTTCGTGGGGATCGCAGGCGCCGCCGGCGCTGCGGGGCCGGGGAGCGCGGCGGCGTTCGCTGCGTCGGCTGTGGGCTGAAGTGCGGTCATCGAGGTCGTCCTTGCTGCACAAGATGTATTAGGCGGCCGGTTTCGATAATCCGAGAAAGACTGGAAGGATTGTCCGGTAGAGGTTGATAATCGGGGCTGTTACGACGCGCGACGCAGATCCTTCGTCTGCCAGCCGTCAGTTTGTGAGATGGGCACGCCTGTCAGGCTCCCTCTCCCGCTAGCGGGGGAGGGAGCCTGACAGGCGTGCCCATCTCACAAACTGACGGCTGGCAGACGAAGGATCTGCG